>CAMFHA010000041.1 GCA_945952115.1 uncultured Legionella sp. | reverse complement strand
ATAGTCAACTAAAACTTAAGGCTAATTGGAAGTTCCCGCTTTCGCGGGAAAGACAAAATCTCCTAACTTAGTGTCATTACAGTGTACAAAGTACATGAGCATTTTGAAGCACTTTTTTCAGCAGAGATCGGCCATTAATGGCAGTTTCTAAAGAAGTCTAATCAAATATTTTCTCTAATTGTGCCATTACCTCACTAACAGAAATTAATTCCATAGTATGTTCCCCATGTACATGAGTACCCCAAATATGCTGCGCATAAGGCATACCCAAAAATTTTTGCACCGCTTCTGGATAACGATTCACAACAAGATGAGGAAAGGTATAAGGACCGGAAACTAAAGGATTAGTCACGGCATGCAGCGCAATTACTGGCGTATTTACTGCAGCAGCCATATGAGAGGGTCCCGTATCAGGACAGAGCACAGCATTGGCTTTACTAATGACTGCTAATAATTGTTTAGGTTTTGTCTTACCTACTAAATCGGTGACAGAAATTGATTTAGAAATTTGCTCTGCTAATTGGCGATCATACTCGCCAGGTCCACCTGTCAAAACCACTTCCACTTGCCAACGTTTTTGTGCTTCTAATAAAACATCAATATAACGATCTACTAGCCAACTACGCTCGGGTTTACTTGCTGCAGGATTTACAACGAGAATAGGATGCTCTTTCGGAAGATGTTGATCTGCCCAGGCATAATCTTCTTTATTAATGGGCAAGTTCCATTGAATAATGTTCTCTTTAATACCTAAAGGCTCAGCAAACTTTAAAAAACCCTCTAAAGTATGCTCTGAACCCGGGTTAATTTTTTCTTTAATGAACCAACGATGCCCATCATTTGCTCGATGATTATCATAACCAATCTTTCTTTTAGCTTTAATTAAAGGATATAATAAATTTGTTCTGAAGCTCGCTTGAGGTGCCAGTAAAACGTCAAAATAATAGGATCGCATTTGTTGTTTAAATTGCCAAAAATCTTTGAGTGTATTCGGTTTATCAATAAGTATAAATTCAACACCATCCATGCCTTCGACTAAATCATAAGCTGGCCGTGATATAACCCAAGTCAATTTCACATTAGGGAAATAGTTCTGTATAGTGCGAACCAAAGGAACTAACATCAGAACATCGCCTAAAGCTGAGAGTCTGACAATACAAATAGAATTAATCATTTTGCAAAACAAAACGTGATCCACAATAAGGACAAACCTCTACTCCTGTTTTTTCAATAGGCAAATAAACTTTTGGATGAGCATTCCATAATTCCATGTCATCTGCGGGGCAACTTAAAGGCAATTGATGACGATGCACCACATAATTTTTTTTAGCACTAGCAGGCTCTTTATTTTCAGTTAACATAGCTATCCTTTATGGCTTCATTCTTTATTAAGATAGTTTATTATCTAATATTTCCTTAATTTTCGCTATAATCTCTTCTTTAAAACTTGGTTTTTGAGGATCATAATAATAAGCCGCGTTCCAATGACGTAACCAAGTTAATTGTCTTTTAGCCAATTGACGTGTTGCAGCCATCCCTTTATCACGTAATAAATCATAGGAATAAGCACCGTCTAAATAGTCAAAAACTTGGCGGTAACCTACACAACGCATGGAAGGCATTGTAGGCTCTAAATTCCAATGCTCTTTAAGCTGCTTTACTTCATCAATTAATCCCAACTGAAGCATTTCATCAAATCGTAAAGCAATACGCTCATGCAACCATGCGCGTTGTTCAGGAAACAAAGCAATATTAACAAAATCATATTCCGGCTTTTGCTTGTGTTCTTTTTGATAAATAGATAAAGGAATACCTGAAAGATAATAAACTTCTAAAGCCCTTTGTATTCTCTGAGCATCATGTGCATGAACCTTTTGGGCCGTTTCACTATCAATAAGTTTTAATTTTTGATGCAAATAAGGCCAACCATGTTGTTGAGCCTCTTGCTCAATTGCAGATCTTATGGATTCATTGGCTTCAGGCAAAGAAGACATACCTTGTTGAAAAGCATTAAAATACATCATGGTACCCCCTACTAAAACAGGGAATTTTCCCTTTTTAAAGATCTCTTCACACAAAACAAACGCATCGTCACAAAATTCAGCAGCGGAATAAGATTCAATGGGATCTTTAATATCTATTAAATGATGAGGAGCTTTCTTCAATTCTTCAGGTAAAGGTTTAGCTGTACCAATATTCATTTCACGATAAATTAGAGCGGAATCAACACTAATTAGTTCAACAGGAATATGAGCTAATAACTCACTCGCTAGAGATGTTTTTCCAGAAGCAGTTGGACCCATTAAGCAAAATACTGGTTTAAACATTTAATAACATCCGACAATCTTCTAAGGTAAACTGTTTATAAATATCAAAATCACTGTCTTTATTATGTTGCACACTCACAAAAAATTGACTTAAATTCAAACGCTCCTCTAGACTTAATTGGGCTGTCTCTAGCGATTGCGCTTTTATTAATTCTTTTTGTACTTTATCAAAAGAATAATTAAGCAAAGAAAATATTCGCTCACAAAAAATTTTTAAATCTAAATAAGGAACAGCAATAGGAATGCTTCGAATCAAGAGAGCATCGTTCTCCACCTCAGTATCAATACCTACAGCAGATAAAAAAGACTGTACTTGTTCTATTTCATGCACTTGCTTTATTAAAGGATAACGAATAACCACTAATAAAGGTCGACTGGCTAAAGGATAGTTCGCTATGTTTAATTCTTGCGTTAACCACGCTTGATATAAACTAGCAGTATCAACTAAATAAGGAACTTGTTCAAACCAGATTAAACTAAATTGTTTATTTAAATTTATCCAAGGCAGCTCTTCATATCCAGATAATTTTGGAGCAACAGAGGCAAAGCCATGGTGTAATGATGCTGCGCTTTTTAGAGGCTTAACAGGAGAATCAAACCATTGAGGGCTTGGCTCATGAATCTGAGTGTAATTGCTTCCCTTTTCTTGTTCCATTTCTAAAGCACGTGTCAATTGAGCAATAAAAAAATCATGTACTAAACGAGGTTGTTCAAAACGAACTTCATGCTTTGTAGGATGTACATTCACATCAATTTCTCGCGTATTCATGGTAAGATAAAGTACACAAGAAGGAAAACGTCCAGGATAAAGTAAGGTGTCATACGCTTGTTTTATAGCATGATTAATCAATTTGTCTTTTACCATGCGTTGATTAATATAAACCCATTGACGATCATTTTGGCTTCGCTGATAAATTTTATTACTAATCCATCCTTGTAAGTGCATTGAGCCTTGAGTAACTTCCAAAAAAATAGCACTCTCTATAAAAGCTCGGCCTAATATTTTTGCCACACGCTTTTGTCTTGCTTGTTCATCTAGAGCAGGGACTAAAGAAAAAATTAATTTATTATTATGGCTTAAGCTTAAAGCAATATGAGGCACACTTAATGCGAAGCGCTTTACTACCATTTCAATCGCTTGAAATTCAAGTTTTTCTGATTTTAAAAAACGTTTTCGTACTGGCGCATTAAAAAATAGATCGTGCACTTCAATAGTAGTCCCTTTTGTTCGGGCACAAGGAACCAATTCTTGTTTATTTTCCAGCACAATCAGCATCACAGCATGTTCTTGCTGCTCTGGTTTAGAATTAATTTTGAGCTTGGCGATAGAGGCAATACTGGCTAAAGCTTCTCCTCTAAATCCCATACTATTAATCGCATATAAATCGTCTAAACGATTAATTTTACTGGTTGCATGAGCTGCAATAGCCAAAGGTAAATCTTCCGCTAAAATTCCAGAACCATTATCACTGATTTTAATATGATTTAAACCACCGTAAGCCAGATCAATCTCAATGTGTGTCGCTCCAGCATCTAAAGAATTTTCTAATAATTCCTTAACTACAGAGGCAGGTCTTTCAATTACTTCACCTGCCGCAATCTGATTTGCAATCATTGCAGGCAATTGCTGAATCCGCTTAATCATGCAGAGATCACTAAACGCTGACCAGTTTTCAATGATGAATTTATCGAAAGATAATTCATCGCTTGTAGATTTTTTATCGAGATATGATACCGAGCAGCTATTTTGGGTACGGTATCTCCTCGTTGAACAATATGAAATTTATTGTTGAGCATAGCCTCAATACGCGTTCCTTGAGGTGGATTATTCCAAAAATAGCTTTTTAAGCCATCAAAAATAGCTTGGCTTAAACGAGTTTGATAAGATGAACTGGTAAGATTACGCTCTTCAACAGGATTGGAAATAAACCCTGTTTCAACTAAAATTGAAGGGATATCTGGTGATTTTAAAACCATAAACCGGGCTTGCTCTACGCGGTGGTTATGCAAACGAGTAAACCGATTGAGTTGGCCTAACACTTGTCCTCCCATTTCCAAGCTTGCATTAATCGTTGCTGTTTGGGATAAATCGATTAATACAGAACGCACTACACCATTACTATCATCTAACTCACCTAAATTAACACCACCCAATTCGGAATAGTTTTCTTTTTCTGCGATCCAGCGAGCAGCTTCACTCGTAGCACCGCGCTGGGATAAGGCAAACACAGAAGCGCCACTTGAATGAGGATTGTTAAAAGCATCTGCATGAATTGAAACAAAAATATCACCATTATACTTTCTGGCACTATTTAATCGTTCCCTTAAACCAATATAATAATCCCCTGAACGAGTTAATACTGCACGCATTCCTGGCTGTCTATCAATAAGCTGTTTTAACTTTAAAGTAATTGCTAAAACTACATTTTTTTCCTTACTGTTTCTAGGCCCTTTTGCGCCAGGATCTTTTCCTCCATGTCCAGCATCAAGAACAACAATAACATCTCTTAAAGAATTATTTGGCTTATGAGAAACATGGATAGGCACATTGTGAGTTATAATTGCTTGTGAAGACGTTACAGAATTTTTCATTATACCGTGGGCATTATGTGGAATATGATTGGTTGGTAAACCTTTTTTAGAGAGGCTAGACAAAGCAACATTTTTTTTAATTGGAGCTATAGGAATAGCTTTGGAAAAGGTATTTTGTTTTCCACCTAAGTCAATACGAATCCCTTGAAAAACGCCTTCAGAAGACCAGGGACTGGAAGAAGCGCTCACAGATTGATTTACTTCAAGTACTATTCTTAAGGTTTTTGAATTAGCCCTGCTAGCACGAATCTGTTTAATTAAAGTACTATTAAGACTTAATTGATTAAGATTAAATCCTAATTGGGTATCGTATAAATCAATAACTACCCGATTAGGCTGGCTTAGCGTAAATATCCTATGAGTAAAAGCACCATGAACAGAAAAGTAAAGAGTATATTTATTTCCTGTTTGAGACGAAGTAATACCCGTTATTTGTGCAGCAAATAAGTTAAAGTAACTCAATGTTAGTATCAACCAGAACCATCTTATTTTTTTCATTATGTAATCGTTCACTCTGCTTTGAACAGGTTTTTTAACACTTTTTGACCAGTTTCAGTTAAGGCTTTTATTTCAAGCTCTCGACCGGCTTGTTTTATTTTTAATTTAAAATAAATATCTATTTTCGGCAATAATTGTCCGGCATGTTCAGCCCATTCAATACAACAAACACAATGTTCAGAAAAAAAATCTCGAAACCCAATATATTCCAGCTCTTCTTCATTATGAATGCGATATAAATCAAAATGATGAACTGTAAATTGAGTGCATTGATAACTTTCAACTAAAGAAAAAGTTGGACTTTTAATTGCACATTGTACACCTAAAGCACGTAACATCGCACGTATTATTGTTGTTTTTCCTGTGCCAATATCACCGCTAAAACTGAGTATAACTGGCGCAGATAAATGCGGTGCTAATTTGCTAGCCCAATCTTGACTTGCTTTCTCATCGCTTAAAAATAAACAATATTCATTTTGAATTTTTTTCATCAGTACAATCTATTTTGAAACCTTATTAAATGTTATTAAGATCTTAATATCAGAGGCAATTTATTTATTAAATCACTCGCTAATAAACCTCGCTCGCCCTGTTGCTCTGCAATTATATCACCTGCTAACGCATGCAACCAAACACCCAATTTAGCTGCTTCGGATAAAGCAAGTCCTTGAGCACTTAAACCCGCTATAATACCACTTAAAACATCGCCCATTCCAGCACTGGCCATTCCAGGATTTCCTTTAGGGCAAATAAATATATTTTTCTCTAACGTGTGAATGATTGTACCCACTCCTTTTAGAACGACTACTCCTCCATATTTTTTTTGAATCAAACGCACTGCATTAATGCGATCTTCTTGAATCTCTTTACTCGAACAAGCAAGTAAGCTAGCGGCTTCGCCTGGATGTGGAGTCAATATCCAATTATCGTCCATTTGAGGTTTATTAGCTAATAATCGCAATGCAGAAGCATCAATAACCATGGGCAGTTGCGAACTAAGCGCCACTAAAAATAAATTATTTGCCCAATCACTTTCTCCTAGCCCTGGACCAATAATACAAAAAGATACTTTGGCCAATAAGTTTAGTAATTCATTTGCTTCTTCAATACCCCAAACCATAGCCTCTGGAATTAAGGCTAAAATTGCTGATACATGTTCAGGATGTGTAGCAATCGTAACAGCTCCTGCGCCAGTGCGTAGGGCCGCTTTAGCAGCTAAAGCTACTGCACCAGCCATACCGAGCCCACCACCAATAATTAAAATATGTCCATAATCACCTTTATGCGAATTTTTTTTTCTTGCAGCTAAAGGCAAAGAAATATTATGTTTATTAAGTAATTGCGCGCAAGGATTGATGCTGTTCAAATAGGATTCTAATTTTAAATGATGACAATAAATTGTTCCGCAGTAGTCAGGGCCATCAAGCGTATACATTCCTATTTTACGACCAATCAAGCTATAGGTCATCGAGGCTTGAATACATAAATTGGCTACTTCGCCACTATCAGCATTTAAACCAGATGGAAGATCGATGGACACTACAGGAAGACCACTTGAATTAATTTGTTGAATTACTGAAGCGATCAGACCATGCACAGAACCTTGCAAACCGATACCAAGCAAAGCATCTACAATAAGTTCCGTTTCACTATCTATAGGCTCATCCGCCCATTGAAACTCAACTCCGACAGCTTGTGCTTCCAATGCAGCTTGTTGTGCTGGATTTGGTAAATCTTCCAAAGCCTTACATTGATAAACTGTAACCAGTAAACCTTGTTGATGGGCTAAACGGGCAACAATATAACCATCTCCAGCGTTATTTCCTGAACCACAAAACACGGCAAGATGACGAATAGAAGGGAACTCTTGTAGAATAAAAGAAAAAACCTCTATTCCTGCCTGCAACATTAACTGAAATTCATTAAGATGATACAAAAGAGGCACTTGTTGTTCACAAGTCTTAATTTGAGTTGTGCTATAAAGAGCATATTCTAATTGGGACATCCTAGCCCTCCTTGAATATATTAAGTAAAGAAGGAAAACCTAAAAATAAAGTGAAGTCTTAACCCTTTAACTTTTTTTTCAAAGAGTAGTTTGGGTCATTTTGGCCTAATAGCGCTGCCTTAAAATGTTTCTCTACGTCCCGTGGCTTGCCCGCGGCATTCAAGCGTTCGGAGCTCAATACTTCGAACCACTGGATACCGCGGGCAAGCCGCGGTACGTGGGGAGCTTGGGTATCCAGTAAAACTTAAAGCTAATTGGAAGCGCTACGCTCAGGATGACGAATAGCAAAGAAAAACCGCACTTAAAATTACACCTGCATTCTCATTCAGCTCTAGTCATGTACATTCTCTTCGCTTCATTCAAATGCGCTCCGTCTAAAACTTAGTGGCTAATACTATATGCCTATTTAACTAATTTTAAAGAAGGTTTAGTTTTAGTGCCACCAGATTCTGAACCTGTTGTTGAAGGAGGTGGTTCCTCTTCGTCGATAGCAAAAGCAATACCTCTACCATTTTCTTTTGCATAGATTTCAAGTACTGCTCCTGGGTAAACAAAAATTTGTTCTGTTTGTCCGGAGAAACGAGCCGTAAACACAATTCGATCATTCTCCAACAAAAGACCTCGTGTGGCAGTAGGAGAAATATTTAAAACTATCCGATCATGACGAATATGTTCTCGAGGAACTTGAACTCCAGGATAAGCAGCATTAACTAAAATATAGGGTGTCAGCTGATTATCAACAATCCAATCATAAAATGCCCTAATTAAATAGGGTTTATTAGAGGTCATTGTGTCAGTTGTTGTCATATTAAGCAGCTCTTATTTGTCGCTCAGCCTCAGTTAAACTGGTTTGAAACGAATCCCGTTTAAATACTTTCTGCATATAAGCAGTTAGCCCTTTGTATTCTGCATTAATAGTAATACCTAATTTAGGTAAGCGCCATAATAAAGGAGCTAAAGCACAGTCTAATAAAGAAAATTCATCACTTAAAAAATAAGGCTTATCAGAAAATAATGGATCTAAGCTAGTTAAGCTTTCAGCTAAATTTGCACGAGCTTCTTCAGAATTATCATCGCGTAGAATACAATTCATTAAATAATACCAATCTTGTTCTACTCGGTGCATCATTTTACGAGTTTCAGCACGAGCGACTGGATATACAGGTAATAGTGGAGGATGAGGAAAACGCTCATCAAGATACTCCATAATAATTCGCGCTTCATAAAGGACCAATTCTCTATCAATCAAAGTAGGCACAGTCCCATAAGGATTAAGCGTAAGTAAATCTGTATTGGGTTCATCTTGTTTTACAGGAAGAATCTCCACATTGACGCCCTTTTCGGCTAATACAATACGAACTTGATGACTATAAACGTCATCTGCGTCAGAAAATAAAGACATAATGGTGCGTTTTGCAACAATTGCCATTAGCAACTCCTAATCAATTTGTTAATTGGTGATAGAACCAAATCGTACAATTTTCGCTGTGCAAAAATGAATATTCTATCACATTTTTAACCTTTTGGGTGAGATTTCTCTCTAAAATACTCAGATTGAATGAGTTTCTTTTTAACTGCATGATTTTTAATGAAAATATTTAAATGAGCTCTCGCATTCCTTTAGTTCCACCAATTTTCACCCCCTTTATTGCGCACATTATACACAATATGCTATGATTATTAGCCATTGCAGAGGATTTAAACTCTTTCAGGTTAACGAGAGTCACTAGATGTCAAAATTTAAACATGATGCAACAATAACAAGCTCATTACAAATTCTAAGTGGAATTGAAAGTGAAACGATGCCGGATTACTTTGGACAAGGAGCCCTTGGTGTGTATTATCTTAGCGATACCACAAGTAAACCAACGTTCCATCCAATCAAAGATGCTTACAATGATATCATTGCTCAACCTATGGATAAAACTAATCCACTTTGCATGTCCACAGACTCGAACCGATCTGAAGAAGGAAATCTTTTTCCTAAACGCACCTCTATTGAATTTAGATCAGGTCCAACACAAGAACATGCTAACGAACTATTACATTTGATTAAAGCGTATTGTGATTGGTTAACCCAACAAAAAAAACTGCTTGTTACTAGTCAATTTGAGCAATATAAAAAGCCCAGTCGGCAAGAGCAGAAAGCGCTTCATTACCTGAGTTTAAGTCATTTCATTGATTATTATAATGAGTTAGAGAATACAAGCAATAAACTTGAAATTACTTCACCTCAAATTATATTTGATCCTAAAAACGCAGGACCTGATTTTGAATTTCGTTTTCCCAATGATGCACAATGGGTATTGCAACTCAATTATAATGATTTAGCACCTCGTTATGCTCCAGTATTTACTAGTCAATATAATTTAAGCTTACCTGTTGGTTGCATTTTTGATCCTCAAGTTAAAAATAGCTTTCCCATGAGCACAGAATTTTCTCTTCTAAATCAAGAAAAAGAAATTGCTGCGGATTTTAATGAAAGCCGTCCTCATCGAAGGTTTCATCAATATGAAGAGCAAATTTTTAAGTCTGCGATAAGATTAGCTGATGGCTTTTTCACTGAAAAGCAATTTCCTGTACACGCAATCGGAGCTAAAGATTTCTTAAGAGGGATTGTTTATGAATTAGCTTTAATTTCTACAAGCCAAGCTTATCTAATCGAGTTATTTAAAGACGATGCCCTATGGATAGCAGAGCAACACCAAAAAATAAAAGTGGCAAATGGAGAAATAAAGAGAAAGCCGAACAATAAGGAGATTGATGAAATTGCTACCAGCTTAGCTAATACTCTAAGAAAATCCATTTTTCCTTATTTTATGAAAGCAACTTTAGCTGATTTCTTTAAACAACTTCATCCTTATGAGCAACAACTATTACAAGCTATTCCTAAAAATGCAATTAAATCGTTCTGTCGAAAGGCAATTCAAATTTCCAATGGTGGACAGGGTAATAATCAAGATCATCCCGGTCATCTCATGTTTAAGCATGATTCATTCATGGAACTGTTTGATGATTTTTATAAACAGACATTTCAAGGGGTTTTAGTTGATCCAGAAAATGCACCAGCGGATCCTATTGGCTGTTTAACTGAACGCTTTATCCCCAGTACTAATATTGGAACAAAACACAACCCAGTAAATGCTCTAGTAATAGAATTAAGAGCACCCGCTCAAGGAAAACAGCAATATAAAGATATTTTAAAATTACATAGTCAATTTAGAGCTATTCATGCAGAAGTATTAAACCGTTTTAATCCTATTAAACAAACAGCTGATGCCGGATTAAATGCTCTTTATGAACCTACAGCTCCTAGTAATAATTCTTCTGCAAAAAAAGGGACAAAAAGAAAAGCTCAAGCATTAGAATCAAAATCTGCCACAGTTAATCAAAGTTTTTTTAATAAAAAAGAAAAAAAACCTGAAAATAAACTGCTTAAAACCGAACCCATAAATACAAAAAGATTAAGCTTATTTCATTCCAATACAATTAATTATTTAAACGAAAAGAATAATCAACCAGCTCAAAAAAAAATAAAAATTAAAAACTAGGATTTCTCAGTATTTCCTATTTCGACGTCTCGCAACTTATTCGCAGGATCCATTGAGATCTATTCCAGTGCTATAGAGATGAATTGTAAACACGTTCTAAATTGTAAAAAAAACCCCGACATAGCCGGGGTTTTTAACAAGACATGAATAAAAAAATTAACGTTTGGAGTACTGAGTAGCGCGACGAGCTTTATGCAAGCCGACTTTCTTTCTTTCCACACGACGTGAGTCACGAGTTAATAAGCCACGTGCACGTAATTTTCTTCTAAATGAATTAGGGTTTGGTTCAGCATCTTTAGCCAAATCATGCTCATCATAAGCGACTAAAGCTCTAGCTATACCTAGGCGCACAGCACCCGCTTGGCCAGAAATACCTCCACCACTAACTGTAATGTAAATATCAAATTTCTTTAATAAATCAACAGTTTCTAAGGGTTGCATTACGACCATGCACGAAGTTTCACGGCAAAAATACTCTTGTAAGCTGCGATTGTTTACTTTAATCTCGCCTTTACCTGGACGTAAAAACACTCGAGCTGTTGAACTTTTTCTACGACCAGTGCCATAGTATTGCTTCATTTCAGCCATAATACTTATTCCTCAATCTCTAGTTTCTTGGGTTGTTGTGCAGTATGTGGATGCTCGTTTCCAGCATACACTTTTAACTTACGATACATCTCTCTACCCAATGGATTCTTTGGCAACATACCTTTAACAGCTAATTCAATGATGCGAGCAGGATTTCTTGCTTGCATTTTTTCAAAATTAACTGATTTAATACCACCAGGAAAACCAGTGTGGTGATGATACATTTTTTCTTTGAATTTACGACCAGTTACAATAACTTTCTCTGCATTAGTAATAATAATGTAGTCGCCAGTATCAACATGGGGAGTATACTCAGCTTTATGTTTGCCACGTAAACGACGTGCAACCTCAGTAGCTAAACGACCCAACACTTTATTGCTGGCATCAACGATTAACCAGTCGCGTTTGACTTCATGGCCTTTGGCACTAATTGTCTTCATTAATTTAACTCCGAACCGCCTAAATTGGTACTCTTTCTATCATGGACGGGCGATTTTAACCAAAACAGAAAGATCCTACAAGTAAAAAGGATAAATTTTTATAAACTCTCTTCATTTTTTATAAAAATAAACTTAATTAACGTTCATATTGAACTCATGTTAATTAAAAGGGCTAATATTTAAAAAAAACATCATCCCGAACAAAGTGTGGGAATACTTCGGAATAAGGCTGAAGCATTATAATATAAATAGTAAAAAACATGAAGAAATATTAAATAAATTTATTATTCAATAATCTGAAGCGTCTCCACTGGGCGATCTGCGATTAAATGCTCTGTAATGATTGTATCCAGATCAGCAAAAGAAGAATAAGAATACCAAATACCTTCAGGGTAAACGACCAAGCAAGGGCCTAGCTTACAACGCCCCAAACAGCCTGATTTAGAAATACGAATTTTATCTGAGCCAAAAAGATCTAGCTCCACTAATTTTGCTTTCATATAAGCAAAAAATTCATCACCCCCAGAGTTTGCGCAACAAGGTTTCCCTGGAGGCTTTTGATTAGTGCATAAAAATACGTGTTTTTTATAATAATTCAAAGCGCTATTTTCCTATTTCTTCTATTTTCTTTTTTAATTTTAATCCTGGCTTGAAAGTAACTACTCTTCTAGCCAATACTGGAATTTCTTTTCCTGTTTTTGGATTTCGTCCTGGTCTTTGTGATTTATCTCTTAAAATAAAATTACCAAAGCCAGATAATTTTACATGTTTTCCATGTTCTAAAGCATGGCGCAATTCTTCAAAAAAATTTTCGACCATTTCTTTAGCAACAGGTTTAGTTAATTTTAATTCATCACACAAAGTTTCAGCAATTAACGCTTTACTTAATGCACTCATAATTAGTCCCTCAAAAGAATTGAAAATTCATTTTCCAATGCTTTGATTATAGCACTAATTAAAGAATTGATCTCAGCATCCACTAAGGTACGATGAGCATCTTGCAAACTAATAGAGATTGCTATACTTTTTTTCCCTTCAGGAATACCTTGCCCCATATACACATCAAAAACGTCAAAGGTTTTTAACCAATTTTCTGGGCTTGCAGAACGAACAACTCGCTCAATATCCAAAACATTTACATTTTTATCAACTAAGAAAGATAAATCCCTTCGAATTTGCGGGTATTTTGAAATCGCTTGATAACACGGAGCTCTAGATTGTATTAAAGAATCTAAATTAAGTTCAAATAAAAGCACATCATGATGCAAATCAAGCGCATCAGCTATACGCGGATGTAACACACCTATCCATCCAGTAGCCTTATTGTCAATAATGATTTGTGCAGATTGTCCCGGATGCAACGCGTCATGAAATGCGGGAACAAATTGTACTTCCTCTAATTTTAATAGAGCAAAAAGAGATTGAACATCGCCTTTAAGATCATAAAAATCATAGTGCCGAGTAGTTTCATTCCAGTTTAAGCCGCCTCGTTCTCCAGATAATAAAGCAGCAACCCGAGGACGCTCTGTTAATTCTTGATTAAGCACATCAAAGACAACACCCACTTCGAAAAACTTAATTGCATTTTGTTGACGATGAATATTATAGATCATTGAAGCAATCAAACCCGGCCACATGCCAATACGCATTTGTGATAATTCGGATGAAATTGGGTTTAACAATTGCATAAATTCTTTTTTAGGATATAAAATTTCTTGTAATTCTGGATCTACAAAGCTATAGCTTATTGTTTCGTTATATCCTTTTGCTCTAAACCAATGACTTAATTGATAAGCAAGACGTTCTCTATCTGAAATCGTGCCCGCTTGAATTGCTGTATTCATTGGTTGCGCTTTTAGTTTATCGTAACCATAAAGCCGCACTACTTCTTCTACTAAATCAACTTCTTGTTGTAAATCAAAGCGATGAGAAGGAATCTCTACCGTAAATAGAGTATCTGATCCGGAAATAGTTAGACCTAATCCTTCTAGTAAACTACGCATCTCTATAACAGGAATAGAAATACCAGTTAATTTAAGTACTTGTGTTGTATCAAATTTAAAGCTTATTGGTTTAGGTAAATTGTGTTGATCGGCTACATCGATAACAGGACCCGCCTGTCCTCCAGAAATAGCTAAAATTAAAGCCGTAGCACGTTCTAATGCTCTTAATTGCAATTGAGGATCAACACCACGTTCATAACGTTGTGATGAATCACTGAATAACCCATATTTACGAGCAACCCCAGCAATTATCACTGGGTTAAAAAAAGCACTTTCTAAAAATACATCTTGAGTATGAGCTTGGACAGCACTGGTAGCACCCCCCATAACTCCAGCTAATGCAAGTGCTTTTTCTTTATCAGCAATAACTAGTACTGTCTCATTCAAGGTGACAGTTTGACCATTTAAAAGTTCTAATTCTTCTGCTTTTTTACCAAAACGAACATTAATCTTATCGTTTATTTGTGCTAAATCAAAAGAATGCATAGGTTGTCCCAGCTCTATCATCACATAATTCATAACATCTACTACTGGATGAAGTGTACGGATTCCAGAACGGCGTAAACGCTCGGCCATCCAGACTGGAGTGATTGCTTTGGAGTTTATATTGCGAATTACACGACCACAATAACGAGGGCAAGCTTCTCCCGCCGTTAATTGTACAGAAAGTTCATCATCAATTAATGGTGTTGTTTTTACTAGTTCAGGTTCTATTAAAGGAAGTTTTTTTAAAGCAGCAATTTCACGTGCCACGCCTAAAACGCTAAAACAATCAGCTCGATTAGGCGTTAAATCAATATCAAAAACCAGATCATCTAGCAATAAATAATCACGTAAATTCATTCCAAGAGGGGCATCACTATCAAGCTCCAAAATACCTTCGGATTGATCAACTAATCCCAACTCACTTGCCGAACAAAGCATTCCTTGAGATAACTCTCCTCGTAGTTTAGATTCTTTAATCTTTAAACCACCAGGTAATTGGGCGCCAACCATTGCTAGTGCAACTTTTAGTCCAGCCCTGACATTTGAAGCACCACACACAATTGCTAAAGATTTATCTGTGTTTATATTGACTTCACAAAGCGTTAATTTATCAGCATTGGGATGTGGACGTGTACTTAATACTTGTGCAACAACTACATTAGAAAACTCACCGGCCACAGGGCTTATTGCGTCAACCTCAAGCCCGGCTAACGTTAATTGATCAGCTAATTCTTGTTCAGTTAATGAGAAATTAACCCACTCGCGTAACCATAACTTACTTAATTTCATTGACAGACCTCATTAACCTGTAATTTAAAATTGACTTAAAAAAGTGACGTCATTCTCAAACATCATTCTTAAATCATCAATGCCATAATACAACATCGCTAATCTATCCATGCCCATACCAAAAGCCCAGCCTTGATACTCATCAGGAGAAATATTAACTGCTTTTAATACATTGGGATGAACCATGCCACAGCCTAAAACTTCTAGCCATCCAGTAAATTTGCAGGAACGACACCCCTTGCCGCTGCACTGAGTACATTCAATATCAACTTCCGCGGAAGGCTCTGTAAAAGGAAAATAAGATGCCCGGAAACGTACTGCTAATTGGCGACCAAAAAAATAAGCAAAAAAATCTTCTAATAAGCCTTTTAACCCAGCTAACGTTGCTTGCTTATCAATTAATAAACCTTCTACTTGATGAAACATTGGTGTATGGGTTACATCTGAATCACAACGATATACTCGGCCAGGAGCAATCAAACGAAAAGGCGGTTTGCGCTGTTCCATGGTTCGTATCTGCACTGGAGAGGTATGAGTGCGCAATAAACGCCCATCACCAAAATAAAAAGTATCATGCATTGCGCGCGCGGGATGATGTCCAGGGATATTTAATGCTTCAAAATTATAAAATTCAGTTTCAATTTCTGGACCATCGACGATATCAAACCCTAACCGACTAAAGTAGTCATTGATGCGTTGTTTTACTTGGGTTACAGGATGCAATGAACCCGAGTGGCTATTTCTGCCGGGTAAAGTTACATCAATTTGTTCAGCAGCTAATTTTTCTTGCAATTGCTTTTCTTTTAATGCAAGCATTTTCGCTTCGATTTGAGTGCTAATATGCTGTTTTACTTGATTAACCAATTGCCCTACTTTAGGTTTCTCTTCTGGAGAAAGATGAGCAAGACCTTTTAAAATCTCAGTAAGTCTTCCTTTTTTTCCTAAAAAATCTACTCGAATCTGTTCAAGAACGGCGACATCTTGAGCTTTATTAATCGCTTGAGAGGCCTCTTCTTGTATGGCAATAGTATCCAGCATAATTATACCCAACAAGTAAAAAGGAGGCCTTGGCCTCCTTGATGTTTATTTAATATTTTAAATTATAAAATAATAATAAATAATAATATTATTATTTTGCTAAAGCAGTTTTCGCTTGCTCAACCACTGCTGCAAAAGCTACTTTGTTATTAACAGCCAGATCAGCTAATACTTTTCTATCAAGTTCAATGGATGCTTTTTTCAAGCCATCAATTAAACGGCTGTATGATAAACCACACTCACGTGCTTGAGCATTAATACGTATAATCCATAATGCACGGAATTGACGTTTTTTCTGACGTCTATCACGGTATGCATATTGACCCGCTTTAATAACTGCTTGTCTTGCTACACGATAAGTACGACTTCGAGCACCATAATAGCCTCTAGCCTGCTTTAATATTTTTTTATGACGTGCTTTCGCAGTCACACCACGCTTAACTCTTGGCATTATTCAATCTCCCCTTAACTACCGTGCAACATACGTTCTGCTAACTTAGCATCGCATGGCTTTAACCTACTAGCACCTACTCGTAAATGACGTTTTTGCTTAGTAGATTTCTTCGTTAGGATATGATTTCGATAAGCGCCACGACGTTTAATCGCACCACTTGCTGTCTTACGGAAGCGTTTAGCTGCTCCACGATGTGACTTTAACTTTGGCATAACAATATACTCCGCATTTGTTCAGCTACTTACTTTTTTTGGGTGATAAAACCATCAATAATTGTCTTCCTTCACGTTTAGCATGCTGCTCTACCACTGCAAATTCAGCAGTATCTTGTTGCAAACGCTCAAGAATTTTCATACCCAATTCTTGATGAGCCATTTCACGACCACGAAAACGTAGTGTAATTTTGACTTTATCGCCATGATTAAGGAAACGTATCAGGTTGCGTAGCTTGACCTGATAATCTCCGTCTTCCGTTGTTGGACGGAATTTTAATTCTTTGACCTGAATTTGCTTTTGCTTTTTACGCGCTTCAGCTTGCTTCTTACTCAGCTCAAAGAGAAATTTACCATAATCCATAATCCGACAAACAGGTGGTTTTGCTGTAGGCGAAATTTCAACCAAATCTAAACCACCTTCTTCTGCTGCACGCAGAGCTTCTCGTGTTGATACAATTCCGGCTTGATTACCATCGACATCAATTAAGCGTACCTCTGGTACATTAATTTGTTCATTAATTCGTGCGCGATCATTTTCACGCTTAGTTGGTGCACTAATGGTTTAATCCTCCAGTTTGTTTTCAATTAAAGATTTTAAAGACTTTTTTCGGTCTCTCCCGAGCTTTCAATAGAATTATTATTTTCTCTATTTAAAAAGGGATTCAAATCCTTACCTTTATTTTTAATTTCGTGCGCTAAGATATCACAAAGTGCATCTATTGTCATCACTCCCAGATCTACCCCTTCACGTGTACGGAGAGCTACTTGGTTTGATGCCATTTCTTTATCCCCTATAACTAATAGATAAGGGATCTTTTGTAAAGTATGTTCGCGAATTTTAAAACCAATTTTTTCATTTCTCAAGTCAAAATGAGCACGAATTCCTTTTTTTTGTAAAATTTGTTTTACTTGTTCTCCGTATTCATTTTGTTTTTCACTAATCGTTAAGACTGCTGCTTGTATTGGAGCAAGCCATAAAGGTAATTTTCCAGCATAATGCTCAATTAAAATACCCATAAAGCGCTCAAAAGAGCCTAAAATAGCCCGATGAATCATCACGGGAATTTGTTTGTTGCCATCTTCAGCAACATAACTCGCATCAAGACGTCCTGGAGTAGAAAAATCAACTTGTACAGTACCGCACTGCCAGATACGCCCTAAGCAATCAGCCAAAGAACATTCAATTTTAGGCCCATAAAAAGCTCCTTCGCCTGGAGCATCAATCCATTCAATAGCATGTTCTTTCATTGCCTGCTTTAAAGCATGTTCCGCTTTATCCCAAACTTCATTAGAGCCAACACGCTTTTCGGGACGAAGCGCTAAACGATATTTTATTTTTTCAAAACCAAAATCCATATACACTGATTGTATTAATTCTAACAATTTAGACACTTCAGCTTGAATTTGATCTTCCGTACAAAAGATATGCGCATCGTCTTGCACCATATTACGCACGCGCATCAAACCATGTAAAGAGCCAGAAGGCTCACAGCGATGGCAATTACCAAATTCGGAAAAGCGCAAGGGTAAATCACGATAACTTTTTAAACCTTGATTAAATACTTGCACATGACAAGGACAATTCATAGGCTTAATCGCATACTCACGATTTTCTGTTTGAGTAACAAACATATCTTCTCTAAAATTAGCCCAATGCCCCGATTTTTCCCACAGAATTTTATCTACAATTTGAGGGGTTTTAATTTCTTGATAACCAAAATCCATTAAACGGCTGCGTATATAACGTTCTAATTCTTGATAAATAATCCATCCATTAGGATGCCAAAAAACCATTCCTGGCGCAATATCTTGAAAATGGAATAAACCTAAGGCTTTACCTAATTTTCGATGATCACGTTTTTCTGCTTCTTCAATTCGAAATAAATACTCTGCTAAAGATTTTTTATCAGCCCAGGCTGTGCCATAAATACGTTGTAACATTTCATTATTAGAATCGCCGCGCCAATAAGCACCAGCCACTTTAGTTAATTTAAAAACTTTTAAAAAGCCCGTAGAAGGAACATGAGGGCCACGACATAAATCTTCAAAATCCCCTTGCTTATATAACGATAGGACTTCCTCTTTAGGGATGTCAGCAATGATTTTTGCTTTATATTCTTCGCCTAAGCTTTTAAAATAACTAATTGCTTCATCGCGAAGCAATTCACGGCGCGTCACAGGATAGTTTGCTTTAACTAACTCCTGCATTTTTTCTTCAATTAAATTTAAATCTTCGGGTGTAAACGGACGGGCAAAAGCAAAATCATAATAAAAACCGTCCTCAATAACTGGACCGATAGTAACTTGAGCAGTAGGAAATATAATTTTTACAGCTTGAGCTAATAAATGTGCCGTTGAATGACGAATAACCTCTAAACTTTGCTCTTGCTTTTCAGTGATAATCACTAAAGAACAGTCTTTAGTCATCGTATAACTAGTATCGACTAAAACACCATCTACTTGCCCTGCTAAAGCGGCTTTTGCTAAGCCAGGACTAATATGATGAGCGACCTCGTACACTGTTACCGGCGTATCAAAATTCTTTATATTTCCATCAGGCAATTTAATGTTAGGCATAATTATTCTCTATCACATTGTCCGTCAAGCACTCTATCAAAAAAAAACCCTGCAAAGCAGGGCTAAAACTGTATTTCTTGACATGCTAAGAACAAATTATTTGGTAGGCACGAGTGGGATCGAACCACCGACCACCACCATGTCAAGGTGGTGCTCTACCACTGAGCTACGTGCCTATAATTTTATCTGACAAATTAAAGTGAATCATATTATATGCTAATCTAACCTTATAAATCAATGTTATTTGGTCACAACATGTTATTTGGTCACAATTATGGAATTAAGAATAGTCTGTGTACGACTTAAAGAAAGTGCAAAACGCACCCCAATGCGACCATATATTTATCATAATGTATTTTTATTGACATATAATATAGATGTTGTTAAAATGTGTTAATTTAATAATCCAGAGAGCTTTTATGAAATTATTTTCTATCCTTAAAATCGGTGCCTTATTAAAACTAGCAACCTCAGCTGAGGGAAAAATAACCGATGTACCCGCCAAAGACCATTATAAAAATTTAATTAACAATCCTTATAAAGCTACTGATAGTGGAGATTTGTATAATAATGGCTATATGGTAGCTAAAGCTGGCTATGTAGAAGGATATAGTCACTATATTAATGCACTTACACGAGCTGATGCCGCTGCATCTTTAGACTTATGTGTTAATCCCAATGATCCTTCCCATAATACCTATGTTGATTGTGCGCAAACAAACCCTCTGTCTTTTTCTAAAGCTCCCGCTTGTCAAAAATTAAAAACTCTCCTTAGAAACTCTCCAGGAAAAACTGTTGAAGGAGGATCTGTATTCAACGGAGATCGCTCGTTTTTTGCACACCCTGTTCATCTTAAGAATTTTAATGAAAATACAGTTGATATTCTACAAACAACCGATCAGTGTAATGAAGAAAAAAGTAAATTAAGTTTCAATCAATAATTATATCTATACCCAAGTTTCCAGTGAACAAAGTGATAAGCCAAAAATAGCATTTTGAAGAAAATTGAGTATATAAGAAAGGTCTGAATAGAGGGGCTATTCAGACCAGGTAAGCGAGGCGAACAACTATGTGGGTAAGCCACTGTTCCTTATTTTTCCATTGGACGAAAGATACCTTATTCCATTTTAGAGTATCTTTTTCTAACTGAAACTAATTCCTTTGTTTCAAGCTAAACTTTAAATCCAACTCCCCTTAATGTCAACAATTAATTTCCAAAAGAAACTATTAATTTCCTCTTTTCAATTGTTTGCGAAATAAATTACTTTTTGTTAGGATTAGTTGCTATAAAATTAAAAATAAAAAAACTCATGGAAAAAAAAGATCTAACGCAACAATTTGCTCAACGTTTACGCCACGCAATGATTAACGCTGGTTTTGATTCCCATCGTTCTACATCGGGAGTATGCATTCAGCAATTAGCTCAAATGACAGGCTATTCCCTACAAATATGTCGCAAATATCTACGCGGTGAAGCCCTTCCAGAACCCAATAAACTGGTAGAAATTGCTCAACAACTAAATGTTTCGGCAGGTTGGTTGCTGTTTGGTGAAACAGCGAGTGATAATAAGCCTAAAGACCAGATCTTGATTAATAAACAACTATTGCATTATATTTTAACTCAAGCATCATCTTTATATAATATTCCCAATATGAAAAACCAAGTTCCTGACTTTCTCATTGATTTAGTTAATGATGTGAGCTTAATTAATGCTAATGAAGAACAATCTAAAAAAATTATAGATCTCGCAATCGCATCGATAAAACACTTTAATCATTTATAATTTTGGTTAAAAAGTATCACTATTAACAAAATATGAGTATCATTGGTTTTTTTATCACCTTATTCGCTTTCTTATGTTGTTACATTATCTATTTATTGTGGGGATCTGTGTAGAAGCTATTACAGGCGCATTGGCTGCCGGCCGAAAAAAAATGGATTTTTTTGGAGTGATGTTAATTGCCACTATTACTGCTTTAGGTGGGGGCACAGTAAGAGATGTATTATTCAACACTTATCCTCTTACCTGGGTTACTCATCCAGAATATTTGCTTTATACTTCTTTAGCAGCGTTTATAAGTATTTTTATTGCACATTCTTTGACTCGTATTATGAAGTTATTTCTTATTCTTGATGCTTTAGGTTTATCAACTTTTGTCATCATTGGAACACAAAAAGCTTTAGAATATAAAATGCCTTCAAGTATTGCAGTTATAAGTGGCATGTTAACTGGTATTTGTGGTGGGATGTTACGAGATATTCTTTGTAATGATATTCCTTTGGTGCTAAGAAAAGAATTGTATGCGGTAATAGCACTAACTGGTTCTTTATTATTTATTATCTTAACGCATTTTCACTTTCCGCCCAGCATGAATATTTTTATTGTATTAATAGCGACCTTTCTTGCCCGTGTACTTGCTATTTTCTTTCATCTACAAATTCCAATATTTGATTATTCAGAGGCTATTAAAAGAAAGAAATAAGCCTCTTTTTTATCACGTATAGCATTACTCACTAAGTTTTAGACGAGGCGCATTTGAATGAGTCGAAGGAGTGTACACTAGTACATGACTGAAGCCGAATGAGAATGCAACGAAGTATAAAGCTTAGTGAGAAATGCTATATGAATTGTTGGGCCAAGGCCCAACTTACACTTTATTAATTAAATTTTGACGCAAAAATTATTCAACTTCTTTAACCTCGTGAATAATTACATCTTCTAAAGGAACATCACCGTGGCCTAAACGTTGCCCCGTCTTTACTTTTACAATAGCATCCACAATATCCATGCCTTCGACTACTTCACCAAATACACAGTAACCAAAACCTTGAACAGAATCAGCGGTATAATTTAAAAAATTATTATCCGCCACATTAATAAAAAATTGAGCGGTTGCCGAATGAGGATCCATAGTTCTTGCCATTGCAATAGTGCCACGCTTATTGGTTTTACCCTGTTTTGCTTCATTTTCTATCGGATCATTAGTTTTTTTCTGCTCCATATCAGCAGTTAATCCTCCTCCTTGAATCATAAAACCATCAATAACACGATGAAAAATAGTATTATTATAAAAACCTGAATGGACGTAATTTAAAAAGTTTTCTGCAGTTTTGGGAGTGTGTTCGCTATCTAACTGAATACGAATATCACCTTTAGATGTACTTATTAAAATCATTATATTAGTCTACCTTTATGAGTTACTGATTAATGCTCGCATTTTAGCACAAACATCATGTAAAACATGAATATTATGAATACTTGCAAGCGCTGTAAATAAATTATTTTTTTGTTTAAACAATTGATGTAAATAAGCGCGAGAATGATGTTGACAAGTATAACAACCACATTCTGACATAATGGGATTTAAATCATCAGCAAAGCAAGATTTCTTTATTTGAATACGCTCATGTTCATGCTCACTTGCAAAACGAAGCCAATTTCCTTCTCGAACTACTTCCCCACAATACAAAGCACCATGACGGGCATTTCTTGTTGGAGCAACACAATCGAACATATCAATTCCCTCTGCTACAACATCTAGGAGATCCTGTGGCGACATTCCTACACCCATAGTATAACGAGGCTTATTTTCAGGAAGAAAAGGATTTACCCAACGAATAACCTCTACCGTAGTAGCCATATCAAAGCCAATAGTTTCCCCCCCAATAGCAACCCCATCCGTATTCATGTTTGCAATAAAGGCAGCACTTTCTTTACGTAAATCTTCAAATACCCCACCTTGAATAATACCAAACAGAGCTTGTGGATACCCATAATGAGAGTTTGGAAACTGTTGATGGTAAATCATTGATTGGTTTAGCCAGCGATGAGTTCTTGTCATAATATGAGCCACTTCATCTTTAGTACAACTATCTGGCGTACATTGATCAAAGGCCATAATAATATCCGCACCAATGATCTTTTGTGTCTCTAAAGACATTTCAGGTGTCATATGTATAAAACCTTGAGAACCTGGTAATTTAAAATGCGCACCCTCTTCATCAATCGTGCAAATTTCTTTATTTTTAGAGAGGCTAAATACTTGAAAACCTCCACTGTCAGTTAACATGGGGGCATCCCATCCCATAAAAGGATGCATTCCTCCTGCCCGCTGAATAACATCCATTCCTGGCGCACAAAGCATATGATAAGTATTACCGCCCAAAATAATTTGACTACCTGCGTTTTTTAATTCCAAAGGAGTCATATTATTTACCCCGGCACGAGTACCAACAGGCATAAAAACAGGGGTTATAAATTCACCATGAGCAGTGGTAACACGAGTTACACGCGCTTTATTATAAGGATGTCGATATAATACTTCACAAAAGAAATTGTTCATGAATACAAAAATTATTCAAAAGGCGTAAATAATAACGAAGTCATTAAAAGATTGCCACTTTTATTTAAACGGATTTCACTAACTATCTTTCCCTGGGGAACGAGTGCGCCAATATAAATAAAATGTAGAAAGAACCATAAAAACAAAATAACAAGCCGACCATCCGGCCATCGAGAGTCCCCAAAAACTCCACTTAATCTCAGCACAATCTCCAGATCCCCATAATAAGGTTCGGACAATATCTTGCCAAGGAAAATAATGAATTAAAATATCTAATCCTGGCATACAGGCCGGAGCAGCGCCAAGAGGTAAAGATTGCAACCAAAGTTGACGCAAAGCAAAAAATAGACCTGCCCCAGCAAAAAAACATTGTAATAAACTCAGTATATGCGCTCTTTTTAAAGTGCCTAAGGTTAATCCCATTAATCCAAGCATAATAAAAATACAAGCTCTTTGCATTAAACATAAAGGACAAGGCTGCAAACCCAAAACATATTGAGAGTAAAAAGAAAAAAATAAAACCAATGCACTAATCCACACTAAGATATATTGAATTCTTTTATATTGTAATTTAGTCATGATTGGGCAACATATATTCTACTGCTGATTTAATATCTTCCTCATTACATTCGTAACAAGTTCCTTTAGCGGGCATTGCGTTTAATCCTTTAATTACAGAAGCAACCAAATCACTCATTGACTTATCTGACAAACGTTTTTTCCAAGCTTGTTCATCGTGAAATTTAGGTGCGCCTAATAAACCATCTCGATGGCATACAATACAAAAACGATCATATGTTTTTTTTCCAGCGTTTTCCTTTTTTACGTCCATTTGCATATTTTTTGAAGCATTCTCTTGCTTCTGTTTTGTTCCGATGAGTTGAGTATTTTGTTCTATTTTCTCATCAACTCCAGCATTAGCTACATCAATAAAAGTAGAAAACAACAATAAAACTGTAAAAAAAATATTTTGCATCTTTCTATTTCTTATTCATCATTTAAGGTTCCATAATAACGTAGGTTAAGTCAAGGCTCAACAACTGTTAAAGCAAAATATAGCGTTGTCTACTAGTCGTCCTATTTAACTAGTTGATTTATGAAAAGTATTATAGTAGTTTTCATGCCTCTATATTAAAGGGAGCTATTGAATGATAAGAATAAAAAAAACAGGAATAATCTGTGGAATGCTTGCCGCACTACCTGTAAGCAGACCTCATTAAGTATCTAGAAAAATTATGTGGTAGCGTTTATCCTATGT
>CAMFHA010000040.1 GCA_945952115.1 uncultured Legionella sp. | reverse complement strand
TCTTTGGGAGCAAGAGTAGCTTCTTTGGGAGCAAGAGTAGCTTCTTTGGGAGCAAGAGTAGCTTCTTTGGGAGCAAAATTAGATTCTTTAGGAGCAAGATTAGATTCTTTGGGCTCAAGAATAGACTCTTTGGAGTCAGGACTAGATTCTTTAAGATCTAGAATAGATTCCTTAGGATCTAGAATAGATTCTTTGAGATCAGCAGGTTTTTGCCGAGCAATAGTAGACTCATTAGGTGATAACTGTGTAGTGTTTAAACTAGATCTAGTTGTGCTCGTTTGATTAGTAACAGACTCATCAATGATTGCTGCCATTAAATTATTTTGTTCAATTCTTTCTGTAACCATAGGCATGGAAATATTAAGAGGTAAAGAAGTTTCTGAGTTCTCTGGAGGCACTTCTCGAGTAAAGGATTCTTTATTTAGCTCACTATTTTTGGCAGGAAAAAAGATATGTTCATCTTGAAGTTCTTTTATGAGTTCCGGATCAACCGAATAAGCTTCCTGTGAAACAGTTTCTTGTTGCTTTTCTTCGATTTTAGGCAGCATTGAGTCATAATTATTGTGTATGCTGCTGCTCTGAGAGGTATTTGTTTCATCAGATTTAGTTTTTGGAGAAGTATTTGCTGCGAGTATAATTTTTTCTCTTACATTAATCATATCTTTTTGATTTGTTGTAAGTCTATCACTAAGGTCAACTATTTGTTGTGCAAATGTTTTCTTAATTTCTAAATCTTTTTTATTTTCTAAAGAGGCATTTAGAAGCTTAATATGAAGTTCAACTTCTTCTGTTTGTTTTTTTATTGTGATTAACGATTTAACCTCATCTTTATATTGTTTACAGATCTCTAATTGTTTTTGTTTTTCAGCTAAAATCGACTCTTCTTGAATAGCTTCTTTTAAGGTTTCAATTGAAGGGAGTAGGCCGTCTTGTTCTAAAGGTAAATTATATTCTCTTCTGTATTTTAATATATTATCAATTAAGGGAAGCATTTTATTAATTAACTCTATAGCAGCTTCATGTTGTTTTGCTTTATTCGGAATTAACATAATATTATTGATTAATAATAGATAATAATCTGCTATTGGCACTTGGGCTTTAAAATCTTGTGGCACAATAGAGTCTGGAAGTTTATTAATTAAATCTCTAGTCTGAGCAATTAATGTTTCTTCATCAGCATGAGACATCGCAGTAGGTTTAGAAATAGGAGTGAATCGCTCAATCTGGTGCTGTATGTCTAGTTGTTCTTGCAGTAGTTCTTCGTGCCGTATGAGTAAATTTAAAAAATTTAAACACAGTGCATGTTCCTTTTGTTCTTTATTATATTTTAGATAATCGGAACCCCATGTTGTCCATGCATTTAAATCAATATAAGCGAATATTGTGTCAACTTTATTTTGATAGCGTTCCAAAAGCTCCTTTTTATTTTTTGCATTTTCATATTCAGTTTTTATGTGCTCTTGTTGCTCTAATACTAAAGTATGTATTTCCTTTTCTTGAATAATTTCCTTTAACTGAGTAGCTATCTGTTCTGCGCTTTGCTCAAGATTTTTTAATTTTTTTTCTGTATCAGGAATTGATAGATGTTCTGCAAAGCTAGCTTGTAAAGAGTTTAATTTTGGTGTTAATGCATTAATCGTGTTTAAGCGTTTAGCTAGAGAGCTTTGCAGTTCTTCCCATGCATCTTTGTTTTCATCCGAAGGAAATTCACTTTCAGAATAGTGTGAAGTCAGTTGTTTACGTAGTTCAGATAAATCATTTTTTAATTTTAATAAGTCAAGTTTTATAGCAGGCAATTTTATTACGTTAATTTCTCGTTCAATACTTTGAGATATTTCAATAATTGTCGCAAGCTGTTTTTGGGTAATCCCTTGTGGAGAGTTTTCTGTGATTGTAGATTCTTGCTCGAGTCTACTAAGAAGATCATTATATAGATTAGTAAGTTTAGTGCGAGCATAAGTCGTTTTTTCTTGTAGTTGAATTGATTTTATTTCTAATTCAGCTAATTCTTTTTCTAAAATAGTTTTTTGCTCGGTATAAATTTTTATATCATTTTCATGCAATTTTATGCCCTCTATTTTAGATGTTAGTTCAGTTGCTTTTTCACCAAATTGGCGCAATAAGTCTAATTGTACCCAAGTATAATTTAAATCCTTTAATAATAAATCAGAAGAGAAAAGCGTAGAGAACAGCTTACGGTACGGTTTAAAAATTTCTTGAACAAGCTCATGATCAATGGGCTCTGATAATGCAGAAATTTTTTCTGTTATTTCTTGTGATATTTCTTGAACAAGCTCATGATCAATTGGTTCTGATAATGCAGAAATCTCTTCTATTATTTTTTGAATAGTAGCATTCATTTTCGCACCTTCTCCATGTGGCTTCTTTAGGATTCTAACTAAATCCTTGGATTATGCAAAGAGTTAATAAAGAATCCAATAAAGATATTTTTTAATTAATATCTTATAAAAAAATGCAATAGCTCTACACTTCTGTGCAGAGTTTGGGTATAGTCCATCAAACTTCTCCGTAAACTGCTATTGGCGGTCAATCCCCGCTGAAAAAATAACTTCGAAATGCTCCTGTACTCTATGTACACTGCGTTTTTTCAGTCATTTTTTCAGCTGTTCTTGTCGCATCACTAACAATTTACAAAGAAGTCTATTGCAAAACCAGGAGGAACAATGAGACAAAAAATTGTGGCAGGCAATTGGAAAATGAATGGCCAATTGCAGCAAGTTACTCAATTAATTCAAGATATAAACAGTTTACTAGACGAGGAAAAATCCTCCACTCAAGTAATGGTTGCTCCTCCTGCAATTTATTTGCCTTTAGTGAATAGTTTAATTGGTCCTTCAATTAAGTTAGCTGCACAAAATGTTTATCCAAAAAATGCTGGAGCTTATACTGGTGAGTTATCTGCGCCAATGCTTAAGGATTATAATTGCGCTTATGTCTTGGTTGGACATTCAGAGCGTAGACAATATTTTCACGAAAATGAAAAATTTGTTGCAGAGAAATTCCACCATGTGAAAGAACATGGTATGATACCTGTTCTTTGTGTTGGCGAAACGCTGCTTGAGCGTGAAAAAGGACAAACAGAGCAAGTAATAGCCAGGCAATTGCTTGCTGTAAGTGAAGAAAATAGCACATGCTTTAATCATTCCATTATTGCATATGAGCCAGTATGGGCTATTGGCACTGGTAAAACAGCAACGCCAGAGCAAGCACAAGAAATACATCAGTTTATTAGAGAGCTGATAAAAAAAATAAATGAACAGGATGCCGAGCGATTAACATTACTCTATGGTGGTAGTGTTAATGAACAAAACGCTAAAGCCTTATTTTCTATGCCAGATATTGATGGTGGTTTAATTGGCGGGGCATCATTAAATGCGAAACAGTTTGTGGAAATTATTAAATGTATCAATTGATATTAATGATTCATGTTTTAGTTGCTATAGCCTTAATTGGCTTAGTCTTAATTCAGCACGGTAAAGGCGCGGATATTGGTGCTGCTTTTGGGTCCGGTGCGTCCAATACCTTATTTGGTAGTCAAGGTACTGGCGGGTTTTTGTTTAAATTAACAGGGGGATTAGCAATTACTTTTTTTGCTACTAGTTTAACGCTCTCCTATCTGGTATCTACAAAATATCAAAAAATAGAGCAGCAAGCGATTCCTCAACAAACAATACCTCAAAATTCAGTTCCAATACCTGAACAAAAATAAAAGTGGAAAATAAGAATTGCCGAAGTGGTGGAATTGGTAGACACGCCGTCTTGAGGGGGCGGTGGCGTAAGCCGTGTCGGTTCGAGTCCGACCTTCGGCACCATATTAATTCGAGAGCAAGGTGAGCTATGCTATCTCAATATTTACCCATACTCGTTTTTATTATAGTAGGATTAATCCTAGGCATTGTGATGATCGGCGCTGGTGCATTGTTTTCAAAGCATCACCCTGATTCGGCTAAGAATGCACCTTATGAATGTGGTTTTGATGCATTTGAAAGCTCGCACATTCCTTTTGATGTGCGTTTCTACCTAGTTGCTATTTTATTTATTATTTTTGATTTAGAAACTGCATTCTTTTTTCCTTGGGCTGTAGCGTTGCGCAAAATAGGTTGGTTTGGTTTTGGGGCTATGATGCTCTTTTTGGGTTTATTAGTGATTGGTTTTATATATGAATGGAAGCGAGGCGCATTAGAATGGGAATAATCCTTCTTATTGTGCTTAGCTTGTTTTATTGATTATTAACTGCATAGAGGCGAAATAACTATGACGGTTGCAACATTGCAAAAACAAGGTTTTGAAACAACAACAATAGATAAACTATTAGGATGGGCACGAAGTGGTTCTATGTGGCCTATGACTTTTGGTTTGGCCTGCTGCGCAGTTGAAATGATGCATGTTGGTGCCGCTCGTTATGATTTAGATCGTTTTGGTATTATCTTTCGTCCTAGTCCTCGCCAATCAGATGTAATGATTGTGGCCGGTACTTTATGTAATAAGATGGCTCCTGCTTTGCGAAAAGTATACGATCAAATGTCAGAGCCTCGCTGGGTTGTTTCTATGGGTTCTTGTGCAAATGGTGGTGGTTATTATCATTATTCTTACTCTGTAGTTAGAGGATGTGATCGCATTGTTCCAGTAGATGTATATGTTCCAGGGTGTCCTCCTACTGCTGAAGCACTTCTTTATGGGATCATTCAATTGCAAAATAAGATCAAACATAAAAAAATAATAGAAGCCTAATAGAACATTAAAGGTGCGCATTAAATGACTAAAAGTGATTATTTGCTTGAACAACTTCATGCTGAATTCGCAAGTTATATTACCCAAGCTTCGTTCGCTCATGAGGAACTAACCATTGAATGTAAAGCTCATGACTTACCTGTATTAATGTTAGCTTTGCGTGATAATAAGCCTTTTTGTTTTGATCAATTAATTGATCTTTGTGGTGTAGATTATTTGCATTACGGTGAATACGATTGGAAAACTGATTCAGCAACAGAAAATGGGTTTTCTCGCGGAGTTGAGTCCCAAGAAAGCAAGGCTTGTAATTTTGAAAAACCACGTTTTGCTGTAGTTTATCATCTTCTTTCCACCACAAAAAATCAGCGTTTAAGAGTAAAGGTTTTTACTGATGCTGCTCATTTAATTATTCCTTCAATCCATACTATATGGAAAGGTGCTAATTGGTTTGAGCGTGAAGCCTATGATATGTATGGAATTTTATTTGAAGGTCATCCTGATCTACGAAGAATTTTAACTGATTATGGTTTTATTGGGCATCCTTTTCGTAAAGACTTTCCATTAAGTGGTCAAGTTGAAATGCGTTATGACGCAAAGCTTGAAAAAGTAATTTATACCCCCGTTGACATAACACCTAGGGTATTAGTTCCTAAGGTTATTCGAAATGACAATCGCTATATAGTCAATAAAGGTGGCGAAGAATGATTGAATTAAAAAATTATACTTTAAATTTCGGACCTCAACATCCAGCAGCACATGGTGTTTTACGGTTAGTGCTTGAGTTAGAAGGGGAAACCATTGTACGTGCAGACCCTCATATTGGTCTTCTACATCGAGCCACTGAAAAACTTGCGGAAACAAAGCCTTATATACAAAGCATTGGTTACATGGATAGATTAGATTATGTATCAATGATGTGTAATGAACATGCTTATGTACGAGCCATTGAAAAGCTTTTAGGAATAGAAGCGCCTATAAGAGCTCAGTATATTCGTACAATGTTTGATGAAATTACCCGTATTTTAAATCATCTTCTTTGGCTTGGAGCGGTGGCACTAGATTTAGGGGCAATGACCGTTTTTCTTTACTGTTTTAGAGAGCGAGAAGATTTATTTGATTGTTATGAAGCAGTTTCTGGCGCTCGTATGCATGCAACCTATTATAGACCTGGCGGTGTTGCGCGTGATTTGCCTGATTCAATGCCTAAATATAAAGCTTCTCGTTGGCATAGTGATCGTGAAGTTGATAAAATGAATGAAACAAGAGAAGGAAGTTTATTAGATTTCCTTTGGGCTTTTACTGAGCGATTTCCAAAGTGCGTAGATGAGTATGAAACGCTTTTAACAGATAATAGAATTTGGAAACAACGTACAGTTGATATCGGCATTGTATCACCTGAAAATGCGCTGCAATGGGGATTTACGGGGCCAATGTTACGTGGCTCAGGTATTGCTTGGGATTTACGAAAAAAGCAAAGTTACGCTGCTTATGACCAAGTTGATTTTGATATTCCTGTTGGAAAAACAGGTGATTGCTATGATCGTTATTTAGTTCGAGTGGCTGAATTAAGAGAGTCGAATAAAATAGTCAGGCAATGTATTGAATGGCTTCGTAATAATCCAGGACCAATCAAAGTTGACGATCATAAAATTGCTCCACCTCGTCGTGTGGAAATGAAACATGACATGGAAGCGCTTATTCATCATTTTAAATTATTTACAGAAGGTTTTTGTTTACCTCCAGGTGAGGTATATAGTGCAGTTGAAGCACCTAAAGGTGAGTTTGGAATTTATATGATTTCTGATGGTGCAAATAAGCCTTATCGCATGAAAATTCGAGCCCCTGGCTTTGCACATTTATCAAGTTATGATGAAATGGTTCGTGGGCATATGTTGGCAGATGGTGTTGCTATTCTTGCTAGCCAAGATATCGTATTTGGTGAAATAGATCGTTAATATAAGAAAAAGTAATTTTATAAAGGTTCCCGTATGTCTGAACAATCAGAAAAAACATTGCTTCAATATATGACAGCAGAACAAATGCAAGATATTGACCAATGGATTGCTAAATATCCTGCTAATCAACGCCAATCTGCAGTGATGAGTACTTTAAGAGTGGTGCAAGAAGCGCATAATCATTTAACCCCCGAGTTAATGGATGCTATTGCAGCTTATCTTGAGATGCCTTCTATAGCAGTGTATGAAGTGGCTAGTTTTTATACGATGTATGAGCATAAGCCTGTAGGAAAACACTTAATAAATGTATGTACTAATATTTCTTGTCAATTACGTGATTCTAAAGAGGTTGTTACTTATCTACAAAAAAAATTAGGTATCCAATTAGGTGAAACAACTATTGATGGACGTTTTACCTTACGATCAGTTGAGTGTTTAGGTGCTTGTGTTAATGCGCCTATGATGCAGGTAGATAAAGATTATCATGAAAATCTAACTACTGACTCTATAGATGAAGTCTTGGAACAATACCAATAAGTGATTGAGGGGACCATGGTTGAATTAAATCAAGTTTGTTATCGAACCTTCCATTTGCCAAAGTCATGGACTTTATCTGCTTATGAAAGCGTGGGGGGGTATAGTGCGTGGCGTAAAATTTTAAAAGAACAAACCTCTCCTCAATTGATTATTGAGGAATTAAAAATCTCCGCTTTGAGAGGACGCGGTGGAGCTGGTTTTCCCACAGGGCTTAAGTGGAGTTTTATGAATCGTAATACTCCTGTTCAAAAATATGTCGTGTGTAACTCAGATGAAGGAGAACCCGGCACGTGTAAAGACAGAGATATATTAACTTTTAATCCTCATCAATTAATTGAAGGTATGGCGATTGCAGGCTATGTCATGGGCGCATCAGTAGGGTATAACTATATTCGTGGCGAATTTTGGTTGCCTTATGAGCGCACTGAAGCCGCATTAAAAGAGGCTTATGATGCGGGCTTACTTGGAAAAAACATTCTAGGTTCTGGTGTTGATTTTGATTTATATAATCATTTGGGTGCAGGAGCTTATATTTGTGGTGAAGAAACAGCACTGCTTAACTCTTTAGAGGGTAAAAAAGGCCAACCTCGTTTTAAGCCTCCATTTCCCGCAAACTATGGATTATATGGTAAGCCTACGACAATTAATAACACTGAGACCTTTGCTTCAGTACCTGTCATCATGGAAAAAGGCGGTGATTGGTTTTTAAACTTAGGAAAACCTAATAATGGTGGCGCTAAATGCTTCAGCGTTAGTGGTCATGTGAATAAACCAGGCAATTTTGAAATTCCATTAGGTACTTCGTTTAAAGCATTACTAGAGCTTGCTGGCGGCGTTTTAAATAATCGTAAACTTAAAGCAGTGATTCCAGGTGGAACCTCTATGCCGGTACTTCCAGGCGAAATCATGATGGGTTTAGATATGGATTACGATAGTATTCAGAAAGCTGGTTCAGGACTTGGTTCAGGCGCAGTAATTATAATGGATGAAACAACCTGTATGGTTGATGCACTGTATCGTATTTCAGAATTTTATATGGACGAGTCCTGTGGGCAATGTACACCTTGTCGTGAAGGAACTGGCTGGTTAGTGCGTTTGTTACACCGGATTAAACATGGTCATGGTGAGCCTGGAGATGTAGAAAAATTAGTGAACGTTGCTGACAATATTGAAGGTCGTACAATTTGTGCATTAGGTGAAGCCGCTGCTTGGCCAGTACAAAGTTTTGTGAAACATTTTTATCATGAGTTTGATTATTTCATTAAAAATAAACGCTCGGTCGTTGCAGCATAATTTAAAAGGTTAGACCATGGCTACTATTGAAATTGACGGTAAAACATTTGAAGTTGAAAATGGCAAGATGATTATCGAGGTTGCGGATGATGCTGGTATTCATATTCCGCGCTTTTGTTATCATAAAAAATTATCAGTTGCAGCTAATTGCCGCATGTGCCTAGTAGAGGTAGAGAATGGTAGAAAACCAGTTCCTGCCTGTGCTACACCTATCACCAACGGCATGAAGGTATTTACTAAATCAGAGCAGGCTTTGCATTCACAAAAAGTAGTGATGGAATTCTTGCTAATTAATCATCCCTTGGATTGTCCTATTTGTGATCAAGGTGGTGAATGCGAGTTGCAAGATGTTTCTATGGGCTTTGGTGCTGATCAATCCGCATATACAGAAAGCAAGCGAGCTGTTGAAGATGATAATTTAGGTGCTTTAATTGCTACAGAAATGACCCGGTGTATTCATTGTACACGTTGTGTTCGCTTTGGCGAAGAGATTGCAGGAGTGCGTGAGCTGGGAGCTACTGGACGCGGTGAGCAAATGCAAATTGGTACTTATGTAAATCATAGCATGACCTCTGAGGTGTCTGCTAATATTGTTGATCTATGTCCAGTAGGCGCTTTAACTTCCAAGCCTTTTCGGTTTACCGCGCGGGCTTGGGAATTAGTTCAACATGAGAGCATTGCTCCTCATGATTGCCTAGGGTCGAATATTTATTTGCATACACGCAATAATAAATTAATGCGTACTGTTCCCAAAGAAAATGAATCAATCAATGAAACTTGGCTTTCAGATCGAGATCGATTTAGTTATTTAGGTCTAAATTCTAATTACCGTGCAGATAAACCTCAAATTAAACGTAATGGTCAATGGCAAACAGTGGATTGGGAAACTGCTTTGAAATTTACAGCAGATGGTTTAAGTAAGGTGATCAAACAATATGGCCCTGAACAAGTAGCTGCTTTTGCATCTAGCTCATCCACAGTAGAAGAATTTTACCTAGTACAAAAATTAATGAGGGCTTTGGGCGTTCAAAATATTGATCACCGCTTACAGCAGGTAGATTTTAGGGATCAAGAACAGCAGGCTCTGATGCCACAAAGTACTTTGATTTATGAAGAATTAGAACATCAACATAATATTCTTATTATTGGTTGTAATATTGATAGAGAAGTACCTTTAGCCGGCATTAAATTACGAAAAGCCTACCGAAACGGTGCACAGATTTATGCTATTAATTCAGTCAACTATGAATATCGAGCAAAACTAATAGACTCGGCACTAGTATCTCCTTTAGAAATTCCAATGCAATTAGCTCGACTTGCTTTAGCATTAAGTTCTGATGTAAAAATGCTTCCAGCTGAAGCGCAAAAATTACTTATTGGATTAGAAGTAGATCAATTTAGTAAAGAAGTAGCATTAAACTTAAAAAAAGACAAAGCAGCTATTATTACGGGAGCTCTTTGTGAAAATCATCCTGAAGCGTCATTAATTCGCACCTTAGTGCGCTTAATAGCTGAATTGAGTACAGCTAAAATAGTACGCTTAACCAATGGCGCAAATAGTATGGGCGCATCCCTTACTGGCATGCTACCTCATAGAACAATTGGAGGTAAATCAGTTTCTGAGCCAGGTTTAACTGTGCAAGCAGCACTTAATGCGAAATTAAAAGCTTATTTTTTAATGGGTGTAGAGCCTGGATATGATTTTGCTAATCCTTATGGCGCACGCCAATCCATGTTGGGGGCAGAGTTCGTTGTTTTATTATCAGCTTTTGATCAAGAATCAATGCGCGATTATGCAGATGTAATTTTACCTATTGCTCCTTATGCTGAGACTTCTGGAACTTACATTAATATTAATAATACGTGGCAAACGGTTAAAGGCGCACTACTACCTTTTGGTGAGGCGCGACCTGCATGGAAAGTGCTTCGTGTTTTAGGCAATTTATTACATTGTGATGGCTTTGATTATACGTCAACTGAAGATGTTTTAACCGAAATTAAGTCTTCTCTTGCTATGAGCAGTCCAATAGAGTATTCGCCTTATTATCCAGATTCCTTACCAATAATTAACGATTCTTTGGTGCGTGTAGGTGAATGGCCTCTTTATCGTATTGATGCTATTGTACGTAATGCTCAAGATTTGCAACGATGTGCAGCTTCTGAGTCTGCTTGCATAAAGATTAATCCATTAACTGCTGATCGATTACAATTAGCCGAAGTTGCTACTGTATCTCAAAATGATATTGAGATAACATTGCCACTTGTACGTGATGAGCGCATTGCAGCAGATGTTGTATGGGTCGCAAATGCAATGCCTGAAACAGTAGATTTAGGACATTCTTTTGCTGCAATAACAATTAAGCGCTAGATAGGTAAGAACATGCAAAATACAGCTATATTAATTTGGGTTATTTTAAAAATCCTAGTGATTGTTATTCCGTTATTACTTTGTGTTGCTTATTTAATCTATGCAGAACGCAAGGTAATTGGCTATATTCAAGTTCGCATTGGGCCAAATCGCGTAGGTTTTAAGGGCTTATTACAGCCCATTGCTGATTTAATAAAATTAATCACTAAAGAAATTATTGTGCCAACAAAATCAAATAAATACCTTTTTATTGTTGCGCCACTTTTTGCTCTAGTGCCATCACTTGTGGGATGGGCTGTGATACCGTTTCAAGAAGGTATGGCATTAACTAATATCAATGCAGGAACTTTATATATTTTTGCAATGAGCTCATTAGGTGTTTATGGGGTACTCATTGCAGGTTGGGCATCCAATTCTAAATATGCTATGTTTGGAGCATTAAGAAGTACTGCACAAACAGTATCTTATGAAATTGCTATGGGATTTGCTTTTGTAGGTGCTTTATTAGCTGCAGGTAGTATGAATCTTAGTGATATTGTGTTATCACAGAAAGGAAGCATTCTTCATTGGTGGTTTATCCCTTTATTCCCTTTGTTTTTAGTTTTTTGGATTGCCGGTATTGCAGAAACCAACCGTGCACCATTTGACTTAGCAGAAGGTGAGTCAGAGATTGTTGCAGGTTTTCACGTCGAATATTCTGGAATTGGTTTTGCCTTATTCTTTTTAGCAGAATATGCCAGCATGATTTTAATCTCGGCTGTTTTATCTATCCTATTTTTAGGTGGTTGGCTTTCTCCGTTTGAAGGTATCCCTGTTTTAAATGATATTTTCTTTGTTGTCCCAGGATTTGTTTGGTTATTATTAAAGATTAGTTTTTTCCTCTTTGTGTACTTATGGGTAAGAGCGACATTTCCTCGTTATCGTTATGATCAATTAATGCGATTAGGATGGAAAGTGCTGATTCCAGTTACCATAGTTTGGATTATTGTAACGGCATTAATGGTTATTACACACTTTAAACCCTGGTTTTAATGGTTAATTTAGAGAAGCCGAATGAAAAAAGCATATCAATACATAAAACATTATTTACGTAGTTTTCTTCTTATAGAGCTCTTGTCTGGTTTAAAATTAACTGGCAAGTACTTTTTTAAGAAAAAAATTACTGTACAATTTCCTGAAGAACAAACCCCAATTTCGCCTCGCTTTAGAGGATTACTTGCCTTGCGTCGCTATCCTAATGGTGAGGAACGGTGTATTGCTTGTAAGCTTTGTGAAGCAGTCTGTCCTGCATTAGCAATTACTATTGAATCTGAGGAGCGAGAAGATGGTTCTCGACGAACCACTCGGTATGATATAGATATGTTTAAATGTATTAACTGCGGTTTGTGTGAAGAATCTTGTCCTGTGGACTCAATAGTTGTTACTCCTATACATCATTATCACATTAGTGAGCGCGGTCAGAATATTATGACTAAAGAAAAGCTTTTAGCTGTGGGTGATTTAATGGAACCTAGATTAGCTGCTGATCGTCTTGCTGATGAACAATATAGATAAAGGTCAAATCCTATGAATGAACAAATAATTCTCGTAATTTTTTATGTTTTTGCACTAATTGCAGTAGTATCAGCATTTATGGTGATTAGTCAAAATAACCCGGTACGCTGCGTATTATTTTTGGTTCTTACTTTTTTTGCTAGCGCGATATTATGGCTGATGGCAGAAGCTGAGTTTTTATCTTTAATATTAATTCTTGTTTATGTTGGTGCGGTCATGACCTTATTTTTATTTGTGGTTATGATGCTTGACATTGATGTTGAAAGTATGAAGAGCCATTTTATTCGTTATCTGCCTATAGGGTTAATTTTAGTTGCCTTTTTGACAGGCCTTTTAATGAAGGCTATACCTTCTGATTTATTTAAATCAATTGATGCGCAAAAAAGTACTGTAGTAACTAATTCTCAATTATTAACAGCTACAGCGCATTCAAATATGAATTCATCCGTTTCTAACACTGAATCTTTAGGACTTGTTCTTTATACAGATTACTTATTCGCTTTTGAACTTGCAGCCGTTATTTTGCTTGTTGCAATTGTTTCCGCAATTACGCTAGCACATAAAAACAGCAGCCGATCTAAGCGACAAGATATTGTAAAACAGTTACTAACTCAAAAAGAAGATCGAGTTAAATTAGTACAAATGAAGGCAGAGAAATAAAACACAAGTGTATATGAACACTTAAAAAACATTGGGGAATTTTTGTATGATACCACTTAATGAATATCTGATATTAGGTTCGATTTTGTTTGGCTTAGGTTTAGTTGGAATTATGCTTAATCGTAAAAATATCATTTTATTACTTGTTTGTGTCGAATTAATGTTATTGGCGGTTAATACAAATTTTATTGCTTTCTCTCGTTATTACCAGGATATAGGCGGCCAAATTTTTGTGTTTTTTATCTTGACTGTAGCCGCTGCTGAGGCTGCAATAGGACTGGCCATCGTCATGTTACTTTACAGAAATCGTGGCAACATTGATGTTGATAAAATGAATCATTTAAAAGGTTAAAATCGTGAATATACATCAACTCTGTTTAATAATTGTTTTGGCCCCACTGATTGGTTCAGTAATTTCAGGTTTTTTTCGTAATCAAATAGGACGGGCAGGGGCGCACACCGTTACTATTTTGTTAGTCTTTATTTCATTAATATTATCTATTTATATTGCTAGTGGAATTCTTTCAGGATCTATCCCTGAAACAAATAATTTAGTTTATCATTGGGCTACGGGTGGTGCACTGCTTCCTTATGAATTTAACCTTGGTTTTCTCATTGATCCCTTAACTGTTGTGATGCTAGTTATTGTTAATTTTGTTTCTTTATTAGTGCATATATACAGTATTGGATATATGGCTGATGATGATGGATACCAGCGATTTTTTAGTTATATCTCGCTTTTTACCTTCATGATGTTAATGTTAGTAACTTCTAATAATTTTTTACAGTTATTCTTCGGTTGGGAAGGTGTAGGTTTAGTTTCTTATTTGCTTATTGGATTTTGGTATCAAAAAGAATCTGCTCTAGAAGGAAGTTTAAAAGCTTTTTTAGTAAATAGAGTCGGAGATTTTGGCTTTATTCTAGGAATTGGTTTGGTTTTTGCTTATACAGGAAGTTTAGAGTATAGCACTGTCTTTAAGAATGCTAATTATCTAGCAAGTCAAAATATAGAGCTTTTTAATCATCATCCATGGTCATTAATTACAGTAATTTGTATTTTACTGTTTGTTGGAGCTATGGGTAAGTCGGCACAAGTTCCCTTACATGTTTGGTTGCCTGAGTCAATGGAAGGTCCAACACCAATTTCTGCTTTAATTCATGCTGCTACAATGGTGACAGCAGGCGTTTTTATGGTGGCAAGAATTTCTCCTCTAATGGAGTTGTCGACGACTGCTCTAAGCTTTATCTTGGTTATTGGTGCTACTGGAGCCTTATTTACAGGTATACTTGCTCTAGTAATGAATGATATCAAGCGAGTAGTCGCTTACTCTACTTTATCGCAGTTAGGTTATATGATGGTAGCTATGGGCGTATCCGCATATAGCGCAGGTATTTTTCATCTACTAACGCATGCTTGTTTTAAAGCTTTATTATTTCTAGGAGCAGGTTCAGTAATTATTGGAATGCATCACGAGCAAGATATGCGTAAAATGGGTGGGCTGTGGAATAAAATGCCTATTACCTATATTACCTTTGTTATTGGAAGTTTAGCGCTTTGTGCTTTTCCACCTTTTGCAGGATTTTATTCTAAAGATACTATTATTGAGGCGGCTCAACTCTCAAAAATACCAGGAAGCAGCTATGCTTATTTTTGTGTTGCATTAGGCGCAATGGTTACTGCTTTATATACATTTAGATCTTTATTTATGACTTTCCATGGTAAGCCACGAATGGATGAACACACCTTAAGTCATCTACATGAGTCACCTTGGGTTGTTTGGTTACCCTTGGTTATTTTAGCAATACCTTCCGTAATTTTAGGATATATCTTATATATGCCGATGCTATTTAATCAGCCTAATCTTCTCCATTCTTCATTATTTGTTTTACCAGAACATAATGTTTTAGCTGAATTAGCGCATGAAGTAAGCTCTCCTTTAAGTGCAGCGCTGCACTCGGTAAACTCACTTACTTTCTGGTTGACTATTGCAGGAGCCGTTATAGCTTGGTTATGTTATATAGTAATACCTAGTATTCCTTGTGCTTTAGCGCGCCATTTATCTATAGTTTACTCAATTTTATTAAATAAATACGGCTTTGATCGCTTAAATGATATTATTTTTGTAAAGGGCTCAAAATTAATAGGCCGTTTCTTTTATCAGGTTGGTGATCAGAAACTAATTGATGGGCTAGTAGTCAATGGCAGTGGTAAATTAGTACGTTGGTTTTCTAGCAAAGGACGCGCTGTGCAAGATGGTTACTTATACCATTATGCCACGATTATGGTATTAGGGTTGTTCGGTTTTCTGTGCTGGTTAATACTGCGCTAAAAATAAGGTGAAAGTATGCATCATTTGCTTAATTTATTAATTTGGTTACCTATCCTTGGTGGTGTTTTTATTCTTTTAACAGGAGATGAAAATAATCCTAATGTATCGCGCTATTTATCACTATTTACAGTAGTGTTAAGTTTATTTCTTTGTATTCCTCTAGTATCCGGCTTTGATACGCAGAGCTTTACTATGCAATACATTGAAGAAATGACGTGGATGCCTTCTTTAGGCATTAACTATACTATTGGTATTGATGGTTTGTCTTTGCTTCTTATTGTACTAAGTGTTTTTACTAATTTAATAGTGATTCTTGCAACTTGGACCAGTATTACAAAAAGAGTATCCCAGTATCTTTGTGCTTTTTTGGTGATGCAAGGTTTACTAGTTGGTGTCTTTTCAGCAATGGATGCTATTTTATTCTATATATTCTGGGAAGCTACGTTAATTCCAATGTATTTGATTATTGGAATTTGGGGATCTGATAATCGTGTTTATGCAGCAATAAAATTTTTCTTATATACTTTTTTAGGTTCTGTGCTCATGTTAGCTAGTTTTTTATACATGGGCTATATTGCAGGATCATTCAATATAGAAACTTTTTATGCCATAAAATTAGGAATGACTGCACAAACATTAATTTTTATTGCTTTTTTCTTAGGCTTTGCAATAAAAATACCTATGTTCCCTGTTCATACATGGTTGCCGGATGCACATACAGAAGCGCCTGCTGGAGGATCTGTAGTATTGGCAGCTATTTTATTAAAATTAGGGGGATACGGTTTTATACGCTTTACTCTTCCTATCGTTCCCGATGCAAGCGCTAAATATGCTGGATTAATGGTGGCTTTATCATTAATAGCGGTGGTTTATATTGGTCTTGTAGCTATTGTTCAAAAAGACATGAAACGTCTTATTGCCTACTCTTCTATTTCTCATATGGGATTTGTAACCCTAGGATGCTTTGCTATTTTTATTATTGCTAACAAAACAGGGTTAAACAATGCTGGTCTGATATTAGAAGGGGCTATTGTTGTAATGATTTCGCATGCTTTTGTTTCCAGTGCAATGTTTGCCGGCGTAGGTTATATATATGAACGTATGCATACTCGTTTGCTTTCAGATTTCGGTGGTATTGTAAATACGATGCCTATTTTTGCTTCTTTCTTTATGCTCTTTGCCATGGCAAATGCAGGCTTGCCCGGCACCTCAGGTTTTGTTGGTGAGTTTATGGTTATTTTAGGCAGTATTAAAGCTGGCTTTTGGATTGCTTTTTGGGCAGCAACAACACTAATTATCGGCGCTGCTTATACCTTGTGGATGTATAAACGAGTAATATTCGGAGCTATTGCTAATCAAAAAGTGGCATCATTACGAGATATTTCTGGCTTTGAATTAAGCGCTTATATTTTACTTGCTGCGATGGTGATAGCGATGGGAGTTTATCCTAAGCCTATGCTTGAATATGTGCACCAAACAGTAAGCCATACGTTAGCTTTAGCTGATAAATCTAAATTGTAACATTGCAAGGTAATCAAAAATGATCGCATTATTAGATAACATTCAAATAGCACTTCCCGAAATGATAGTGCTTGCCACCGCATGCCTTGCATTGCTTGCGGATTTATTTTTACGCGAACACTGCAAATCTATCGCTTATTTCATCTCTTGCCTAGGACTTCTTTTAGCCCTAGTAATAAGCAGTTTATATTTAGGTAATTTTAAAATACTTACATTGAATGGTTTATTCATCAGCGACGATGCTGGAAATTTAATGAAAATTTTTGTTTATATTACTGTGTTATTTAGTTTTATTTATGCACAGCATTATATTGACGAACGCAAAATGCCTGGCGGCGATTACTATGTTCTTGGTTTATTTTCTACTTTAGGCATGATGGTTTTAATATCAGCACATTCATTATTAACTATCTACCTGGGTTTAGAGTTAATGTCTCTTCCTTTGTATGCTATGACTGCAATAAGACGCACTAATAGTGATGCATCTGAAGCAGCAATTAAATATTTTGTGATGGGGGCTATAGCTTCTGCAATGCTTCTTTATGGAATCTCTTTAATATATGGAGCAACTGGTAAACTTGATTTACTTGAGGTAGCAAATGCGATAGCTGCCAATTGGCAACAAGAAAATAGTTTACTTACTTTTGGACTAGTCTTTATTCTTGCTGGAGTTGGTTTTAAATTAGCAGCCGTTCCTTTTCATATGTGGGCACCTGATGTATATCAAGGCGCTCCGACATCAGTGACTTTATTTATTAGCACGGCACCTAAAATTGCAGCATTAGGTATGGCATTTAGATTACTAACTATTGGTTTGATTGATATTACCGCGCAATGGCAACAAATTTTGCTAGTAATGGCAATTCTTTCTACAGGACTTGGAAATTTATTTGCAGTAGTTCAAACTAATGTTAAACGTTTATTTGCCTACTCAGCCATAGCTCATATTGGTTATGCTTTATTTGGTGTTTTAGCTGCTTCATCAGCTGGATATTCTGCGGCGCTTTACTATATTGTGGTTTATGGACTGATGTCTAGTGCTGCATTTGGTTTGATTGTGCTGATGTCGTCTCAAGGTATGGAAATAGAGTCCATCGATGATCTTAAAGGCTTAAGTAAACGAAATCCGTGGTTAGCCTTTATGATGCTTATTGTACTATTTTCTATGGCAGGAGTTCCGCCAGCAGTAGGGTTTTTTACTAAATTACTTGTTTTAAAGGCTTTAGTGGATGCGCATTTAATGTGGGTTGCTGTGTTGGGTCTGTTATTTACTGTTGTTGGTGCTTATTATTATCTGCGAATCGTCAAAATTATGTATTTTGACCAAGCTACTAATAGTCAACCTATTATTATCAGTAAAACAAATAGTCTTATTTATTCGGTGAATTGTTTGGCATTATTATTTCTAGGAATCTTTCCTAGCGCCTTAATTTCCCTGTGCATCAATGCATTTATGTAGTTCTATACCTTTCACGAATGAGTTTTAGGGTTTTAGGCGACTTGATTTTTTTGTTTAGGCTACGTTTAAAAGCGAGTAATAGTCTACTCTATTGCGAGTTTTTAAACGTAGCCTAAACGGAAAAAGCAATAGCATCAAATCCTAAAATTCGTTTGTGGAAGGTATATAATACCCAGTATGGCCTTGCTCACTAAGTTTTAGGCGAGGTAGATTTGAATGAGGGGGAAGAGGTGTACACCAGTACATGCTTGAAGCCAAGTGAGAATACAAGGAAGTATAAAATTTAGCGGGAAATGCTATATACCCAAAATCTCGTATCGTGAAACATTTTGGGTATAGTTGTTTTTATTAAGTCATACTGGATTTATGAAGATAATTAATAAACTTTTGAAAACTTAGCAAAAATGACTTGCTATACATACTAACTCAAAGTATAATTCATTTCAGTTGACGCGGGGTGGAGCAGCCTGGTAGCTCGTCGGGCTCATAACCCGAAGGTCGTAGGTTCAAATCCTGCCCCCGCTACCACCTATTTAGAACCCCATTTATGGGGTTTTTTATTATGTTTAATTGAGTAATTCTTGAAGCTATATTTTAGTAAGTATAGCGTTGCCCACTAAGTTTTAGACGAGGCGCATTTGAATGAGGCGAAAGAGTGTACACCAGTACATGACTGAAGCCGAATAAGAGTGCAACGAAGTATAAAGCATTAATGGGGAATGCTATAAAACTTCAATGTAATCAAGCAAGCTCTTTTTTTATTTGTTACAGCATATGATAAAAGATGAATTAGTAGAATTATTATCTCCTACTATTAATAATATGGGGTATGAACTTTGGGGCTGTGAATACCTTTCCCAAGGAAAACATTCTTTATTAAGAATATATATAGATAAGGAAGAGGGTATTGGCATCGAGGATTGTCAAGAAGTCAGTAAACAAGTTAGTGCCTTATTGGATGTAGATGATCCTATTCCAGGTAATTACAGTTTAGAGATATCCTCGCCCGGCATACCTAGGCCTTTATTTAATAGTGAACAATACAAACGTTATATAGGGCATGAAGTACAAATTAAAACGTTTAAACCAGTTAATGGAAAGCGCAAATTGTTAGGTATTATTGTCTCTGCATCTGAGAGCTCAGTAGTGCTGGATATAAACAATGAACATCAAGAACTGCTTTATTCAAATATTGTGAAAGCAAGTTTGACAGTCTAGAGAGGCGAACAATGAGCAAAGAATTGTTATTAGTTGCTGAGGCATTATCAAATGAAAGAGGTGTTAGTAAAGAGGTTATCTTACTAGCTATTCAGGCCGCATTGGAGTCTGCTACTCGTAAAATCTTTGGTTTAGATATTGGTGTGCGAATTAAACTTGATTCTCGTACAGGTGAATATGAGACGTTTCGATATTGGGATATTGTAGATGATGAAGAGCTTGAGTTTCCTGAGCGCCAATTAACTATTGAACAAGCAAAAGAGCGTAATCCAAAGGTTGCGCTTAATGAACGCATTGAAGAATCTATTCCATCAATTGAGTTTGGACGTATAGAAGCACAGACTGCGCGTCAAGTCATTATGCAAAAAGTTAGAGAAGCTGAACGTGAGTTAGTGATTGCCCAATTCAGAAGCAAACTTGGCCAGCTCATTTACGGAACAGTGAAAAAAGTAACGCGTGATAATATTATTATTGATTTAGGTGGCAAAGCTGAGGCCTTTTTACCGCGTTCAGAAATGTTGCCACATGAAATGTTTAGACCTAATGATAGAGTAAGAGCTTATTTATATGAAATTACTCCTCAATCACGTGGACCACAGCTTTATGTAAGTCGCACACGTAATGAAATGTTAATAGAATTATTCCGCATTGAAGTACCAGAGATTGGTGAAAATATTATTGATATTAAAGCAGCTGCTCGTGATCCTGGAAATAGAGCTAAAATTGCAGTAAAAACTAATGATGGTCGTATTGATCCTATCGGCGCTTGTGTAGGTATGAGAGGGGCTCGTGTTCAAGCGGTATCAAGTGAATTAGGTGGCGAACGTGTAGATATCGTTTTATGGGATGATAATCCTGCACAACTCGTGATTAATGCAATGGCTCCTGCTGATATTTCTTCTATTGTTGTTGATGAAGATACATATACGATGGATTTAGCGGTAGAAAAAGAGCAATTATCTCAAGCCATTGGTCGTAATGGACAGAATGTTAGATTGGCAAGTCAGCTTACAGGTTGGACATTAAATGTAATGACTACCGATGAGTTCGAAAATAAAAATCAAGAAGAATCAAGTAAAATAGTAAAGTTATTTACAACGACTCTTGAAATTGATGAAGAGATTGCTAACCTATTAGTTACCCACGGCTTTTCATCACTAGAAGAAATAGCCTATGTCCCTAAAGATGAGCTTTTGGCTATTGAAGAGTTTGATGAAGAAATAGTTGAAGAGCTTCGCAACAGGGCTAATGATACTTTATTAACAATGGCCTTATCTTCCGGGAAAGGTTTATCAGGTTCTCCCGATGATTCATTAGTGACAATGGAAGGGATGACTGATGATTTAGCTAATAAATTAGCAAGTAAAGGCATCACAACTATGGAAGAGTTAGCAGAATTATCCGTGGATGATTTGCTAGAAATTGATGGACTTAGTGAAGAAAAAGCCGGTGCTTTAATAATGAAGGCTCGTGAACCATGGTTCTTATAATCTGATGAGAGCATATTAGAAGTATTTATTTATTACATTTTGAGCTCTTTAAGAGATAGACTAGTTTTGAGCGTAGATTGAATAATCAGCAAATGTGATGAATAGTTATACTATTAGAATAGACAAAGCTTATCCAGTAGCTTAGAGGGGTAAAAATATGGCGGATGTGACGGTGAAACAATTAGCTCAAGTCGTTGGTATCCCAGTTGAGCGCTTACTGAACCAGTTGCAGGAAGCAGGATTATCTTTTTCTGATGATCATCAAACTGTAAATGAAGATCAAAAGCGAATTTTGCTTAATTATCTAAAAGGAAATTCCGCAAGAGAAGTAAGTGTTGCGCCTGAGCGTATTACCTTGCGCAAAAAAAGTATGTCCCAAGTGACTGTTGGACATGACAGCCATACAGGAAAAACCGTTAACATTGAAGTTCGCAAGAAAAAAACTTTTGTTAAAAGAAGTTCAATAGTCGAGCCAGCGGAAATAGAAGAAAAACTAGAAGAGCAAGCTCAACCAGTGATCGAAGATAAATCACAAGAGATTGATATTTCTGTTGCTGAAGAAGTGGCTAGCAATGAAGGCTTAAATTTAGAAGCGATTCAAGAAGAAACAATAGAAGTTTCTACTGTTGAAGAAATAAATGTGGCGCCATCTGAGCAACTTCCTGAGAGTCAAGAAGATAATGCTATTGAAGCTCAAGAAGAGCAGAGCTCTAATTTAAATGAACCAGCTGTTGAACAAGACCTTAGCCCAAAAGCGCATAAAGAAGAAAAACATGAAAAGCCAGCTAAAAAGAAACATTCTGATATAACGAGTAATGAATCTGATGGTGATTTTAAGAAAGTTAAAAAGAAACCTAAATATCAAAACTTTGAGCGTGAAGATGAAGAGCAAGAAGGGTCTCATCGAGGAAGTCGCAACAAATTTAAAAAACGCAAAAACCACGAAAAGTCCGATAGATATCGGGAAGCAGAAGAAACGCTAACACACGGTTTTGCTTTGCCAACTGCGCCTGTTATTCGTGAGGTGCATATTCCTGAAACAATAAGTGTTGCAGAACTTGCCAAACGAATGTCAGTAAAAGCGGCTGAAGTCATTAAAGTAATGATGTCTTTAGGGGCTATGGCTACAATAAATCAAGTTATTGATCAAGAAACTGCTGTAATTGTTGTAGAAGAAATGGGGCACAAGGCTGTTTTATTAAACGAAGACGCTATTGAGGTTGGCTTGGATGAGGCTATTGCTAAAGGCACTAATACTCAATCGAGAGCGCCAGTCGTGACAATCATGGGACACGTAGATCATGGTAAAACATCTTTACTTGACTACATTCGCAGAACCAAGGTAGCTGCTGGAGAAGCTGGAGGTATTACTCAACACATTGGTGCGTATCATGTGAGTACTCCAAAAGGCGATATTACATTTTTAGATACTCCAGGCCATGCCGCATTTACAGCAATGAGAGCTCGTGGTGCACAAGCTACCGATATCGTAATTCTAATTGTTGCTGCAGACGATGGAGTGAAACCACAAACTATTGAAGCAATTCAACATGCTAAAGCGGCTAAAGTGCCAATTATTGTTGCAATTAACAAAATGGACAAGCACGATGCAGATCCTGAACGTGTAATGAATGAGCTGTCTAACTATGAAGTAATTCCAGAGGCTTGGGGTGGTGACACTATGTTTGTCAATATCTCAGCAAAATCTGGTTTAGGGATTGATGAGCTTTTAGATTCCATTCTATTACAATCAGAAGTATTAGAATTACAAGCGCCGACTGATGGCGCAGCTAAAGGGGTAGTGATTGAGTCTCGTTTAGATAAAGGTCGTGGGCCTGTTGCAACTATATTAGTTCAAAGCGGCACTTTACGAAAAGGTGATATTCTGCTCGCGGGCTTACAATATGGTAGAGTTAGAGCCTTAGTGGGTGATAATGGTGATCTGGTAGATCATGCCGGGCCTTCAATTCCAGTAGAAGTTTTAGGTTTATCAGCTATTCCTCATGCTGGAGATGAAGCTATTGTCGTTCCAGATGAGAAAAAAGCTCGAGAAGTTGCTTTATTTCGTCAAGGTAAATTTAGAGATGTTAAACTAGCACGACGTCAAAAATCATCCATCGAAGGTATTATGGAAAATATGACAGTCGCTGAATCTAAAATTTTAAATATTGTATTGAAAGCCGATGTACAAGGTTCTCTAGAAGCAATCTCTGATGCCCTAGTAAAATTATCTAATGATGAAGTAACTGTTCAAGTTATTGCAAATGGCGTAGGTGGAATAACTGAATCTGATGTTCACTTAGCAATAGCATCTAATGCTATCTTGATAGGATTTAATGTGCGTGCTGATAGTGGAGCGAAAAAACTTGCAGAGCAAGAGTCAGTAGCCTTACATTATTTTAGTGTAATTTATGATATCGTAGATCAAATCAAAGGTGCCTTAACTGGAATGTTGGCTCCTCAATTTAAAGAAGAAATTATTGGTATTGCAGAAGTTCGTGATGTCTTTAGATCGCCTAAAATCGGCGCTATTGCCGGATGTATGGTAATTGAAGGAACGATTAAACGAAATAATCCAATCCGTGTATTACGTGCTAACGTTGTAATTTACGAAGGTACTTTAGAATCACTTCGACGCTTTAAAGATGATGTTGTTGAAGTACGTCAAGGTTTTGAATGTGGTATCGGAGTGAAAAACTATAATGATGTTAAATCAGGTGATTTAATAGAAGTTTATGAAACTGTAGAAATTAAACGTGATTTATAAATGAGTAATTTTAAACGAACAGATCGTATTGCGGAAATGATCCAAAGAAAATTAGCGCAAATTATTCCGCAGGAAGTAAAAGATCCCCGCTTAAAAGGCATCATTACTATTTCAGCTGTTAAAGTAGCGGCTGATTTAAGTCATGCTAAAGTGTATTTTACAGTGTTTAATGATGATAAAACGCTTGCAGCTACTATTCTAAATGCGGCTGCTGGCTATCTACGAAGTGCTTTAGCACGTAGCATAACTTTACGAACTGTACCCCAGCTTCATTTTGTCTATGATGAATCAATTGAATACGGTGAGCGTTTAAGTCGCTTAATTGATAAAGCAAACGAAATTAATTCAGATGATAATGCCAATAGTTGAAGTTACAAAACAAGCAATCAATGGAATATTACTTTTAAATAAACCTCAAGGAATTTCTTCTAACAAAGCGTTACAGACGGCAAAAAATTTATACCAAGCAAAAAAAGCAGGGCATACTGGCAGCCTTGATCCTTTAGCGACAGGCATGTTGCCTGTATGCTTTGGTGAAGCTACTAAAGTCTGCCAATATCTTCTTGATGCGGATAAATGTTATCAAACCACGGGTATCTTAGGAATAAAAACCAACACGGCAGATTCAACAGGTACTGTTATTGCGCAAATAAAAAATTTTAATATTACTGAAGAAGAGCTCAATAGCGTATTAATAGAGCATAAAGGAGATATCGAGCAAATTCCTTCGATGTTTTCTGCTCTTAAGCACAAAGGTAGGCCATTGTATCATTATGCTAGACAAGGTCAGGAAATTGAGCGCGCTTCGCGATCTATTTCTATAAGTGAGCTCATTTTAGATCATTTTGATGGAAAATCCTTTGATTTAACGGTTCATTGCAGCAAAGGAACCTATATTCGCAATTTAGTAGAAGATATAGGCGAAAGTCTAAAGACAGGTGCTCATGTGAGTCGACTTCATCGAGTTTATACTTCTGGATTTGAAAATGAAACGATGTATAACTTCGAACAATTAGCAGCAATGTCTCTTGAAGAGCGATTAAATTGTTTAATTCCTATGGATGCAGCAATTAGTTATTTTAAGAGTCTTTATTTATCCGATAAAGAAGTACTGCAATTGCAGCAAGGACGAATACTTCACAACCATTTGTCTTTCGAAGAACAAGTTGAAATTTTGCGTTTATACGATGAAAAAAACCAATTTATTGGCCTAGGTGAGCGTTTAATTAATGGTGATGTCCGTGTAAAACGTTTACTTTCTTATTCTTAAAGAGATCTTATGAATCGAATTAAATGGGTTAAGCCATGCTGTATTTACGTACCCCGCTAAAAAATTTGGCAAATTTTCCGCGGCTTTGTTGTTACACGGTTTTGGTAATCACAAAAATGAAGTAGGCAATTTTTATAAAAGACTAGAGTCTGTTGACAATTCACTTTTCGAAGCCCTACGTCCCGCGACATGTTCTTCCAATTAGCCTTAAGTTTTTGTTGACTATAAGGTTCGTTCATGCTGAGGAGGCGCGTTAGCGCCGTCTCGAAGCATAATCTGATAAAGCT
>CAMFHA010000039.1 GCA_945952115.1 uncultured Legionella sp. | reverse complement strand
GTCAACAAAAACTTAAGGCTAATTGAAAGCATAAAGCGCGGAACGTAGGCGTTTTGAATTTATAATGTACGTTTAGATGCGTTTACTCTGATTCGTTAGAGTGTGATTAAAACTGCGGTCAATCAAAATCCTGGGCGTAGCGAAGATCCATTAAGTAGCATTAAGCGGCAACCAAGAGATCCTTCGTTCAGCTCAATTAAAATTTCTAAAAGTAATATTGACCATGCTTCATCACAGAGTTATGAATAAAATTATAACAAATTAGGATCTGCTTTAAGACCTTTGTGCTAAGGAACCATGTATCTGAGATTAGATTTATAGTAATTTTTCGCTAATTCATCATAATGTTTTTGCTGCAAATGCCCACGCCTGCTGCACATTAGATTTGATATATCAATCTGATAATTTACCATTACTTCTTGTTGTGCATCATAAAATTCAACATAACAATCAGGGAATCCAAGTACGTGGGCAAATTCATGGCGTATGGTCCATGTGATAGCATAATCATTTAGATTTCGATTAGCATCCATGGTGATGGTATCTCCACCAAGATAATCCACATGCGGAGTAGCGCCGGGAACAAAAATAACTTTAGCAAGATTGTCAGCAATACTATAATTAATTTTTAACGACCATTGATTGAGATGAAATTCATCTTCGACATTAGTTTTAAGCCAATTTTGTACAGCTGGCTCTTCTGGTAACATAAATGGCATGATCATAAGGTCAGAATTATTATAGTCCCAAATAACTTCTGGACGTGGGTTTTGTAATTCAAAAAAGTTATTAAAGACTTTTTTCGCATTATCAACATATAAAAGATGAAATTGTGATACTTGTTGAGTATCTATAGCATTTGCAAGTAGCTTTTCACATAAGATTTTGTCAGCTTGCGTATTATTGCACTCACTAATTAACCATTCAGAATATTTCTTTTGCGTGACATCATCAAGAGTCTGCCAATGATTCAATTTATAATTAAGATTAGATTCGCGCTGCAAAAAATAATAGCCGCGAATATCAAATTGAGCAAGGGATTTCATCCATTCAAGATAGGGCTCTTGCATCAACCAACGGCTGGCAGCCTCATATATATGATTCACTGCGCGCGCATTGTTAATAAATATTTCATCATCTATTAGCGGGTTGTTTGGTAAGTTTACAGTGCTAAAAAGTACTTGCAACATGGCTTGGGGCATAGATTTTTTTAAACTATCTAGTTGATTCATAATGATGCTGGGGCTGGAAATTCCAGGATTATCAATGGGATACGCTTGCGTTGTTTCAGGTGTTGTTAACTGCAATTTATTATCAGAATCGCGTGTGCTGTTAATGATTTCTATCCAATCAAGATTACGCTTCCCAAGCTCAAGAATAAAATGTAAAGGATCGTTTGCAATGCGTTGTCGAAAACCTTTGGATTTCTCCATTTGAGCAAATAAGCTACGATATTCTTCGCCGGTCATTTCTGGATCAAGCTCTTGTGCAAAACTGTGCACTGCAACAGTGTAGAGTGCGAATAAGCATGACCAAATTTTTAATTTCATGATAAACATGCCTTTTTATTAGGGGCTCGTGACCGGGTAGCTTCTTGAGAAAAGTAAAGAACTCAGCGTTGATTTTAATTTAAAACAAGCACTTAGCGATGGCATGTTACCAAAAGTAGTGGGATTTGCAACAGCGCATGCAAAAAGACAGCAATTCTCGCTATTAAAAAAAATCGAGTAAATTAGCGAGCCAAGTAGGATAATTTTTCCCAGTCACCTGAGATAAGAGCCTCCTTCTTTTTTCTATAGCATTTCCCACTAAGCTTTATACTTGGTTGCATTCTCACTCGGCTTCAGTCATGTACTAGTGCACGCTCTTCAGAGCGAACGGATTAGGGAAAAATGGCTAAACTCGAGTCATTCTTTCACCAGAATAGTTATTGGGATCATTGATTTTTTGAGGGATTAAATCATCGGGTATATTATTAAGATTTTCTTTCAGGTTAAAGAATGTATTAGCGGTGCTGCGTTTCTGCTTGGCTTCATCACTATAAAATTTATTCTTGCCTTCTATTCCAGTGATTAGACCAATTAGCATGCTAAAAGTGCTATCAATAATTATGAGATACAAGGGAATAGCGGGACTAGTTAGAATACAGAGAGTCAAAAAAGTGGCTGCTAGAAGAAATATGCTTATGCCGGCGATCATAAGAGTAGGTATTTTAGAACCGTAAAGCTTAGTTGCAAGCTCAGTATAGTCAATTAGTAGCTGTTTTCGCTTTTCGTTATCTTGAGAATGTAACAATTGAAGCGTTAAAACTGTGGCTTTATATTTTATTTCTCTATCATTATAGCTAAGTAGTTGAATGGCATCGTAAACTGATTTGACCTGTTGTTGGAGGGCTGAGTCTTGAATTGCAGCATAAGCAGTTTTCAAGTACCAACTCATATCTTCAAGAGGTTTTTCAAGAATATTGATGCATTTAATTGCATTGATAACATCTGTATTGATGTTATCATCTACCTCGTTACTTTGAAAATATTGTTTAATAAGCTCAGGGGTATATTTCTTCTCATTTTCTAAAATGAAAACAAAATACTGAAAGCTTAAACTTAAGTGACGTTCCGAATCAGAAAATAGCTCATCAGCATCTAATTCTAATGGTCCTTTATCACGCCATCGAGCAACTTTTACCCTATTTCCTGTTACAAAACCATATGTTTCACTAGAGTTTGAAAATAATAATGCAATGCTTTCAACTTGTTCGCCACAAGCTTTTTGTATTTGAGCCTTCAATTTAATTCGCTCAGCATGTTCTTCTGTATTTGCATACGCATCAATTAAGTTAAAAATAGTAATTTTTTTACGTTCAGATAAATCTTTTTGATATATAAGAGTGCAGAAAAAGTATGTCCCATTAAAAGTAATACCGTGAATTGCGAGATTAGGAAGTTCTGGAGGCGCAGTCTTTCCTCTTTTTTTCTGGTGAATTTTGTCTTGAATTGACTGGAATAGGTTACGGTTCCGAACAACATCACGTACAGTTTTAGAAAAAATGAAAGCCATTTATTATCTTCAGTTTGCGTATAATTAAGTCATTTTAACATGCAAATCAGAATATACTAGTGCCTCGTCTTGTTAATACGATCTCTTAAGCGGTCATCCCCACGACTCGAACTTGTGATCTAATGATTAACAAAAGAATACTGACTAATTAATGATTTTTAAAGCTTGTTTTATTACAATGCTCACTTATTTATCTTAAATGAAATTTATTCATGGCCGATATAGAAGTAATTGAAAATGAGCATTCTCCAGACTCTGATCAACCAGCAGCACCTGCGGTGGTTTCAGTGAGAGATGTTGTTTGGTTGGGCTTTTTGTTATTACTAGCAGATACTCCCGGACTACAAGTATTTATTATTCCCATTTTGCTACCTGAAATAAATAATGAACCTGATCATCTTGCAGCAATTGCTCCTATCACAACGTTTATTTCTATAGTGATGTTTGCTGGAGCAGCAGGAATATTTTCTACTAATATATTAGGTCCACAAATTGCACAATTCATTACAACTTTTGAAGAGCACCGATTACGTACCTTTGAGCCAGATAAGCCAGATGAATTATTATTTGATGGGAAAGATTTTTCCATTCATGTTTCTGACAATGAAGTGTTTGATAGCACTGAACTAGCTCTAGATAGACCCTGGTTAATCCAACATAACAATCGCTTTTATTTTTATGGTAGTTTAATTAAGGATAGCCCTTGTATCTATAAAGAATTAGATTCAAAGCTTTTTTTTCCAATAGATACACTATCTACGGAGGCATTAGTTTTACATCAGCGTTACCCGCTAATTTATCAAAATATTATCGATATTTATCTTTTAGATAAGAAAAAAGAGCTAGCCAATCTTTTATTTAATAGTTTGCTGTTGGCAAGCATCAATATATTATTTGTCATGCCGTTTATGATCATTCCTAAGCCGATACTAGAAAATGCAATGCATCAAAATGCTCATGTTTCAGAGTTAACACAAGAGTTTGTGCGGTATTTTTTTATTGCAGTTCCTGGAACTTTCTATTTTTTGAGTTGTGCCCAAATTGTAAATTGCTTTCAATCCTCTCAAGCGATGTTAGTTAATTCTGCGGTATTTGCAGCTAGTGTGGGTATAGCTTGTGGTTTAAGCATCGGTACTGATTTGAAAGAGAAAGGTTTATTGATCCCCTTTGTCACGCAGCCTTATATTGCCTCCTTACTCTATACTCTTTATCTTAAGTATCACCCAACGTTTCGCTCATTGAATCTCTTTAATCATTTAATGGAACTTCCTCAAGATTGGATAACAAAATTTAAACAGTTCTTTGATGCAGGCAATGCGTTGACAGTTTCTATTGCGGTTGAAATCGTTTTGAATTTTGCATTATCGATTTATATGGGTATCCTTGACGTTGATTCGCAAGCTGCGTTTGCCTTAACAATGAAATACTCTTCAATCAATATTTTGCTTGGTGTTCTCAATTTGGGTTAACAGGTAATTTTTTACTCGGAGATGCACTAGCACAGTTCAAAGCCGGAAAACGAGATGCTCACCACGTTTATGAAACAGGCAAACGATGTTTACAAGTTGGTACAGTGATAGGTTTTCTTATCCCTATTATTTTTTTATGCCAATCACAATACGCCAATCCAGATTCTACCATTGATAATAGAGCGAAAACTTTATCCTATATGTTGGCACCTGCTTTTTTGTTTGATGTACTAAGTTACTTATTTATCATGCAAATAAGACAATTAGATCATAGTTCTCAGATGATGTGGCTATCTGCAGTTCCGCGGATAGGAGGAACTGCAGTCGGAGTTCTGACAGGCGGTGTACTAGGTCTTAAAACAAAACTTGATTTTTTAGGAGTTGGATTAGGGTATTTAGGTGCTATGATCTTTTCTTTATCCTCTTCGTATTGGCTATGGCGTATCAAAATGAAAGTCTATCCACCTGCGCCAAAGCCAACACAGCGATTCAATTGGTCTCCCAATTTATTTTATAGATCATTACAACACATCCAGAATGAATCATCAAATCAAAACGATTTGAATGTATCATCGACAGAAGAAAAATTAGATAATACCAGCAGTGAGTTACAGTTAATTTCCGTGTAAAAAATCACTCTGTTTTAAATGGCTTGAATAAATGTATATGCCTTGTATAATTATACTAAGTATATACATATTTGGAGTTACAATGCCTATTGTCACTTTAACTAAATGGGGAAATTCAATCGGAATTCGTATTCCTTCCGTTATCATTAAAGAGGCTCATTTACATCCAGGTGTAGAACTGGAAATTAGAGCAGATGAAAAGGGTGTGCTTACCCTAATTCCAATCAAAAATCAGCAAGAAGGATGGTTAGAGCAATTCAATGCTATTGTAGATGATAGAAGTGATGAGACTCATTTAAATCTAAGTAATGATTTCGATAGGGATGAATGGACATGGTAACAATAAAAAGGTTTGATGTTTTTTTAGTAAACCTCGATCCTATTATTGGTTCTGAAATAAAAAAAACACGTCCAGCAGTAATAATATCACCAGATTCAATGAATTTGAGCAGGCTAAAAACAGTTATTATTGCACCGATGACAAGCACTATCAAAGACAATTTTCCAACTAGAATATTGACAGAATTTAAAGATAAAAAAGGACAGATTGTGCTTGATCAATTGCGATCAATTGATCGAACACGTATTGTAAAAAAATTAGGTGTTATTGAAAAAGAAGCCCAAAATAAGGTATTAGATCTTTTATCCATAATATTTCAAAAATAGTTTTCCTAGGAAAAAGCTAGGCAATATTTATTTTTAAGATTTTAAATCTTCAGTAGTTAAATTGGCCGTTATGATACTTTGTTGTAATTGCGATGCGAGATCTGCTGGCATTGGAGGCAATAATAAGGTAGTGGATTTATTGTTTGCGCCGATTTCTTTTAATGTATCAAAATATTGAGTAATTAATACTAAATTCATAATGTCTTTAGAAGTGACGCCAGGCACTGATTTTTGAAAATTTTCAACTGAATTGCTTAAGCCATCAATAATTGCTTTTCTTTGATTAGCAGTGCCTTCTCCTTGTAATCGTTTACTTTCTGCTTCAGCCTCAGCTTTTTTAACAATGAGTATTTTTTCTGCTTCACCTTTTGCTTGTGCTGCAACTTGCAATCGTTGTTGTTCATTAATTTCATTCATTGCATTTTTTACTTTTTCTTCTAATTCAATATTGGTTACTAAAGCCTTAACTATTTCAAATCCAAATTCTTGCATGGTTTCTGTTAAATGATTTTTAACCGCATTAGCGATACTGTCCTTATTTTCAAAAATATCATCTAAGATCATTGTAGGGGTTTCAGAGCGAACTAAATCAAGAACATAGGCAGTAATTTGTTGAGCAGGTTCTTTTAGTTTGTAAAAAGCATCATAAATTCCGTTTTCTTTAATACGAAATTGCACCGAAACTTGAATTTGCACAAGAACATTGTCTTTTGTTTTAGTTTCAACTTTGACATGCAATTGTTGAATTCTTAAAGAGACTTTTCCAGCAAGGCAATCAATAAAAGGCAGCTTAAAATTAAGTCCTGCATGCGCTACACTATGATATTTTCCTAAGCGTTCAATCAGTGCAACTTCTTGTTGTTTTACAATAAATAAGCCTGTTGATAAGAATGCTATTAAAAGAATAGCAATACCAATGATTAATTCAAACATTGAAATAGCTCCTTTATTGATTCACTTTCTTAAGTATAGTCATATTGATTTATTTTTGGCTAAAAACTCATTTTGATAATTACGTATTTCTGTAGTTTCCCAAGCAGATTAATAAGTATATACTCCTAGTTTTATTATCGACGAATTGTCCGGAAAGGATGCCAGGATTTGAACCTTAAATAGAAGAGAATGCATGAAATAATTTCTGCGCATCTCTAAGAAGTTCATCTGGTCATTGCACAATTATTAGAAGGTGTAGCGATGTTAGATAGAGCCAGTGCAGTTGATGAGCAGTTTCTTAAGCGTGTAGTGCAAGCTGATTTTCCCACCTCTCATAGTCTTACAAATCCAGATAGTGCTGAGCTAGGTAAAAAAACAGCGATAGAATTATTTGATTCTCAAATTAAATCACGACTTTTGGATTTAATCGCTCGACAACTTAAAGAAAAGGGGCTTTCTTTTTATACTATTGGAAGTAGTGGCCATGAAGGAAATGCAGTTTTGGGTCAAGTCTTTCAAATAAAAGATATGGCTTTTTTGCATTATCGTAGCGGGGCCTTTTATTTACAAAGAGCAAAACAATTAGCAAAAACAGATGGAGTAAAAGATATTCTTTTATCACTTGTTGCTGCGGCTTCTGATCCTATTTCAGGTGGGCGTCATAAGGTATTTGGTAGTGTTCCATTAAATATTCCTCCTCAAACATCCACTATTGCCTCACATTTACCCAAAGCATTAGGTACCGCTTTATCTATTACACGGGCTAAAGAATTGAAACTTAAAAGTAATTTAGATCCTGATTCGGTTGTTTTATGTTCTTTTGGTGATGCTTCAATTAATCATGCTTCTGCACAAACGACTTTAAATGCTTGTTCTTGGTTAGCGAAACAGAATTATCCTTTACCAATTGTTTTTATTTGTGAAGATAATGGCATTGGGATTTCAGTATCAACACCTCAGCATTGGATTGAGCAATCCGTCAGTTTGCGTCCGGGCGTACATTATATTTCCTGTGATGGTTTGAATATTGCTGATACTTATGCGAAAGCGCAAGAGGCCGAGTATTTAGCTCGTGTCAAAAAACAACCTGTATTTTTACATCTGCGCTGTGTTCGCCTGTTAGGCCATGCTGGATCAGATATTGAGTTTCAATATAATACGCAAGCAGAAATTGAACGTCGAGAATCAGATGACCCTCTATTGCATACGGCTGGTCTGCTTTATCGTGAAGGGTGGATGTCTTTACAAGCTATTATCGATTTATATCAAGATAATAAAGCGCTCATCGAAGCTAAAGCAGTTGAAGCAATTACTTTGCCAAGAATAAATAATGCAGAAGAGGCCATGTCTTCGCTTTTGCCTAAAGTGAGTAAAAAATTAAATTATAAACTTCCTAGCGAAGAAGAGCGTCAATACTATTTTGCTAATGCATACAGCCAATTAAGTCAAAAAAGAAACCTGTGTCAACAGATTAATTTTGCTCTAACTGATTTAATGATCCAATATCCGAACATGCTTCTCTTCGGAGAAGACGTTGGAAAAAAGGGGGGAGTATATCGAGTTACTGCTGATTTACAAGCGCGTTTTGGTCAACGTCGAGTATTTGATACGATTCTGGATGAAACGACTATTTTAGGCACAGCTATTGGATTAGCTCATAATGGTTTTATCCCGGTGCCAGAAATTCAATTTTTGGCCTATTTACATAATGCAGAAGATCAATTGCGTGGAGAAGCCTCAACACTGTCCTTTTTTTCGAATGGACAATATAAAAACCCGATGTTAATTCGAATAGCTTCTTTAGCCTACCAAAAAGGCTTCGGTGGTCATTTTCATAATGATAATTCTATTACCGTATTAAGAGATTTACCTGGAGTGATTGTTGCTTGTCCTTCGAATGGCCCTGATGCTGCAAAAATGTTACGAACTTGTATGCATTTAGCTGCTCAAGAAGGACGTGTAGTGGTCTTTCTTGAGCCCATTGCACTTTATATGACTAAAGATCTCCATGAGCCTGGTGATAATGCCTGGCTTTATGATTATCCTGCACCTCAAGAAAGCATTGCAGTAGGAGAGATTGGTGTTTATGGTGAAGGGGATACAGTTATTTTAACTTATGCCAATGGTTATTATTTATCACGTCAAGCAAGTAAAGTTTTAGAAGAGCAGTATCAACTTAAAGTCAAAGTAGTTGATCTACGTTGGCTTAGTCCTTTGCCTAAAGCTGCTATTCTAAAAGAGCTTAATAAAGCAAAACGAGTTTTAATAGTCGATGAAGGTCGAAATAGTGCTTCTGTAAGCGAAGGATTAATGACCTTTTTAATGGAAGAAGCCTTATCTAATTTAAAAATTAAACGTATTACGGGTAAAGATTGTTTTATTCCTCTAGGTACTGCTTGGCAATATTTATTGCCCAGTAAAGAAAGCATTATTGATGCAGTTTTGGCTTTACAGTCCGATAAACGGGAGAAAGAAAGTGGACGACTTGTTATTTCTTGATGAACAACTACACGATGATGAGCGAATGATCCGAGATAGCGTTGCTCGTTTTGTTAGCAATGATGTAATCCCTTTAATGAAGGATGCGTTTGAATATGCGCAGTTTCCACGAAAATTAATTGAGCAATCAGCAGCACTTGGCTTGCTCGGTTTAACTTTACCAGCTCAATATGGAGGCGCTGAAGCGAGTTATGTGGCCTATGGTTTAGTTTGCCAAGAATTAGAGCGTGGTGATAGTGGTTTACGGAGTTTTGTTTCGGTACAAAGTTCTTTATGTATGTATCCTATTTTTCGTTTTGGTACTGAAGAACAAAAAATGCGTTATTTACCTGAAATGGCAGCGGGAAAAATCATTGGTTGTTTTGGTTTAACTGAGCCAGATTCTGGATCAGATCCTTCTAGCATGCGAACTAATGCTAAAAAAGTAGACGGTGGATGGATATTAAACGGTTCAAAAATGTGGATTACCAATGCGCCCATCGCAGATATTGCTATAGTTTGGGCTAAAACAGAAGAGGGTATTCGTGGTTTTATTGTGGATACACAAGCTAAAGGAATAAGTTGTCCGGAAATAAAACATAAAATGTCTTTGCGGGCTTCTATTACTGGTGAATTAGCCTTTGATAATGTATTTGTTCCTGATGAACAGTATCTCCCTGGAAGTGAAAAAGGGCTTGGAGCTGCTTTAAGTTGCTTAAGCCAAGCCCGTTATGGTATTGCTTGGGGCGCAATAGGTGCAGCGATGGCCTGCTTTAATACAGCACGTAGCTATTTATTAGAAAGAAAACAATTTGATAAGCCTTTGGCTTCTTTTCAGCTTATTCAAAAAGATCTAGCAGATATTTATACCGAAATTATTAAAGCTCAATGTTTAAATTTACAGATTGGCCGCCTAAAAGATCAGCATCGAGAGACTCCGACTATGATTTCTTTAGCAAAAGGCAATGCGTGTAGAGAAGCATTGAAAATTGCAAGAAAATGTAGGAATCTAATGGGAGGAAATGGTATTAGTCTTGAGTATGATGTGATTAGGCACATGCTTAATTTAGAATCAGTCTTTACTTATGAAGGCACTGATAATGTTCATACTTTGGTTTTAGGACGACATATTACCGGAATTAATGCTTTTAGCTAAGGAAAATAAAGGTTTGATTTAACAGTTCATGTAGGACATTACAAGGAGTTCTCTATGGTAAACTTATATTTAAAAAGGATTTTAACTTTAGGCCTAGTAACCATTGCTTTTAATACACAAGCATTTACCGATAAAGAACTTTTGATTCACCGTTGTCGAAACTTATCTGAAAATATCATGTCTTTAGTTTCAAGTCAGGTGCGAACATCCTGTGTAGAGCAGCTTAATGCTGCTTCGATACTAATAGAAGCTGCTAGTGCTTGGATTGCCTTAGATCATAACTCTTCAGCAAAAGAAGAATTAGAACAAGCTATTTTTTCGCTTCAATATGCGGAGTTAAATACCTGTAATCAATATATTCAAATTTCGCATTCTAAATTTGAAGCCCATAAAATAAAAAATATGGTGTACTAGTTAATAAACCGAGTAAACGCCTCGTGCGTTACGAGGCATTTACCGTGAGTTAATAAATCACTTGGTTTCTATTTTTGCCTTTTTTTGCTACAATTAAGAAGTATTTTTTACTTTAGTTAAAGTGTTCAAGAAAAGAGAGTGAGATGGTTGATTTAAAAAAACCTAATTGTGATGTTGTAAAAACGCTTGAAGAGTTTGCTTTTGATCATGCCACATTCAATACAAATGAGCATTTAAACCTTGAATCAACTTGGGATGAGCAAGAGACTAATTTAAAAGAAACTCCCGACTCGGAGATAACTCCTCTTAGCAATTTCAGCAATGATATAGAGCAACAGGAAGAATCTCAAGACGATTATGCTGGACCTTATTCTATTATTCCTCGGCTAAGATTAAAACCCTAGGAATAAGTGGGTTTATAAAATAATTCAAATAAGTCAAGTTTAATGTCGTGGTTCTTTATTTATAGTATTAGTTTCTTGTAGATTTTGATCTTTTTTCTGAAGTGGCTTAGCCCACAATAAATGGTTAGTATATTTTGCTACTTCTATTTTTTGGCGATTTTCATTGGTAGAAAGGTTTAAGTTTTGCTCATTTTTAGTGTCCAGCGAAGAGTTTTCTTCAAAAGCAGGCTGTCCAATGTTTTCAATAAGTTCATTTTCTGTTTCAGAAATTGTAGATAAATTTATAGGCGCTATTTTCATTTCGTCTTGAAAATCAGTATTATTTTGCTCGATTTCTTGTTGTAGATCTACTGTTTGCTCAAGAGTTAATCCAGTGATTATATGATCTCTTGGTCGCACTTCACTTGCTTCGGTAGCGATGATTTTTCCAGCTTGAAGAATCGAATGTTCACTTCGAATTTCAATGGCATGATTGTCTGTCATACGATCATCCAATCCATGTAATTGCTCTTTCTGTATTAACAGCTCAGCCTGGACCTCATAGTATTGAGGTGGATAAAAGCTTAGATCAGCCGTTGCTGATATTTTGTTTTCAATAATTGTAGGAATGTCAAAATGAGCATCAAGAAAATCTTCTTCTAGAGTATCTACTACCACGTCATTTTCCATAGTAAAGATACTAAAGAATTTTTTAATAGTGTTAATTAATTTGCGAGTAGCATTCCATTCACTTTTTAATTTTGTGAACATTACTTCATTTTGATCTAATTGTGTTTTAATAAGACTACATTCATTATCGATCTTAGTGATCTCAGCTTGTCGTTGTTTTTTTAGATGCCGTATTCTTTCCTCAATTTTGAGCACTTTTTTATCCATTTTTAATATTTCTTTATGGCTAGAAGTAAACATTATTCGTTGTTCATTAGTTATCGGATCAGGCGCAAATTTTGCTTCACGATGTTCAATAGGCCTATAATTTTTTAAAAGATCTTCAAGAGCTTTTTGACCACCCATTTTGATAGTAATATCATTTACTATCGCATCAATTTCAGTTTCAGTCGTTTTGACTTTTTGATTAAAGAATGCTTCTTGAACAGCTGTTTTAATTTCTTCTTTAGATAAAGGTTGTGTTTTATAATCCTCTAATCTCAAGGGAAGCAAGAAATTATTTTTATCAATTTTATTCTCGGCAAAAGTATGAATACGTGTATAAAAATCTTTTCTTTCTTCACTAGCTGCTTCGGTTGCATCCACAATGCCTTTCATTATCAAATTACCAATAGTTTTAACTATAGCTTTCTTACTTTCCTCTTTATTAAGGCCTGCTGTGATTGAATAACATAATCTATCTTTAAATTTTTTTTCGAGCTCTTCTTCATCGTCACCTACTGTAGAGGTAAGCTTTTTGCAAGCTGCTATTATCCTTTCTTGAAGTATAGTTTGAGTAATAGGTGGTTCTTCTTTTCTAGCTAGTATAATTATATTTTTAATATGTTGGGAAAAACTATCAAAGATTTGAGTTCTTTCTTTAGATCCATGTGGAAATTCATCATCAATATATTTACAATAAATATCATAAAATAAGTCTTGAAAGGCATATTCAAACTTTTTGCCCATAAACTTAACATTAAGATTAGGTTGGCCATTAGGAAGCTCGGCTGATTTTTGGCTCGCTGCAAATAAAGAGTCTATAGGTAAAACATTGACTTCCTGATAAGGAATAATATCGGAATATCTCTTTTCTACAATCATTGCAAGTTTGCGAAATTCGATATTTAGTTGTTCTTTTAACTCTTTTTCAGTCAATTCGTTGTTCTGGTTTTTTTTATAAAGTTTGTTTAAACAATGGGAAATTCCCATTTCTAAATCTTCGCACCATATATTATCTAGTTGAAATCCATATTCAGTTGCCTCAAAATCCTTATCTCTAACAAAAAATTCTATATATTTTAAAGCATTACCACCAACTGGACCCTTTAACCAATCTTTAGTATTTAATAAAGAATGCATTGCTTTAGGATAGTTCTCCATTATTGTTGTTGTTCCTAATTCAATAATATTAGCTCGCTCTTCTTGTAGTTTCTGAATTTTTTTTGTGTACGAATTTATTTTCTCATTTTTTTGCCTTCTCAAAGCATGATATTCTTTTTTTAGATTAGTCCGTTGTTTCATTATTTCTTCTTTTTCTTTCTGAGTTTCTATGGCAATGTTCTTAATATTTTTTAATTTTTCTCCTTTGGTAAAATAACCATGTAATTTTGAAGAAATAAATACCTCAGTTTTAGCATGAGTTGTATCTATAGAAATAGTGGTACCAGTCTCTTTATGCTCTTTGCCTTGTTTATCTTTGTTTTTTAGTATTTCAGTTTCATGAATTTGTATTTTACATTGTGTTGAGTTTTTTCCAGTAAAACCCCATTCAGGGAGATGAAAGATAGTATTTGCCGCTTTGATATTTTTTGTATTGGAGTATTTTACATTTAATGAAGGTTGAAGTTCTTTTTCAGTTAATACCCCTTTAAATGAGTCCGTTAATTCTGCAACAGTGGTGCCGATTACAGGATTTCTATATGCGGCAAAATTTAATTTTTTTAGTAGTGGATTGTGTAAACTAATTATTTCAGATCCAATGAGAGGTATTAAAATTTTTTCTTTAGACTGTTCGTTAGTTTTAGTAAATCGAAGGTCATATAGACTCCAGCCTTCTTGAGGATAGGTTTTAAATTGATTCGCCTCGTCTTGATTAATTAAAATAATTTTTGGATCACCTGATTCTCGAGCTATGAAAAAATGGATTGGAGGTAGAATATCCGTATTCGCATAACTTGGACTACAACGAATAGGATCATCTTCTTTAAATAAATGAGTCATATGAGATGTTTTGTGAGCTAAGGAGAGCTCTAAAGGATTAGATAAATAGGTAAGAGAAATAGCTTGAGCTAGGAGCTGATGTTTTAATAATCGAGCCTCAATCACGACTTCTTCATTATTAACTTCAGAAAACGAATGAGTCTGGGTTTTGCTTTGGCTCTGGCTCTGGCTTTGGCTTTGAGATTGACTTTGTGACTGATTTTCTGTAACTGCTTCGCTTTCTGCTAAAGCATTTCCTCTAGCAGATGGAAGCATAAATTTAGAGCTTAATTGGGGTTCACGTCTTGCTATAATTCTTTTTTTCAGAGCAAAGTAGAGATCATGTTCATTCAACTCTTTTTCAGAGAACTCTCTTCCTTCTCGTGCCGGTAGATTTAAATCGTTTCTTGCTTGATCCACTGCTTCATAAAGCTGAGTCATGCGTTGTTTAAATAAGTTTTCTAACTCATTAATAAATTGCTCTTTAGTCGTTTCTCCATATTTACCACCGTATTTGGCTTTTAAATCACCCATAGTATTCTGAATAAAAGGAAGAGAAATGATATTATTTAATTTATGTACTAATGAACTAAACTGTTTCATTTGCTCATCAGTTAAGTGCTCATCATCCATTAACGCAGTTATCGCTGCTTGTTGTTGCAAAATGGCATTTTTAACAACAGAATCTAACTCTGATTCCAATACAGTAACAGTGTTTAAATTCTGACTTAACTCTTTTTGTCGTAACCAAAAAGCGATATCATTTCCCGATAATCCATGAGGTCTATTTTCTTTTTTCAATTTCAGATCATGGAAAATTTGTTCACTTAATTGTTCAGGAAGTGCTATTGAGAATGATTGGCCTCTTGCCTTGTTGATAATTTTTCTCATTCTCATGATTTCTTGTTTGTAATCATTATTGCTCACTTTAAAGTTGAGCGTTAGAACTGCATGTGCCCCATTTTTTTGTTGTATGTTAGCACCACGTGAGTGGAGGTCGCCTAGAAAGGTAAAGTAACTGCCATTTTTATCTGAATCAGCCACCATTTCAGCTGTTAAATCTACAATAATTTCTTTACCCATTTCATTTAAGGTAAGCACTTTTTTCATATTGCTTATATCGTCATAGAAAATGACTCCTTTTAATCCTTTTAATGGCTCTTTTTGTTGCTTTAATTGTTGTGCAATTTCAAGAGCAACTTCTCGATTTGACAGTTTACATAATCCACCTCCATCAATAAAAACACGGGTATTTTCATTAAAGGAAGAGGAGATTAATTCTTTAATTAAATTAGCTGTGTAGTCTCCTTTTTTAGTAAAACTTTCTGTATCAAATGTAGTAGTAGTTTGGCAATTTTGTCTACCCATAATTCCTAAGGTCATGTTTCCGTCAGCAGCTGGATCAAACATATTTTGTTTAAAATAAGAAGAGGTATCACCTGCTGTTCCTGAAAATCCAATCAAAATATCTTGAAGTGTACCTTGTTCATAACGATTGCTATTGGCTTTACCTGTATCAAATTTTATTTGTTCTTGAATAATCGTGCGGGCCAGCATTTTTCTAAAGGGTATACTGTCTTTATTAAAACTTTTGAAATACTCATGTCTTTGTGAGTTTCTGAAAATGGGATCTTCATATTCTGCTAACTCTTTAAGTTTCTCAAATAATTCTCGAAATTCAGGTTCGATATGTTGGCCAGTAGGATCTAAAAATAATTTTTCTCCAAGACCAGAGCGGAACGCTTGAATTAAAAATTCCAAATGAGGCTCTTCATAGAGTTTAGTTTTAATATCCAGATAATATAAAAAAGTGGTAATAGCGGTAACTTCTGGATTATCAAATCTTGAACCTTGTGGTTTAGGGGTATTAGCTGCTTGATAAGGGATAGTAATTAACAAGGGTTTTGTGGATTTGGTTTCATTTTCTGTTCGAAGCGCATCATAATCATATTGAATTGAACCATCTGTCGCAGTTTGAAACCAAATTCCAAAATCTGTTCCTGGCTCTTTTTGAGTGAAAATACTTAGCATTACTGGATCGGTTAGAATAGCACGCATTAAATAAATTGGAGTACAATTAGTTTGATTAACACCTATAGGTTGTTCTATTTCCAAAGAGAGAATGTAATTTTTAATACTATGCTCGGGATCATCTATAATGCCAAATCGTTCAAGAAGAGTTTCAGCAAGAGCCGTAGGTGATGTATCTGTTGCTGTTTTTATTGTTTGAGTAATAAGTTCGAGAGGATAAATCTCAGCTGGATCAATAGATTCTTTTATTCCAGAAGTATAGTTTACATCGGTTGTTGCACTATCTTGTGTGGCATCTAATTCATCAAATACTGAAACAGTAGTTATGGAACGAATTTTATTAAGTACTGAAATGCAAGCTATAAGTTCTTTGCGTTGTAATACTTCTTTTGGATTAATTCTATTGAGCATATCTAAGAAAATCTTAACCTGGCATTCCATCGAGTTACGAACACTAGGTGCTTGCACTAAGACTTCGCGATTGTCTCTGATTTTTTCGTATAATAAGAGTCGTTTTTTTAGATCTTCTTTAGCATTTTGTAGCGATTTTAATCGAAGACTGTCTAAACCCATCTCTGGTTTAAGATCCGCTTCAATTCTATAACGTTGAAAATCATCTTTTACTGCTCGACTTCCTAATAACTCATCTAAAGCTAAAGACATATCCGCTGTGTTGGTTTCAAGTGCGGATTTAGGCACTATAAAGCGCACTAGTTTATTTCCTGTTTTATATAAAGCTACTAGGGGTAATAAAGTAGTTTTTCCAAATCCCATTCGAGCCTGTGCCGAATCAATTTTTTCAGGATCAGTTTCATCATCAAGCAGTAGACTGCGAAAAATGTTTACTTGACGAGCATTGCAACGATGGCCAAATCCAAATTCAAACAAAAGATAAGCTCGTTGCATTTTTCTGTCTTGCTCTATCAATTGGGGGGTTATGGTGGTTGTATCTAATGCAATTTCTGAATCAAGAAGTCGGTCAAGCGGATAGTTACGTTTAATATGTAGCATTGAAACAGCATTAGCATCTTCTCCTTTTTCAAATGCTTCTTGTATATCATTTAAATGATTCAGCTCTGTTTTGTGATATAAAAGACGAGTCATAGCATTATTTAATGCTATTTCGAGTTGGCTAAGATCCGTTCCAACAGGAAATTTAGCGAAGAGTTTACTGTAATCATTTAAGAGATAGGCGGCATTAAGTTCAGTAAAAGTAATTGGTTGAGATGAAGTTGCTAAAATAGATTCCAATTTATCTTTGGCCATTAGATATTCAATATTACATTGTTCTTGAGCTCCAGTAACTTTTGCAATTAGCTCATTCCTAGCACCATCTTTGATAGAGTAGGAGCCACCATTAACAGCAGTTTGGTATAAAAATGTCTCTAATCTATCAGAAATCACGCGTATTTCATTTTGAGTAAATCCTTTTTCAAACAGATAGCTGGCTATTTGAGGCGAGGAGTAAAATTGGCTAGGGTGTTCTGTTAATTGGTATTGTTTTTTTTCTAAAGGACCTATTGGTCGAATCCATCCTTTTTTCTCCATTAACTCAAATAATTTTACAATGCCATTTTGATTTAAACCTTTAAGTCCTTTCTTGGCAGAGGTTACACTGAATAATCTTTCAAGGGTTTTTATGTTAAGTACACCATAGTTTTCATAATAAAAACCTTCTTCTTGTGCTTGAATAGAGTCTTTATATTCAATTAATTCAGTGTTTAAACGCTCCTCAAGTTCAAGCTGCGTTTTATCCATTAGCTCCCAGGGATTCTCATATAATTTAAAGTGGACTAAGCGTTGTGCACCGATAGATTCAATTGGAATAGCTTTTAGATACGTATTAAGATTTATTGGTTTTTGTTCACTAAATATAATGGATGATGCAGGTTGAACAAAAAATTGTTCGAACAACCTGGTATTGAATTCAATTCTGTCTTTAGGAGTATATGAGGATTGGATAAAACTCCATCGCTTAGCTAGTTCAGATTCATTTGTAAATTCAGACTGAATAGAACGCCACAGTTCAAAGAATTGCTCTTTTGGAAACTGCCCAGAGTATTTTTTCTCTATTCTTAAAATACTATCTATTTCTCTAAGAAAGTCATTTATTAAAGCGTTATAAGAATCTTTATTCCAATTATTTAATTTACCATGGGCACAGGCAGCTCTTTCTAATATATTATGTTGAAGTTCTACACTTATTAACATTATTCGAGCCGCTCTATCTTCTATTGTTAGAGGATCTTTTTTTGATAAAAACTCATTTTTAATGGTTTGTAATTGATTAAGTTCGTTAGATTTTAAAAGAAGGTTTGGAGCATGAGCGCCTAATAATTGAGTGAAAAGAGTCGTTTTATCTTGCATTGATGCAATATGAAGTATACTTTGTAGATCTTTGACTTGTAATCCTTCTTCTTGATCGTTATAAGTACGCAAGTAATTTGTCACTGCATAGGCTTTCGTAAGTTGAGATTTATATTCTAAATAAGCATTTTTCTTAGTTTCATAGTGCATAGCAAGTATAGCTTTATCTTTTCCTCCTGCTGTAAATTCAAGATAAGATTGTTGCATTGATTTTTGGCATTCATCAACTGATTTTTCTAATGCTTCGATTTGTGGCGATTTAGCTATAAAGACAAAAAATTCGGGTTCGGTAATTTTTTTAATTTTTTTCTCAAGAGCATTGATTTTTTTCTCTATGTTTTCTCTAGCTTGTTTACTGAGCAGACCATTTCCTTCAAGTAGTTTAATTCTAGATTCTGTTGTAAAAATTTCTTTTTCTAATTGATTTTTAGCTTCTAGATTAAGAGAATCGATTTCCGAGAGCTCTATTTTTTGCTGTTGTACTTGTTCTTTTAGGGTAACTAATTCATTCTTTAGCTTTTTAATTTGTGCTTCATATTCTTGTATTTCTTTTATTTCAGAAAAAGATAGTTCTTTTTGAGTATAAGCACTGCCATTGTTCATTATTGTAAGATATTTTCTTGATGACTTGTTTTCAAGATCTACATTATTTGAAAGAAAATAATTTTTAGAGTGCTCATCATAAAGTACATACTGAGCAATCGACGGGATATAAACAGTGTTTTTATCAATAGTGATCATTTCTTCCGCGGGGAAAATACTTATTAAGCGGTGAGTTATAGAATCCTCCATTGGATGCAAAATAATATCTATTAATTGCCCATTATGGTCTATTAATTTTCCATTATATGGTTTATTAGCATCTTCTGATAATTGTAATAGGGCTTTAAAATCAGCATTAAAACCATGAATTGTACCAATAGAATCTATGAAATAATGGGTTGCATTTAATCTTTTTCTAAGAGCAATAGGTACGGAGCTCATCTTGTCTGGCGAAATATATTGAAGAATTTTTATGTTACCATCTAAAGTTTTTAGCTCCCTTTGAATTATAATATTTCCATTTTCTTGAGGTGTTATAGAGGCTTTTACCTTATTTTCTCCAAGTTCTAAATTGTCTTCAGTATAAATATATCCACCCTCTTTAGGCCTAAATGGAAGATCAACAATTCCTAATTCTTGGAGGGCTATATGGGAAAGAATATGGGCCGGTATGACTCCTAATTTGTTATTTCCCATATAAAGAACACCATGTAAAACATCTAGCGTTATCCGCCCTGCTATGGTGATGAAACCAGGAAGGTCTGGAGTAGCAGAAGCACAGGTTTCAATTAAGAGCTTAGGGCCATCAAATTTTGCTTCTTTTGCATAAGTATTAAAAATTTTAGTGAAAAGCTTTGCATGTTCACTTTGAGCAAGCGTAATTGAAAATTGAGTGATTTCTTCCTGATGTTTACTTATATTCGCTTGAGCTAAGCTCATTTCTCGAGTAAATTCAAAATTCTGTTTAAGATTAGATAGCGTTTCTTCAGTTGCTTGATCATAGGTTAATTTATAAGCTAAATTGGAGCATATCAACTTAGCATATAATTCATCAAGTTCGACTCTATCTTCTTTAAGTAAAGGAGATTTATTAATAAAATACTCAATTTTTAGAGTAATTAAGTTGATCTCTTTAGCAAATCCAAAGATCCTATCTGTGGCATCTGGTTGTTTTTCATTTAAAGGGTTTTCTGTTGTTAATGAACCAATAAAGGCTTCTGTTACTAGGGGTATTGAGAACGTAGAGCCAGTAATTTCTTGAACTGCTGCAGGATCGGTATTGGCACTTTTGAGTAATAATTCATCAATAAATGATTCATGAGGCGCTTTAAGAGTGCAAGGTATCTTGTCTTGATCTAAGGGTAGGTTTTTGATGAAAGTTAATAATTGATTTTTTTCTTTGATATTTGCATTTCTAAAAGCATCTAAAAAAGCCCGTTCAAAAAGTTCTCGTCCTTGGGTGCTATTTATTCCTTCCTTTGAGAGTAAAAAAGCTTTATCTGAATAATACTCGATAAATTGCTGTGTTAATAAAGCATCTCCATTACGCATACTGAGTTTATCGGCTAATTTACGTAGCCCAGTATCTACAGATTTTTCTTTGCCATAGTCAGTTAACGCAACTTGTAATCCTTTTTGTCCTTCATACAGCCCTTCTAAGCCAATAGGAGAGTGATGTAATGCAAGATCTACTTCTGTTAATAAGGTAATATCTATTGGTTCTATGCCATCAGGAGTTAATGAGCGAATTTTTTTTGACATCAACTCATCACGCGGAATGATTAATTTCTCCCATTGCTTGATAGTGGAATAGAAATGAGGGTTAACTTTTGTAGATCTTTGAAGATTAATTTGCGCAAGATTTAATTTTATTAAACTGATTAATAATTGAGAGCGCTCATTATTTCCTAAATCCATAAACGCTTTATCTAATGTTTTGTTTTTATCCTCGGCGCGATAGTGTGCCAGCATGCTGTTTGTAATTTCTGTTACCAATTCGGAAGGAGGGGGATAGGGTAAATGAAATAGTTTAGATGCAGTAGAATCACAAAACTCACTTATTCGCTCACTTTTATTTTCCAATCCATTAAAATTCAGTAATTTATTTAAATAAGTTCTAAGATCTGTGAAATATTGAATATATTCTTGCTGTGTTTCTCCTTTAAGAGCAGGACTAGGATTATTACGTAAGAATTTCAGTGTACTTCCATCGATCACTGTATTTTCATACAGGGTTAAAAAGGTTTCTTGAGGAAGCTGAAAAGATTCTATTTCTTTGATTCTATGGTGTCGTTCTAAATTATCGCTGGTGAGTGTAATGGTCTTAATAGTGGGAGTAATTTGAAGATTCGAAGGAGTGTCTCCTAACATTTGTTTAAATTTTGATGCGATGATTAATGCTGCATTATGGCGTGTTTGGCGTATTGTTTCAGCATTAATTGGCTTCCATCCCATTTCTTGAATTTGATATTCATTAAGATCTATAGGATAGTCAGATTGTTTAAGTGCTGCGTATTTAATATTTGCTTTTTGCTCTAAAAAATAATGAAACGCATTATTAATTGCTTTAGTTGGGTTAGAACTCGTTTGAATCTTATTTAATTCTTCAACGTGTTCATGTTTGAGCCATATGGCAAACATCTCACGAACCCATTCCATTTTAACTTCATCAGATATAGGCTCCTTACTCACCTGCTCAGTAATTTCATCAATCTTAATATAGTTTGCATTTCCTGAGGAGAGAGAGTTAAGATCGGTAGCTATATAATCAGATGATGTTAAAATGATTTTTCGTTCTGCAATTTCAAGCGCTTTCGCTTTAAGTTTTTTATTCACATGTTGAATTTCTTGAAATACAGAGCCATGCAGAAATGAATTTTTACCTTGTTTAAAAAACTCAGCTCTAGTTTCGGAAGATTGCTGATACATTTCTTTATTTCGATCAATCTCTGTTCCCATTTGTCCAGTTGATAATTCGCTGAGTAGTCTAAATGCAGGATTGGTTTCCATATAAAGATTAAGGATTTGTTCACGAAATAGATTAGTTTGCATATGTCGATCATTTATTTGTTTTTCAACATCATCTATTTCAAAAGTCTTTATAGTTAGAGTTAAATCTGCTTCAGCTTTTTCTAGGGTTTCTTCTGCAGAAGAAAAGGCATGGCATATTAAATTGCTTGTTTGTAAATTAGAATATTTATCAGTAATTTGCTCATAAAGTTCACGTGCTTTAGCAAGAGCATTTCTTAACGAGCCAGGAATAGTTTCATCCATTTGTAATTGTGCTTGCTTTATATTGATAGAGTCTTGCAAATTTTCAATTCCTATCACTTCTTTTTGAAGAAGTTTTAATCGGGCTTCCATGGTTCTTAATTTAACCGAATTTTTTCCTATTCCTATCGTTGTTTTTTCATCTTGAATTTGGTTTTCAATGGATGAGATCTGTAGTGTTAAGCCTTCAAGCATGGTAGTTAATTTCTTTTGAATTTCATTGCATTTCAATAAATTACTTTCTAGATTGTTGGTGGTTTTTTTAATAGTGATTGCAAGTTTTTCTGAAAAAGCTTGGCGTTGTAGGGTGCCTATTTTTGCTTTATATTGGGCTTCAATAGTAGTTGAGGAGTTGCGTAAATAATTTATAATTCCAACGACATTAGGATGCGTAAGTGCATTTTTGTTTTTTGCTAAGAAATTAAAAAATGTCTCATAATCAATTTCTCTTCGATTGTCCCCTACCTTTAATTCAATTTTAGTGTATTCTTTTCTATCCTTACTGCTTATATAATTAACTATATTTGCCCCGACCAGATCTTCTGTTCTTACCTTTGCGCCTACTCTATTCAGTGATGGTAAACGTTCGTTCTCAGATTCAATATATCGTGCATTTGTACTTAATTTTTTAATCTGATGGTTTATTAATTGTATGGTTGCTTTCCATGCCATCGCTGTAGAATGTTCACTTAGCTTTGTAAGTGCGTTATCATTTATCTTGCCATTCTTATCTGTTTTTAATGGCATTACGTCTTGATTCCAATCAAAACTAAGTTCTTTGTTATAAACAGAAGGAACAAAAATTTCTTCAATTTCTGATTGTTTATTATAGGCTTTTAAGTATTCATAAAGTTCTTTGGCATGAGAGGCGATTTTGTTATTAACACGCTCTACTCCTGGATGCTTAGGGTTGTTTTTTTTCAGTTCAACTTTAGCTTGCATTATTGCTTTAAAGTAGGTTTTATAATAGTCTGTAGTTGGAGGCCTATCTAATTCTGTCAAGCGCATAGACACATTATAAAGTTCATCTGGAGAAAGGTATTCAGGCTCAATACTTTTCAACATGTCTACATACTGAGAACTAATAAATTTAACAGCTTTTTCATCTTGTATCTCTTCATCTTTTCCGCATACATCATTCAATAATCCTTCTTTTTGTTCTAATAAAGTGGCTAATCGAAGCTTTTTATAGGTCTTTTTACCTAATTCATATAATTGGCAAGATTGTGATTTTTTAGCAAAGCAATTTGAAGTGTTTTGAGGCCTTTGTAATAAATCTTCAAATTGGGGTGGTGCGTCTTCAGAAGAGAGGCTACTAAAGTGTTTAATATAATTTGAATAAATATCAGATTGTGCATTTAATGCAGCTAATTTTTCGAAAAAACCCATCTGAGCTCGTTCTTCCATAGTGCTGTGTTTAATATTTAAATCAATATGTGTTTGTGCCCAACCAGCCATGGAATTGGAACGTACCAGGGTACTTAAATACTCTAAGCCTTCTGTTGTATATAATTTTTCTTCGGGAATAGTAAATGACAAAGCATTTTTCCGCATCGATGATTCGCCCATTTTCCATAATTGAGACAATCCAGAAATAGCCTGTTCGAGATCAGTTAGAGCGTTCCATAATCCTTTGTTAATAAGAGTATCCCAAAAACCTTTGGCTCCTTCTTTAATAACACTAACGCCTCCCTTGGCTAGAGCCGTATTCTCTAAAGCGCCAGAAGAGTCATAAGTAGATAATTTAATACTTCCCTTGCTTTTTTTGATAACTAATTGCATGGCATGGCCTTCTAAGCCCGTCTCAAGATATAATGATTCCTCATCTGCTAGATTTTTAATCGCATCTTGTAATGCTCTACTTGCTAATGTTAATTTTTCTTCAAATCGTCCGTTATTTTTTTGAAAATCCTCTTCAATTTTGACGTAACTGTCTTTTGGTTCTCCTTTTTTAGGATCTGTCCTTCTGTATCCTCCCCAGTCTGAACAGACAAACTTTAGCATATGACTTAAATTTGCACTTTTTTTCATCGTATCAAAATAATAATCTATTTGATTTTTTTCTGATTTAGAAAAAATTAATTCATTGTTCTCAAATTTTTCTGGGTTTTCTGATAAGAGTTTAAATAACTCGAATTCCATGGCTGTTACTAGTTCAGGATCTCCTCCTTCAGAGCAAGCATGTTCATTATTTAAAGGATTTTCTGTAAGAGGATCAATAACACGCTTTAATCCAGAGTGTATTGAACGAATTGTTTTGTGATTATCATCAGGTTTTATTAAAGAGCCAATTACCGTTAATACTTCATTGTGATGTGTATTTTCTGTTGCCGCCACCATTTGAGAAGCAAGAACCATTCCAAAACGAGCATTGAGAGATTTTTGAATACTCTCTTTATCGCGCTTTTTGACCTCTCCTAATGAGGTTATGCCGGTAGACTGCATTACAGATTGAGCTCCTGCGTTACGCCATAACTCGAGAGAATCTTTTTCTGCTTCTGTAAAGCTATCAGGAAAAGAGTTTAATTCTTTTATGGGTGCAGTTGTTTTTGAAGATTTAGAAAAAGTGGTATAGATTTTTAAAGGAATATAGGCAATAACAAAGGCAGCAAATTTAAGTAAAAATCCTCCAATAGCTGCTGTCGTATTATAAATCCAATTTTTTGCACTAGTTCCTATTCCTGGCTTATATTTCTCCTCTTCTGTATAAATTTTAGGAGATAGGGTAGATAGTGACGTTTTAATTTCTTGGATATTTCTAATTAATTTATTCCATTGATCTGTTTCCCATTGGAGATTTCCTTCGTTTTTTTTTCTTTCAAGAAATTCATCTTCCCATGCTTTGGGGTGGATATAGGATTTATTTTTTCGTTTTTCTATTTCAGCATCGATCTCAATTTTTAAGAGTTCAAATAAATTGTTAGATGTTATTGTGCTTAATTTGCTTTTAATTACAAATAACTCATTAACAGAAGCTTTTTGAAGAATAAGTTCCTTTATTTTTTCTTTAGTTAACTCTGAAATTATATCTTGAGTAAGATGATCGAATATCAATTTAAGCGGATCGTTAATCGTTATATAGTTTTGGAGTGCGTTGTTAAGAGCAGTTTCTTTGCCTTCAGTTGAATATATTTCCTGTTCTTGCTTGATTAATAAAGTTCTTAAATGTCTTCTACGCTCTAAATCTTGTATTTGCGGTAAGATTTCTGCATACATTATTTTAACTTCATCAAAACTCATGTTTTTTGTATGCGATTCAATCTGTACTAAGTCGAGGTTAGAAAATAGATCGGCAATTTGCTTACTATACTTAGCCACCTTAACTCCCACTATTTGTGTTAACTTAGCTAGGATTTTTATTATCTATATGTATAATTATATAGCATAATATTTGGTTTATAGTCTTTTTTGGTTGAGTTGTAATGTGAATAGGTTTTGGAGGGTTTCTTTTATAACCTAAGTTCTAGGGTCTGTTGACATTTCACCCGCCGCCTACGTGCCGCGGCTTGTCCTTCCAATTAGCCTTAAGTTTTAGTTGACTATAAAGTCCGTTCATGCTGAGGAG
>CAMFHA010000038.1 GCA_945952115.1 uncultured Legionella sp. | reverse complement strand
TTAATGACAATTTTCAGTTATTGAAAACTTAGTATTTTGAAGTTTCTTGGGTATAAATACTTCTTTATTTTTCTCAAAAAGATCACTGCTTTTTCCATTAATAATTAAGCTATATATAGTACCTGCTGAGCTTCCAGAATAAGAAACTGTACGTTCGAGATCTAAAATAGCTCGTACTCTATCTGCCACTGCAACGATTGTGTAAGTATTTAGTGAACCTAAATTAATGTTCTGCGACCTTTGCTCTGGGTTTAAATTCATTTTAGTATTAACAAAATCAAATATTAACCGCGCAGGATTTTGAGTAATAAAACTCGCGGGCTGCTGTTTTAAAGGTTCGGCAAATTGAAAATCCATTCGCACTCTATTATCAGGAAGCGGTATAACTTTTACAGCAACAAGAGTGTTATCTTTGGCAAAACTCATATTAATATGTATACAAATTAATACTAAAATAACGATTATTTTCCGCACGCTATCACTCCTACTTACCTGTATATAAATGAATAATGGTGATGTGTTTTTCCCACGTCCCTGAGTTTTGAACTGTTTCTTCTAATTTAATTTCATTATTTGTAATTGAAATGATTCGTCCATAATTTAAACCCATATAATTTCCTACTTTCACAGGAATCACTTTCTTTTGAGGATTATTAATTAAAGCCCAAAGTTGATTATCTTGTTTTAAAATACCTACAAACTTTAAGGCATCTAAAGGAAAAGCCTCTAAAGGTTGCTTCACTCGCGTCTGATCTGGTGCGTCTTGATTGGGATTCTTTATATCCATCGCTTTAAAAGGACTTCGTCTTGTATCATTTTCGGGAAAACGAAACTTAGGAAGCGGTACTAATTTAGGAATTGCCTCAACAGGTGGCCCTGGACGCGACTTAACATCGTTGATGTAATTTTCCAAATCACTATTATCTCCAGTACAAGCTGAGCATAAAAGTATAAGACTAACCAGTCCTGTATTTTTCCCTATTTTTTTTCTCATTTTTCTCGATATCGATATATTTTAGCCGTGATATTCATTACTAATTCATCTTGTGAAACAGTTTTATTGTCCTTAGAAGAAACCCCAGCGATACTAAACTCATGTAAAGTAACAATACGACTCATTTCTGCTACTCGACTTAAAAAAGTTGCTAACTGCATATAAGTACCGATTACTGTGATTTTTATAGGCAACTCTACATAGAAATCTTGTTTTACCTCTGCTTGCGGTGCAAATAATTCAAATCTCAATCCTGCAGCAACACCAGTTTTTGAAATCTCTTCTAGCAAACCAGGCATTTCGTTTTTTGCAGGTAGAAGTTTTAGCATCGTACCAAAACGCTCATTCATTAGTTCTAATTGGTTGCGATAGGCTTGAAGATTAGCTGCTTGATGCTGTTTTGTTTCGAAATCAGTCCGTAAAGTGTTCTCCTGAGCTTGCAAACTATCTAGTTGATCAAAATTAGACTTAATAATAAACCAATAACCTAAAGCGATAATGAGCACTGCTACGCTTATAATTGAGCCAAACTTAACTGCTAAAGGCCATTGCCCAATATTGTCTAGAGTTAATTCGTTTAAATTAATTGAATTCATAGTCTCAATCAGCCTAACTTCTTGGTTTTAAGATAAAATGTAATGAAAATTCATTGTTTGCGGCTTGTTTACTGTCATCCATTTTTTTAATTTCTGTTAGAATTGGGCTTTGTAACCAAACATCACTTTCTATATTTTTCATTAAAATCGAAATATCTGTATTCGACTCAGAATACCCCCAAAGAGTAATTTCATCATTTTTTCTCTCTAATTTATATACATAAATTCCTGAAGGAACAATCTTAATTAACTCATCAAATAAATGAACCATTAAAGTACGCGTAGATTGCAGATTTTGAATAATGATCATTCTTGAAATTAAACTTAACCTAACTTGCTTTAAGGTTTTAATTTCTTTTATTTGTGCATCTAAATCCGCTATTTCTTTTTGCAATATATGGTTACGCGCAACCTGATTATCCATTAGATAACTAGCGTAAGAATTAATCAAAAAAACAATAAACCCAGCCACTACCATGGCACTTAATAATAAACTAGTAAAAATTTTCTTTTCTTGTTCTCGTTGTTTTTCTCGCCAAGGCAAAAGGTTAATTTTTGTCATATTAATCTATATTCCGCAATGCTAATCCACAAGCGACCATTAACGAGGGAGCATCTTCATCAAGTTCCTCTCGATTAATATTTTTTCCAAAAGACATTGTAGATAAAGGGTTTACAACTGTAGCAGGAACATTTAATTGCTCTTGAATTAATTGGGCCAATCCAGCTTGTCTGGCAATGCCCCCTGCCAACAAAATATGATCTACAAAACTATGTTGACTAGTAGAATAAAAAAATTGCAACGTTCTTTTAATTTGTAATAGCACCATTTCTTTAAAAGGCTCTAAAATTTCTTGTTCATAATCGTCTGGTAATTTATTTTCTTTTTTCGCTGCCCATGCTTCTTCAATGCTCATATTATAATGCTGAGCAATAGATTCAATTAACTGCATCTCGCCAAATTTTTCTTCTCTAGAAAAAATAAGTTTCATATTATTTAAAACAAATAAATGAGTATAATTCGCTCCGATATCAATAATAGGAACAATTTTATCTTGCCCACCTGCTGGTAAATCTTTAGTAAATAATTGAGCCACCCGCTCTACTGTATAGGACTCGACATCAACTACTTTAGCTTCTAGACCTGCTCGAGTTATTGCTTCGACACGGCTATTTACATTTTCGGCTCTAGAAGCAACAATTAAGACATCTAATAAAGCAGCATTTTTAGCGGAATGTCCTTGTATTTCAAAATCCAAATTAATTTCATCAATTGGGTAAGGAATGTATTTGTCAGCCTCGATAATAACCAATTCTTCCATTTCTTGTTCACTTAAAGCATCATTAACTTGCACTACTTTAGTAATCACGGCTGAATCAGGCACGGCAACCGCAGCTTGTTTAGCACTCAATTTTGCATTAAGAATGACTTTTTTAATACTATCAGCTACCGCATCAATATCTTTAATAACATTCCCATCTAGAGCATGAGGGGGTAGAAGCTCATGACCATAACCTTCTACACAAAGAGCGTCTTTAAGATCCAGATATCTCTAATATTTTGACTGCAAACGAACTAATATCAATTCCCAAAATGGAACGATTTTTAGAGTTAAACAGTTTTAGCACTTAATTTCCTTTCCCTGAGTATCCTTAGTTAAATGATGTTAACTTAAGCATTCTCAAATTGGAATCTTCTTATAAAGAATACAACTAAATTCCTGAAATCCCTTAGTAATTAGTCTATTGACTGTCTATTTGCATATTTATTAATCATAAATTTTCCTCTGTTTTAAGTAATTTAATTTTATTTTTTCTGGATAAAATTAGAGGTATAAATAGACTTGAACTGATTAAAAACATCTAATATAGTGATGAATCTAATTAATTACACCCTCGTTCTTGTCTTTTCAAAAGGATTTTAAAATGGCAAAGTTGATAGATTTACTCCATTCTTTAACTGAAATAATTATCCGTTATCATGATATTCATGTTAGTAAATACCTTGTAAGCTCTGAACCATTAACTAATACTTATACAACAAATTATAAAAATAAAAGTAAATTAATTATTGCTGCACAAGAATCGTTCGAGCAAGAATTAACTGAATTAATTAATAAATGCACATCAAATTATTCTGAAAGAAAACATTTACTAAATTATTTATTAAATCAAATAGTGTTTCTAAATAATTTGATCACAAAAAAATCACCACTAACTCCTGAAGCATTAAGTTCGTATAAAGCACAGTTAAAAAAAATGATTATTGATTTCAAACAATTATTAAATCTTAGAAAAAGCAATGACTGCAACGTTAGCTACAGTACTCTTGATATCACATTAGCGCCTAAAAATATTACTCTACATGGATTGCTTAAAGAAGGATATCTTGATCTTGGCTACTTTTGTGATTCAGGAGAGTTAATTAATAATTTTTTTATGCAACGATTCCACTTAGAGCCAAAAACTTCAAATATTGAAATTGAAGAATTCATTAATGAGTTATGTGATAACTATCAAAATAGTTTATTCGCTAAAGAAAAAGTAACATTAGAAACTCAAATTGCCTCTCTAAATCATGAGCTTTTTGAAATAAAAGCTAATAAATCCGAACTAGAAAAAACAATTTTAGAACAGGAAAAAATAATAGCTGAACTAGAAAAAACAACTTTAGAACAAGAAAAAATAATAGCTGAACTAGAAAAAACAACTTTAGAGCAGAAAAAAATATTGACTGAACAAGAAAAAGCTATTAATCAACAGAAAGAAATAATCACTAAACAAGATACTTCCATTAAAGAACTAAGCCTCAAAAAAGTATTATCGATTTCAGGCATGCCTTATTCCTCTACTCTATTCAAAGCTCTTCCTATACAGCTTAATTCACACTCATCAAGTCAACAGAATTATGCAAATGAATACTGCAATTTGAATGAACTATAAAAGGAATTGTAACTGCTCGCACGCCATCCTGAGTCGCTTGCGACGAAAGATCTTCGAATGGTGCACTGTGCTTCAATTCAAGTGATTCTTCATTTTATTTAGGATGACGAGATGAGCAGTTACAAAGAATTAATGAACAAAATGAATCTTCCGCTTACAGTACAAAATTATATCTTTTTACCTCAAAAACTCGCTATATTGTATAAAATCACGGTATAATACGCCTCAACCTACTTTAATCTATTAAATTTTATGAAAAAAATGGCATTTTTTTGGCGTAAAGGTCTTTGGACGCTGATGAGCCTATTTTTTCTTTTATTGGTTGTTGCTAGTTTTTTATATCTTTATCTTGAAAGCCAATTACCCAATGTCAATTCATTGAAAACCGTACAATTACAAGTGCCTTTACAAATTTTCAGTAAAGATGGCTTGCTAATTCAAGAATATGGCGAAAAAAAACGCATTCCGCTTACTTATGAAGAAATCCCACAACTTTTAGTTCATGCATTAATTGCTACAGAAGATCAACGTTTTTTTGAACATCCTGGCGTAGATATTATGGGGCTAGGACGCGCAACGGTGCGAATGTTAAAAACAGGCACTAAATCGCAAGGCGGCAGCACCATTACTATGCAAGTGGCGCGTAATTTCTTTTTAAGTCGTAAAAAAACTTTTTTACGTAAATTCAATGAAATTATGCTTGCTATCAAGATTGATAGAGAATTAAGTAAAGAAAAAATCCTTGAGCTTTATTTAAATAGAGTTTATTTAGGAAATCGCGCTTATGGAGTAGGTGCAGCAGCAATGGTTTATTTCGGAAAACCGCTTAAAGAATTAAATTTGTCTGAGTTGGCTATGATTGCCGGTTTACCACAAGCCCCTTCCACTCAGAATCCTATCGCCAATCCTGTTGCTGCTAAAAAGCGCCGAGATCATGTATTAGAGCGTTTATTAGAAGAACATTATATTAATGAAGAACAATATCAAAATGCAATAAATCAACCTATTACTGCCAAGTATCATGGCTCTCCGATTCAAGTTCATGCACCCTACGTAGCTGAAATGATTCGTCAATCTTTATATGATAATTTTGGCTCAGATGCTTATACTAAAGGATATAAAGTCTATACAACCATTGATGGCCACTTACAAAATACAGCCAATACCGTCGTAGCAAAAAATTTAATTGCTTATGATCACCGTCATGGTTATCGAGGTTCGCTTGCAAATATTGGCGCAAAAGAGAGCCAATTAGCCCTTAATCGACAAAAAACTTTAATGCAATATCCGCCAATGAACGGCTTACTTCCTGGTATTGTCACTGAAATAAAAACACAAGAAGCAACAGTTGCTTTAAGTAATGGAAGCATGATCATCATTCCATGGCAAGGACTCTCTTGGGCACGACCCGCTTTAAAGAAAGGCTGGGTAGGTCGGACACCACAAAAAGCTGAGCAAGTTCTTACATTGGGGGATGTAATTTACGTTCATAAAGGAGAAAAAAACTGGGAATTAACGCAAATCCCTGAAGCAGAATCTGCTTTAGTCGCTTTAGATCCTAAAAATGGAGCGATAGAAGTATTAATTGGTGGATTCAATTTTCAAAAAAGCAAATTTAATCGAGCTACTCAATCTAGTAGACAACCTGGTTCTAGTTTTAAACCCTTTGTATATTCAGCAGCCTTAAATAATGGATATAACTTAGCCACTTTAATCAATGATGCTCCTATTGTTTTTGATGATCCAAGTCAACCCAATTTATGGCGCCCGCATAATGTTAATTTAAAATTTAATGGTCCTACTCGTTTTAAGCAAGCTTTAGTTCAATCAAAAAATCTTGTATCAATAAGAATTCTAGACGATATTGGACTTGATTACACTTTAGATTTTTTAACACGTTTTGGTTTTAATAAAAAATTATTACCTAAAGGCTTATCTTTAGCTTTAGGTAGTTTATCAGTAAGTCCAATGGACTTAACTGCTGCTTATGCTGTTTTTGCTAATGGCGGTTTTAAAATTGAGCCTTATCTTATTGATCATATAACCGATGCCGATGGTAAAATTTTATTACAAGCGAAACCTAGTATTGTGTGTACTACTTGTGACGCCAAAACAGTAGATCATTCCACTCTAGCCCCACGAGTTATTCCTGAAGATATTACTTATCTAATGAATTCTGCTCTTAAAGACGTCATTCAACATGGCACTGCAAGAGCAGCTCGTTCTTTAAATCGTCCTGATATAGCGGGAAAAACTGGTACAACGAACGATCAAGTCGACTCATGGTTTGCTGGCTTTAATGGAGATATTGTAGTTACTACTTGGATTGGCTTTGATAATCCAAAATCATTACATGAATATGCAGCAGGACTTGCTTTACCTTTATGGATTGATTTTATGAAAGTAGCTTTAAAAGATAAACCTATTAGTGAAATGAAACAACCTGATAATGTAATTTCAGTGCGGATTGATCCCATTAGTGGCTTATTAGCTAAACAAAACCAAGCAAATGGTATCATGGAATATTTTCGTAAAAATGAAATACCAGCCGAAGAGGATCCAACACCTGTTTTTCAAGCAGAAAATAGTGAAACGACTCTTCCTAATTCTACTCCACAAGAGCCTGGTTTGGCTCCTGTTGAAGAATATTTATTCTGAAAAACTTCTCATCTATGCGTTTACCATGACTCAGGGCAAGCGCATACAACAGTACTCACTAAGTTTTAACCTAGAAAACGCAGTTGAATCGTAGCGAGAGTGGTTAATGCACTGAAGTATAAAGCTTAGTGAGAAATACTATATACCTTCCACAAACGAATTTTAGGATTTGATGCTATTGCTTTTTCCGCCCACTCTGTAAAATTTAACATCAGTAATTATTAATTATGACACCTCCCTGGAGTGATGCTATTATGCTATAATTGTGTTTTTTTAAGTCACTGGAATCGAAATATGTTTGATATGATCAGTATTGGAGGAGGACCAATTGGTCTTATAGCAGCAATACAAATGCAACTACTATTCCCTGAGAAAAAATTTCTCATATTTGAAAAATATGAAGTTCCAATAAGAAATCATGCAATGTATATTGAACAAAGTTCTTTTGCAGGTATGGTTCGAACCAAGGGCTTTGGCGAATTACTTGATAGCATTCCTAGCAAAGTAATAATAAGTGATCTAGAAAAAAAATTAAGAGCCTATGCTCAATCCATTGGAATTGAAATTCAATACCGAGAAATTAAAGATTTTAAGGCATTACAACAACAATATCCTGATACTAATTACTTTGTAGGAAGTGGTGGATTAAAAGGGATTATTCATCCACAAGTATTTAAAGGAGAAGATCAGATTAATGAGTCTTTACGCTATGCTGTTGAAGTGAAATATAAAGCCCATGGCAAACCCAGAGCGCTCAATAAGCTCATAGAGCTTCCAGGAGTACTTGCTCATACACAGCATGTTGTTTCTGAGTATGTAGGACATTTAAAAGATGAAGAAACACCGATTTCACTAAGAATTTTCATTGACGAACCAACTTATCAATCAATGAAAAATGCCACATTTAAAAATCCTTATACTCTTGCAGATAAAGATAAAATTCCATCCACTTTATTTGAAACCATACAGACTTATTTAAACAGTAGAGAGCTTTTTGCTGAAGAAATAATCAAAGAAAATAGCTTAAAAATTTCTACTATTACCTTATCGATTTATGCAAGTGCGAATTTTTGTAAACAAATTAATGGTAAAACAATTTTTCAAATTGGCGAAGAAGCCTTTGCTTGCCCTTTTTATAGAAGCTTTAATGATAATGCATCTTGTATTCCTTCTTTTACTAAATCAATGAGTGCATTATTTCTAAAAGAGAACGTGAAATCTCATGCAATTAATCCAAGTTTATTTTTTAGTAGCTCTATTAGTTCTTTTATTACAGAAGAAGATCCACTTTCTTACTATGAACATCAAGTACAAAAATTAGTAAATAGTGAGATTGGAACCATTTATTGTTTGAATTTTGGTCTTGATCTTCTTGAAACTTCAGCCGCCTCATCACGAGCTATTCCTCAATTATCTGCTTCAAAATTAAATTTTACCTCAACCGGAAAAACCTTTTTAGAAGAAGAAAAAAGAAGACATTATTCTAATAAAGCAGAAGAGAAATCTTCATCTTCTTGTATTATTTTATAAACTTAAAAAACGCCAACTTAAATTTCCTTCTCCTTTTTTATAAAAGAGAGAAGGGAATAGTTTAAAAAGAAATAATTATCTACCAGCCAAAGCTATTGCAGGAGGCGTATACATAATACCTAACTCACGAGCAACAGCTTCATAAGTAATTTTACCTTGATGTATATTTAAACCATTTAAAAGATGTGGATCATCAAGTAAAGCTAATTTTGTTCCTTTGGTTACAATATTTAATACAAAAGGTAAGGTTGCATTATTTAAAGCAAAAGTTGAAGTTCTTGGTACAGCGCCAGGCATATTGGCTACACAATAATGAACTACATTATCTACTACATAAGTAGGCTCTTGATGCGTTGTAGGACGGCTGGTTTCAAAACACCCTCCTTGATCGATAGCCACGTCTACTAATACAGAACCAGGACGCATCGACTTTAGCATAGAACGAGTCACTAATTTTGGAGCTGAAGCACCAGGTACTAATACGGCACCAATCACTAAATCAGCTTGCTTAACATAGCGCTCGATAGAATCAGCCGTAGAATAAACTGTATTTAATTTAGAGCCGAATTGAAAATCTAATTCATTTAAACGCTGCAAAGAGCGATCAAGAACAATAACCCGTGCCTCCATACCCATGGCCATGCGCACTGCATTGGTACCTACTACCCCGCCACCAATGACTACTACAGTTGCTGCTGCCACACCAGGAACACCACCTAAAAGAACCCCACTACCACCTTGAGCCATTTCTAAGCAATGTGCACCGGCTTGAATAGACATGCGTCCAGCAACTTGCGACATGGGTGATAATAAAGGCAAACCTCCATTATTTTCAGTTACTGTTTCATAAGCAATTGCTGTAACTCCAGACTCCATTAAAAGTCTTGTTTGTTGAGGATCTGGAGCTAAATGTAAATAAGTAAAGATAGTTTGTCCTTCGCGTAACCGTTTACATTCAATGGGCTGAGGCTCTTTTACTTTAACAATGAGTTCTGCAGCTGCAAATAATTTATCTGCGCTATCAACAATTTCAGCACCCGCATTACGATAATCATCATCAGAAATACCAATACCTAAACCAGCGCCTTGTTCAACTAAAACATGACTTCCAACACGAATAATCTCTCGAACGCTCGAAGGCACAAGTCCAACACGGTTTTCTTGTGGTTTTATTTCTTTTGGAACACCTACTAGCATATAAACTCCCTTAAGTTTTTTTTAATTGTTCGATGAATTCTGGAATTAGTGAAAATAAATCACCAACAAGACCATAATTCGCTATTTGAAAAATAGGCGCATCTTCATCTTTATTAATAGCAACTATTATTTTTGAATCTTTCATTCCTGCCAAGTGTTGAACTGCTCCAGAAATGCCTACAGCAATATATAAAGTCGGTGCCACTATTTTCCCCGTTTGCCCTACTTGATAATCATTAAGCACAAAACCAGCATCAACTGCAGCCCGTGATGCGCCAACAGCAGCTCCTAAAGCATCAGCGAGCTCCTCAATTAATTTAAATTTCTCTGCACTTTGCAAACCTCGTCCACCGGATACAATAATTTTTGCACTATCTAAATTAGGACGTTCTGATTTACTTAGTTCATGTTTAATAAACTGAGAATTTTTAGAGGAATACTCTTTATCTAAACATTCTATAGTACAAGCAATTTGCGTTTCAATGATGGGTTCAAAAGCTGTTGTACGTATGGTTAAAACTTTTATAGAGTCTAAGACTTGTACTGTTTCAATAGCATTACCAGCATAAATCGGGTGCTCAAATGTATTCTTATCAATAATTTTACTTACATCAGAGATTTGAGTTACATCAAGTAAAGCAGCAATACGAGGTAAACTATTTTTTCCATAAGTATTAGAAGCCGCTAAAATTACATCAAAGGAGGAAGCAAGGCTTACAACAAGATCTGCAACCGCTTCTGCAAGCGGATGTTCATAACATGGCTTATCAACACATAAAACCTTCCCAACTCCTGAAAGACTAGCCACTTCAGCTGCTACATTTGAACAGTTACTTCCTATAACAAGAACAGTAGGCTTACTATCCAACTGTAATGCTGCAGTAAGCACATTTCGTGTTGCTTGATGCATTGTTTGATTATTATGTTCAACAAGTATTAAAGCACTCATCATCTCTCCTTATTCAAGTACTTTGGCTTCATTCTTTAATTTCGCTAATAATTCAGCCACTGACTCCACTTTGACTCCACCACTTCGAGTTGCAGGAGTTTTTACTTGAAGTACTTCAATGTGTTTTTTTAAATTTAAATCTAAACTATTTAGTTCAATAATATCTAATGGTTTGTGTTTAGCTTTCATAATGTTAGGCAAGCTAGCATAACGAGGTTCATTTAAACGTAAATCAGTACTTATAACAGCCGGCAAATTTACTTTTACTGTTTCAAGTCCACCATCAATTTCTCTGGTAACTTCCAATGCATTATCATTAATAATAATTCTAGAAGCATAAGTAGCTTGAGGCCAACCTAAAAGAGCTGCTAACATTTGAGGAGTTTGATTATTATCTCCATCAATTGCTTGTTTGCCCATAAGGACTAAGGCTGGCTTTTCTTGATCTATTATTTTTTGCAGAACCTTAGCAATATTTAAACTTTCCAGAACCTTTATGGTTCGAACTAATATAGCTTTATCCGCTCCTAAAGCTAAAGCATGCCGTAAGGTTTCTTGTACGCTGTCATTACCAATGCTCACCGCAACCACCTCTGTCGCCCAAAGATGTTCTCGTAGACGCAAAGCTTCTTCAATTGCAATTTCATCAAAAGGATTCATTGCCATTTTCATATTCAGTGTTTCAACACCTGAATTATCCGATTTAACGCGAATTTTAACATAGGGGTCTATAACACGTTTCACTGCCACGAGTATTTTCATGGTTCCCTCCTTTAGATATCTAAACAAACAGCATCTTGCCAGAAATAGCTGTTTCAATTCAATAGATTGATTTTATTTAACTCAGGTGAATACCTGAGGATAGAATCAAAGAATTCGTTTCGTCTTTTTGTTGTTCATAAGGAATAAGAGCTTCATTCTCAGCTAAGATTAAATCATTAGACTCACTCGCTTGAAGACTAAGCTCTTTTATATCCGAAAGCGATCGCAGTGCATTAATAGTTTCTTCCGCATAATCTACGGCTATTTTAGTCGTGTCGGTGTAGAGCACTTCATCTTGTTTTATTTTATTTAATGATTGAACAATATCTATATATTTTTCTTCTAACGGCGTATTTAAGTTATCCAAAACGTGTAAATCAAATAACAATTTCTTTATTTTTTTTGATTTTTCTTCTCCAACACGCAAAAAACGAAACCATTGCAAATCATTATCCTCTTGATATTTCTCAAAAGGTTTAGCAATCAGTTTTAACTCAGAAGATTTAAATTGCCTTCCCGACTGAGTTCTCTCGTTAGCTACAATTAATTCATTAGCAATTTCGTCTACATCAACATCTTCTTTATTAAATATTGGTTTTGAAGAAAAAAACGAACTTCCTATATCTAAGCTAATTGTCAGTACATTGCGAGTAGTCCAAAAGATTAATTCAAAAAGGCGCACTAATAAGCTGGTAGTTATCAAACCGGCTTTACCAATATATTTTTCTAATAATTTTCCACCTATTTTTAATTCATAATGATCACTTTCCTGTAATTGTCTTCCGCCTTTTAAAAGGAAAAAATACACGACATAGACAAGTAAAATTTCTTCTAAAAATAGAGTAATGCCAAAACCTGCAATTAAGATTGGAATAGATCTCACTAATTTTTTTACAGCACTGGGTTTAATTTTTCCTGAAGCATCAAAAAAATCACTGGATTCATCTATTAAAGAAATTAAACTATCACAAAGATTTTTTGCGGCGTAAGTTTTTGATTTATTTTTATGCTTTCTCACCCATTTTTTTAAATCTTCCATATTATTGATGCCGTTAGATTCAGGTTCTTTAAAATGATTAGAGTTTTGAGAACGATTAGGATCTGTTAATTGCTCATAACAAAAACTTAAGATTTTAAAACATCCTCCCTTTTCAAGATCCCCTGACAAAGTTTTATCTAACCATATGATTTCTGGAGAATAGTGACTTGTTTTATCTGGATGAAGAAGTAATCTTAATTTTCTATAACATTTATCAATAGCTTCTTTTTGAGTGCCATTTTCTAATAGTTGATTATTTAAACAAATAATAAATTGCTCTTCTAAATTTAAAAATCGCTTTTTATTTAAATTTTTATCTAATTCAGCAGTATAACGAGCTTCATTTATATCAAAAGGACTAAAGCGATTTACTAATTTGTTCAACTCCAACTCTATAGTCATTATTACTCCTTTTAGATATTTTAAAATTAAATCACTTTAGTAAAATAATGGTGTTTTTTAAGACGTTCTGAAAAAACCCCCACTACAAGCATACTGATATAAAAACCACTCATCACATCACTTAAATAATGAAAATATAAAAAGACTCGTGTAGCAATAACTAATAAAGCCAATCCTAAAAAAGCATAAAAATAACGTGGAAATAAAACTCCTAGGCCAGCGGCTAAAGCAGTTATGGTAATTGAATGGCCTGAAGGAAAAGACCAAAATAAATCATTAAATTTAAACCAATAAAAACCAAAATAATTTCCATCAAAAAATAAATCAGGTCGTGCGCGACCTAAAGTTACTTTTATAACTAAACCGACTAAATTAGTTAATACAACACACGCTAATAAAAACCAAGCTCGCTGTTCATATAGCTTGTTTTTCTTAACGAAATGAAAAAATAAACCCAAAATAGCGAACAGGATAAAATAGATTTTCGATTTACCTAAAGTGGTTAAAATATGAAGAATAGAAGCATAATTCCTGTAACCCAACTGATGAAAATAAATAGCAATAGGTTTATCTAGAAAATGATAAGTTAAAATTACCAGGATAATATACGTAGTTATCATCCAAGGCTTTTTTATTATTCCAAAAAAATATTCAAATGAGGTCATCTTAATTCACTATCAAAATATGAGTTTTATAAGACCTAGAATACTTAGTTAATCTAAGAAGATCTATACCCTTTATCAAAACTTAGTGGGAAATGCTCTATCTAATGTAATGACTGGATCTCTAGGATCAGGATCCGTGGACAAGCCATGAGACGTAGAGAAACACCTTAAGGCAGCGCCATTAAGGCATACATCCAAGCTCCTTTAAAAGACTAGTTTTTGAAGAAGCTTGAGTATATACTCTTTAAAAATTTAGATTATTCATCTAACTAATTAAGTGATTAATGCCAGAATTTACTTTAATTCAACAAGTCTGTATTTGGGCTCTTCCTATTATATTAGCAATTACTCTTCATGAGGTAGCTCATGGTTATGTTGCCTATTGTTGTGGCGATAATACAGCAAAACTATTTGGGCGTTTAAGCCTAAACCCTATTAAGCATGTTGATCCTATTGGGACTATAGCCTTACCTCTTATTATTGGTATTTTAACAAATTTTACCTTTCTATTTGGCTATGCTAAACCGGTACCAGTTAACTGGAATAAATTAACTAATCCTAAACGAGATATGATTTTAGTTGCCTGTGCTGGTCCTTTATCTAATTTAATTATGGCTTTTATTTGGGCAGGTTTCTTTAAATTAGCCTTATCTGCTCATCCTGAATCATCAATGATAGCCCTTTTTCTTTTAATGACAGCACGCGCGGGCATTTTGATTAATCTTATTTTAGCTTTTTTAAACTTAATTCCCATTCCTCCTTTAGATGGAAGCAAAGTATTTTTAAGTTTTTTATCTCCAAAACAGGCTTTATATTATATAAGCATAGAACCCTATAGTTTTTTGCTCTTAACTCTTTTAGCTTTTACGGGGATTCTGGGTTATCTTTTAGAACCTCTAATTAACGCTAGTTTATCTCTATTAACGCATCTTTATAATTTATGAATATTCTTGCTGATGCCTCTCTTCCAGGATTAAAAGAGGCTTTTCCTCCTCCTTTTAATTTAAAATTATACAACAACCAACAAGAGCTTGAATCATTAATAGCCAGTCAAAATATACTGGTTTGTCGAGCTAATTTAAAAGTTGATGCAACACTTTTAACTAAGTGCAACTTAACTTATGTAGCTACTGCAAGTAGTGGAAGTGATAATTTAGATAAACCCTATTTAGCTAATCAAAACATTATTTTTTTTGATGCAAAAGGATGTAATGCTACTTCAGTGGCTGATTATATGATAAGTTGTATAGCATTACTGGAACAAAAAGAACTGCTTAAACGTCAAAAAATAGGTATTGTAGGTCTTGGACATGTAGGGAGCGCTCTTTTTTCTCGCTTAAAAAAAATCGGTTTTGAACTTATTTGCTATGATCCACTAAAGCAACAAAATGAGCCTCATTTTGTTAGTTGCGAACTAGAGGAGTTATATTCTTGTGATGCCCTATGTGTGCATGCACAATTACATGATACCCAGCCCTATCCTAGTCAAAATCTTATCAATAAAGCATTTTTACAAAAACTTAACTCTCAATGCATTATTATTAATGCTTCTCGAGGAGGCATTGTGAATGAACAAGCTATTTTGGATTTAAATAGTCTTTATTGTGCTGATGTCTATTTAAACGAACCTCATATTAATAAAGAAATTATCCAGCACTCGCTTATTTGCACCCCACATATTGCAGGCCATAGTATTGAAGCTAAATTGAATGCAGTTACATTAATTAGTAAAAAAATTCATACTCAACTAGGTCTACCTCTTCCTAATTATTTAACTCCCCCTAAACCCAAGCCTCTTCTGTATGATATCAATAATTGGCAAGGGTTTGCTTTATCCATTTATAATCCAATGAATGAAACTCAACAATTAAAAAAAGCTTCTTCTCTAGCTTCATCTTTTCTTGCACTAAGAGAAAAACACAAAGTACGACATGATTTCTGTTCTTATACTCAAAACACATGAATTAAGGATAAATAAACACGCTCTTCTAGGTAACGTCCCTGAATTTTTTTTATACAAAATTTAATCTTAAATTGAGCACAGATTTTTCAACTTCACTTCGATCTGCCCCCTCTCCCGCGCTAGGAACTTTGATAGTATGATGATGCCTTTCGCGGGAGAGGGTTGGGGACACTGCCATTAAGTTAAGGAATTTCACATCGTAACCGTTCGGGCTGAGGAGGCCTTTAGGCCGTCTCGAAGCCTTTCACTGTAACGCTTCGAGACGTGTGCTTACGCACACTCCTCAGCGCGAACGGCTATAAAAATTCCTTAACTTAATGGCAGTGAGGGTTGGGGAGAGGGAATGTCACGGATGCTCATTGATTTTGTGAGTATACTATTGGCATTAAAGTAACGCGGACATGATGGCCTCAAGGACAGAAGACGTTTCCTGGAAAACCTCATGATTCCAAAAACGCAAAACCTTAAACCCATTCGTCACTAGCCAATCCGTACGCTTAATATCGTAAATCTTATTGTCCATGTGTTGGCCACCATCAAGCTCGATAACCAATCGTTTTTCAAGGCAAACAAAGTCAGCAATATAAACGCCTATTGGCACTTGTCTCTTGAATTTAAATCCAAGTCTACCCGCTCGAAGATAATACCATAAATATCTTTCAGCATCGGTTCTGTTTTTTCGTAATTTGCGGGCTCGTTGTCTCAGCGTAGATTTGTCCACTTCCCTCTCCCCAACCCTCTCCTGCGAAAAGCATCATCATACTATTAAAGTTCCTAGCGCGGGAGAGGGGGCAGATCGAAGTGAAATTGAAAAATCTGTGCTCAATTTAAGATTAAATTTTGTATAAAAAAACTTCAGGGACATTACCTACTTTTTTTGCATTATTTTTTTTACTATTTCTTGATCGGAAAATGCATATTTTGTTTTGCCAATTTGCTGATAATCTTCATGCCCCTTACCTGCTATTAAAATAATATCTTCTGGCTCAGCATGATTAAGAGCATAAGCAATCGCATCCTCTCGATTAATTAATTGAGTTAGATGATTTGAAGTAGGGATTCCTTGAATAATTTCATTGATGATTTGTGCAGGATCTTCAGTTCGAGGATTGTCACTAGTAACTATTATTTTATCCGCATATTCATTAGCAACCTTTCCCATAATAGGACGTTTACTTTTATCACGATCTCCTCCACATCCAAAAATCGCCCATAAATTACCTTTTTTTAATTGCTGTAGAGTAATTAAAACATTTTCTAAGGCATCAGGAGTATGAGCATAATCAACTAATACATAAGGTGATGTAGAAACTATTTCCAAACGGCCTGGAGCTGCTTTTAATTGAGCCATAACCTGTATGATCTCTTTTTCAGGATAACCACTTGTCATTAAACTAGTAAAGAGAGCTAGGCAATTATATATATTAAATTTTCCCACTGCTTTAATAGTGATTTTATGTTTCCCCCAAGGAGAAACAAGCTGCATTTGAGTTCCACTTAGATCGCTTGTCCAGTCAGCTACATAGACATCACTTTTTGTATTCATTCCATAGCTTATAATCTTGACTTGAGGTTTTACTTCTTTGAGCATTATATGTGCATAAGGATCATCAAAATTAATAATCACTGTTTCAAGACTGTTTAAAGCAAATAATTGAGCTTTTGCTTCTGCATAAGCTTCCATCGTATGATGATAGTCCAAATGATCTAAACTTAAGTTGGTAAAAATGGCTTGTTTAAACTCAATACCATTAACGCGACTTTGACTCAGCGCATGTGAAGAAACTTCCATACACACTTCTTTTATTTGTCTTTTTGAATACTCATACAACAATCGTTGCAAGCACAGTGCATCGGGAGTCGTGTTATCTAAAGGAAGTAATTTTTCTACCTCACCCTGTCCAATAGTTCCAATATAAGCAGCTTTTCTATGTAATAAAGAATGAGCTTGAGCTAATTGATAAGCGATAGTGGTTTTACCATTGGTTCCGGTTACTCCTGTTACTCTTAAGGAGTGACTGGGATTATTAAAAAATTGTTGTGCGATTTCTGCTAAATGATTTGCTAAATTATTGATAGGAATACATGGAATTGTAAGAGGTAACTCAACAACCGGAGGAAAATGATTAGGCTCATAAGCAATTGCTGCAGCGCCTGCTGCTAATGCTTTTTCAATATATAAGCGTCCATCAGTAGCGGCTCCTGGATAGGCAAGAAATAAATCGCCTGCTTGCACCGCACGACTATCATTTTTTATATCTTTAATATCACAATCGAGCTCATGCTTTTTTACCCAAGATTTTAATAGTTGAGTTAATTTCACAAACAGTTCCTATTAAGTGGTTGTATCATCAGTTGGCACATTAAACAAACGTAAAGCACTAGTCATTACTTTTGAAAATAAAGGGGCAGCCACTGCTGCTGCATAATAACCATTACGAGAAGGTTCGTGAATAATCACTACCACAGCAAACCTGGGATTAGACACAGGAGCAATCCCCATAAAGCTTGAAGTATATCGTCTGTCTTTATAACCGTTTTTTCCCGCTACACGTGCAGTCCCAGTTTTTCCCGCCACTCGATAACCAGGAACCCGTGCACTTTTTCCTGTACCATCTTTACCTAAAACAGCCTCCATCATTGCCAAAACTTCTTCTGCTATTTTAGGTTGAATCACCTGCACACTACTTTCAGGTTTATCATTATGAATCAATGTTATTGGAATTAACTTGCCCTGATTTGCAAAAATCATACTTGCTTTTGCCAGCTGAACGGCTGTAGCCGAAATACCATAACCAAATCCTAGGGTAGCTAAAACAAAAGGGGTTGCTTCTTTCGCTTTAACAATAGATCCGTCACTTTCTCCTGGGTAAGCACTTTCAGTTTTTTGACCAAAACCGCTTCGTTGTAATAGACCAATTAATTGTTCTGGCGGACTTGCTAAAACCATTTTAGTCACTCCAACATTACTAGAATGTTGTAAAACACCCGTAACATCTAAGACGCCATAATTATGAATATCACGAACTACTTTACCATTTACAGTTATCCAGCTTGGATTAGTATCAATTACTGTTTCTGGAGTAAAAAGACCGGTCTCTAGTGCACTTGCAATACTAAATGGTTTCATTACTGAACCAGGTTCAAAAGTATCTGTCAACGCTAAATTTCGGTATGTTTCCTTATCATATTTTCCGCGAGAATTTGGATTATAAGAAGGATAATTAGCAATAGCTAATAATTCACCGTTTTGAGTATCTACAACCACAACAGAACCAGATTTAGCATGAAACTCTTCTACTGTTTTATACAATTCACTATAAGCTAAATATTGTAATCGTCTATCAATGCTTAAATGCAAGTCATGGCCTGGGCGTGGCTCTTTTAATACACCTAACTCTTCAATCACTCGCCCTAATCTATCTTTAATAACACGCTTCTTGCCAACAATACCCATTAACCACTCTTGATAGGCTAATTCGAGTCCTTCTAAACCTTGATCATCAATATTAGTAAATCCTAATAATTGAGAAATGCTGTCTGATTCTGGATAATAACGTTTAAATTCTTGTTGAAAATTAACTCCAGGTATTTTTAATTTAACAATTTTCTTTGCTAATGCAGGAGGTAGCTGTCTATGCAAATAAAGAAAACCTTTGCTTTCTGCATTGACTATTTTTCTACTTAATTCTTTAGGAGATAAATTTAAGTATTCTGCAAGTTTCATAAATTGATCTTTATCAGGAGAAAATTCTTTAGGATTTACCCAAACAGATTCCACTGGAGTACTAATAGCTAAAGGAATACCTTGTCTGTCAGTAATCATTCCTCTATAAGCAGGAATATCGACGACTCGTAGGCTGCGGGCATTACCTTGGCCTTGTAAGAATTTACGATGTAAAACGGTAAGGTCAATCATGCGCCAGATGAGAACAACTAAGAGGGCACAGAAAAAAGAAGCGACTATAATCAATCTTGCACGATGATTTGATTTTTTCATAATTACTTATTCACGCTCACCTTAGATTGCTCTTTATTTTGTCGAAGTGTACCCTAAGATCCAATCCTTTACAAAGCGTGTTGAGGATGCAATAAATAGGTATTTTTAACATTCGGAAATACCATTCCCAATTTATCATTTGCAAGCTCTTGTACGCGCGCCGGAGTAGCTAAGCTTGCTTGCTCTAACAGCAATTGCCCCCATTGCAATTGCAAATGATGTGTTTGCTGTTGTTCTTGTTGAACCAAGCTAAAGGTTGAGCGATATGAATTAGTGCTATAAATAACCCCTAAAGCACTAATCAATACAGCTGCCATCAATAATATCAGCATATACGCTGATTTTGACAGATGCATCTCTGCCAAGTGACCATGAAATAGATTGCTTTGATTAATTACTTTTGCTGCAGCATTCATGCTTGTTTCTCTCCTATCCTAAGCACAGCACTACGGGCTCTTACATTGTTATTTATTTCTTTATCATTGGGCATTATTGCCTTTCCTACTCGTTTAAAATTGGTTTTGGTTTCTTCGAAGCGCACTGGAATCTCTAAAGGAAGACGCTCACCTTGTTCTTTATCACGCATAAACTGTTTAACCACCCTGTCTTCTAAAGAATGAAAACTAATAATAACTAAGCGACCTTTTGGAGCTAAAATATCTAAACAACTGTCTAAAAAGCGATGTAAATCATTTAATTCCTGATTTATGTGAATACGTATGGCTTGAAATACTCGCGTTGCTGGATGCTTGTGCTTTTCCCATTTAGGATTTGCTTCTTTTACAATTTCAGCTAATTGTAAAGTACTTATTATTGGCGTCGCAGCACGGGCTGTTACCAGCGCTTTAGCAATACGATTAGCAAAGCGCTCTTCCCCATATAGTTTAAAAATATGAGCCATTTCTTCAGCAGATGCTTCATTAATAAATTGCTGTGCACTTAAATCTTGAGTGAGGTCCATTCTCATATCTAACGGCCCTTGGTGCATAAAACTAAAACCTCGCTCTGGATTATCTATTTGCGGAGAAGAAACACCTAAATCAAGTAAAATTCCATTTACCTTACCTAATACCTGTTGCTCTTCAGCAAATTGCCGAATCTCAGCAAAAGAACCATGAATTATTTGAAAACGTTGCTCTGTTCCAAAATGTTCCTTGGCATAAGCGATTGCATCAGGATCTTTATCTATTGCAAATAAACGGCCATATTCATTTAATTCATTTAAAATAGCTTTGCTATGACCTCCACGCCCAAAAGTACCATCAAAATAAATACCCTCTGCTTTAATCGCTAAAGCATCGATAGATTCTTTTAATAGTACTGATTGATGAGTTTTCATTTTTTTTCCATCTACAGAGAAAAGTTTTTCATTTCATCAGGCAACACATCTGTTTGTGCCGCCTCTTCTGCTAGCCATTGTTCTCGTTTAATTTCCCAAAGCTCTTTATTCCATACTTCAAATTTATTTCCTTGCCCTATCATCACTACATCTTTTTCTAACTGCGCATAAGTCCTTAATACAGGAGGTAATAGCACTCTACCATGAGCATCTAGCTCTACATCAGTCGCATGCCCTATTAACAAGCGCTGAATGCGTCGTGCCGCGGCATTAAAACTCGGTAGTTTCTGCAAATTATTTTCAATTATTTGCCATTGAACTGCCGTATATAGGAGTAAACAAGTCTCTTCTGTGTCAATGGTCACTACTAAAGGAAGTTTATCTTCTGCGTCTAAAGCACTTCGATAGCGCGTGGGAATCGCTAAACGTCCTTTAGTATCAATAGTAATAGTGTTTATTCCACGAAACATGTTTTTCCTAAAGGAGAGAACTTATCTCCACAATTTCCCACTTTATTATTATTTTAACCCACTTTAATACACTATAGGAACACCTTTCTACACTCGTCAAGTAAAAATGAGGCGATATAGAAAAATTTTTTTACAAAAAATAAAGAAAAATAGGGAATAGATCATTTGATGGACAAAAAACAAATTAAATAAGCATTGCCCACTAAGTTTTAGACGAGTCGCATTTGAATGAGACGAAAGAGTGTACACCAGCACATGACTGAGGCTGAGTGAAGATGCAACGAAGTATAAAACTTAGTGAGAAATTCTATATGCTGTACTAACTCTTAAGTAATTGGTAAAGTAAAATAAAATGTTGTCCCTTGATTGGCTTTAGTTTTAAAAAAGATACTCCCGCCGTGTTTTTCGATAATCGTTTTGCTAATGTTTAGCCCAAGACCTGTACCACTATGCTCACGAGACAGCGTCGAATCGGCCTGGGCAAATTTCTGAAAAACTCTAGATTGGAAAGGTTCTAGTATACCAGGCCCATGATCAGTCACAGCAACTTCAACTTGATTAGCACCTACGGTTGCAGAAAGGGTTACTTCACCATTAAGCGGAGAGAATTTAATAGCATTAGAGATTAAATTTGAAAGCACTTGGGTTAATCGATCATAATCACCCTTAATATGGATAGTTTCTTGAAGAGGTAACAAGTTTAACTTCACATGAAAATATTCTCCATAAGGTTGATTTGCTGCGACGGCTTCTTTTAATAAATCGTTTAAAATAAGCGGATTAAATACGAAGTTCATATGTCCTGAATTAATTTTTTCCACATCTAAAAGATCGTTAATGAGTCGGATAAGCTGTCCACAATTTTTCTTAGCAAGATTTAAAAGAGCCAGCTGATTTACCGCGGATAAATCATGCATCCTCTCTGCGGTTAACAAATCGAGAGCGCCTTTGATTGAGGTTAATGGTGTTCTAAGTTCATGGCTTAATACAGCAATAAACTCATTTTTTACTTGTTCGTGCTCATCGAGTTTATCAATCATCGTGTTAAATGAAGCAGCTAATTGGCCAATTTCATCTTTCGACATATTATGAACCCGTTCACTGAAATCAGCCTGCCCCACTTTGCTTGCAATTTTATTCATGGCATTAATATTTCTGGAAATTTTAATGCCAATTGATAAAGTTAACATTATCCCAGTTAACTCAACAAGAATCGCGATACTAAGTAGAAGTTTGAACACAAAATGCTCTAGCCACCTTGAACCTTCTCCTAGGGTGTAGCTAAACTGATTTTCAATGTAGGTAAGTTGTTTATTTATTCGATCAATACCTTCTAATTGCAAGGCTATGTCTCTGGGTGTTGCTTGCTCCATTGATATTGCTTGATGCAATTCATTACCGTGTTTGATTAACTCAAATAATAATTGATCCCCACGTTTCCATATTGTTATCGCTTTATTGAGATAATAGAACTTATTAAATTTAACGAATATCCAAATAACTCCATCAATATCATTAGGATGAATGCTCCCGCCTAAAAAACCTTGTTTCGCGTCGCCATAATCAATAGGATTTTTGCTTAAAGCAATACGGGCTTGCTGATCATTTAAGGGTATTTTGAGAAAATTAAGGTAGTTTTGATAGTCATTTTCATTATGCGTATAGGCATATTTAGTCAAATAATAAACAGCATCTTTTTGCGCTTTGGACCATAAACCCTCACCGCCGACATAAGTACGAACAGCCGATAATACTTTAATCGTAAACGACACGGCTGCTAATTCTATTGAAATTAATACAGCCATGATCGCCATAATTAAAATGAGCTTTTTAGTGATGGACATTTTAAACCATCACATAATTCATTGCTCTCTTTTTTTTCCAACTGATATCCATTTAAATGCACTCATTATGTTCATATTCTTTTCTCTCTGGATAATGCAGCTTTAATCTTAATAAAAAACCAGCTTTCTCGATCAGCTATACCTCACTAATTGACCTTACGATCGTAGCCTACTTAAAGCTGCGTGCTCTTTTCATGTTCCATAAACTCGTTCAGTATATTTACTGAAGTATAGCTCAGAATTTCATATCGTCGTCTTCCATAAGCACTCTACACTTATGAAGTACCAATACAAATCAATTAACCTAAATTCTATTGGAACAGCGCAAAATGTACGTGAATCACTATAGTATTTATTCAAGAAAAGAGTCGATATACTGTTTAATTATTCATTAAAGAGGCCAAGCGAATTCCTTGTAATACTAGGTCAGGAACCAAATGATCATAAATATTTTGATTATCAAATAAAGAAGCAAAACCTCCTGTTGCAAGCACAAGAGAATCTTGATTGTTAAATGATTCTTTATTAATTCGCTGTATTAATTCTTTGCAAGCGCCTAAAACCCCAAAATAAATTCCTGATTGGATGCTCTCAATAGTTGAGCGCCCCACTACCTGATCCAATTTAACAATTTCAACAGAGGGTAAACGTGCAGTGTTTTTAGATAAAGCCTCCACTGATAAACGAACACCAGGTAAAATAGCCCCTCCTAAATAAGCTTTTTGAGCAGTAATAACACAAAAAGTTGTTGCAGTACCAAAATCAATAATAATTAAATTTTGATTAGGATAACTATGCGTTGCAGAAATAGCATTTGCAATTCTATCAGCTCCAACTTCAATAGGATTTCGATATTTAATATTTAATCCTGTTTTAACTCCTGCTTGTAATAAAAAGGGTTCACAAGAAAAATATTTTACACAAGCCGCTCTTAAAGAATAATCAAGCTGAGGCACAACAGAACAAATACCAATGGATTGAATTTCCTCAGGATTGCAATTATTTTCTCGAAGAACAGTTTTAAGAAAAATGCCTAGTTCATCGGAAGTACTCAGCTTAGAAGTATGGCGAAAACGTAATTTAATGTCATTACCACTAAAAATTCCTCCATAGATATGCGAATTCCCTACATCAATACACAACATCATTTTGATTAGCTCTAATTGAAAAACCAGAATAATAAGTGCTTGCTCCTATATTAGCAAGTAGCTAATATAGGAAATTCAACTAGGTTCACAAAACCTAAATATAGGGTGCGATTTTAAATAAATTTTAAAAGGAATTTAATATGAATCAATTAATAAAAATTATTTTTTCTACTATAATAATTTCTTCTGTAGCTCATGCAGACGAAGGGTTTACAGCCTCAGAAGTAAAATTGAATGCTCAAATCCAAGCACAAATAAAAGCCTTACAAGATCAACAGCAACAACAACTAGCCGATTTAAATAGTAAAATTCAAGCTCAACTACAAAAAGTGCAAAGTGATTTGCAAAATGAAATTCAAACGGCAAATACACAAGTTCAAAATGAATTAAAACAAATGCAAGATCAAATTTCCAAAATTAAACAATAAGTTTATACCGATGATTTTTGGAAATGCTATGTTTCGGGCGATTTGGCAGAGCCTAGATATGAAAAATAGGTTAACAAACGTTCACTTAATAGCATCAATTTAAGCATTATTTCTTTAGATTATTCCTTTCTCCCTTTTATAAAGCGGAGAAAGGAGCTTAAATTGACGTCATTAACCGTTCACGTCATGGAAGGAAATTAATAGTTTCTTAAGCATTATATGTTGGTATTTTAAGCAAAAATTTAGTGTACGGGTTATAAATCTTATGTCCACAGCTCGCATTGATAAATTATTAAGAGAAGGTATACCAACTGCTATTCCTGTTCCACATATAGCAATAGATAGTACTAATCAAGACCCATTTTCCAAACGATTACGCAAATTTGATAATCTTGAAATAAAATTCCCATACCCCGATCAAAGTGGAGTGTATGTAAATACCAACGAGCAACACACCAAACAAACCTTTAGCCAGTTAACTAACTATCCACATGTTGAGCAAGCGATTCATATTGGTTTCTCTGGATGGTACAACTTTGATATTGTCGCTCAGAGAAAATCCTCCAGAGCATTTATTTGTGATCTTAACCCGGAAAATGCACTTTTTTTAAACTACACTCTAAAATATTTAAAAAGATATCCTGAAAGAGAACAATTTATAGAAAAAATGACTTATTTTGTCAAAGAAAATCATTATAACGGATCAAGAACAACTGTAGATAGAGGATATTTAGATCCTGTTAAACCTAATGGTATAAAATTTAGTTTTAATATAAGCGAGGAATATCCAGATCATTCCGAAATTTATGAAGAGATTGCTCTTGAAACAAAACGAGAAAATAGTTGGTTATATACAAGAGAGCGTTATTTCTATATTAGAAAATTAGCATTGAATGATAAAATATCTGTAATCGCTGAAAATATATGTACAAATGATGTATTCTTTTCTATACGTCGATTATTAACTGATAACAGTATAGAGGCTGATACAATCTATGTAAGCAACATTGCTGAATGGATGTTTACGGAAGAACAACAAAGAAATTTTTTAGCAACAATAAACTCCTTATTAACTAATGAAAATATAGTGAATTAAAATTTAAACGATCCTCTAAAAGCATGATCAATAGCAAGAGC
>CAMFHA010000037.1 GCA_945952115.1 uncultured Legionella sp. | reverse complement strand
AAACCATAATAATACCAAATCTTATGGACATTTCAAATTTTAAATAACTATAAATTAGAATTATGGACTAAACTCATAAAGCAACCCTTGAATCTCATAACTTAATTAAGGATAAGAAATCATGAATAATATTAAAAAAATAATGATGTTTTCCTTGTTAATAAGTGCTTTATCAATGCTTGTTGGATGTGGAACAGTAAAAGGTTTTGGTCAAGATGTTTCTCATGCGGGTAAAGATATTCAAAAAGCAGCGCGGTAATTGAGTTTTTCCTAATTATTATCTTAATAAATTGTGGTACCGTCATCCTGAACGTTCAGGATGACGGTACCACAATATCTTTTAAATAGTGATTCTTCGTCGATCTTCATTGTGATAAAATAATGCTCTTTCTATAAGGGGATTATGAATGCAGCATGTTAAAGTGAATTGTGTTTTGATCAGTACTATTTTATTGTGGGCTTCGGCTTTTATAGGAATTAAATTTGCTTTAGCTGCCTATTCTCCAGGTGCTTTAGCTTTATTACGATTTTTAGTCGCTTCAATATGTATGTTGAGCCTTTATTTTAAACAGGTAAATGAACCCCCTATGCTTTGGAAGGAGCGTATTCAATTAATGATAGTGGGGATGGCCGGAATTGGTGTTTATAACATTTGTTTGAATTACGGAGAGCTAACTGTTTCAGCCGGAATAGCTAGTTTTATTATCGGTTTAATGCCCATTTTTACTGTTTTATTATCTGTGATTTTTTTGAAAGAAGAAATGAATACAGGTACTTGGATTGGCATTGCTATTAGTATGCTTGGCTTATCTTTGTTGTGTTTGGGAGAGACTAATCAAACAGGAATTACTCAAGGGATTCTGTTTATTTTAATATCCTCATTAGTGGGGTCAATTCAAACGGTAGCTAAAAAGCGATTACTTAAAAAATACAGTTCAATTCGAGTCATTTCTTGGATTATTTGGGGTGGCACATTGTTTTTGCTCATTTATCTACCTAATCTTGTTCAAGAAATGCCACAAGCAAGTTATCAAGCAACGCTAATAGTTTTTTATATGGGGGTTTTTCCTGCTGCCGTGGCGTATTCAGCTTGGACTTATGTATTAAAAAAAATCCCTGCAGCTAAAGCCTCTACTAGTTTATATACTTTACCCTTTGCTTCTACTTTACTTGGTTATTTTTTTCTTGCTGAGCAGCCTTCGTTTGTTTCTTTAACTGGTGGAGGTTTTGCTTTATTGGGTGCTCTTATTGCTCATCGTTTTCAAAATAAAATTACGGTTAATCCAGAAATTGATAAAAAAGTGGTTGCTGTATAACACAGTGGGTATATACTTCTTTTTGTTATTTTAATCAAATAGAGAGAACTCATGGATCTGAGCCTTGTTAATGATTCTTATAAAGCTTTATTTAAACCGCTTAATCTAGGTTTTACGCAACTTAAAAATCGGTTTTTAATGGGATCCATGCATACAGGCTTAGAGGAAGATAAAAGCCTTGAGCGTTTAGCGCAATTTTATAAAGAACGAGCGCAAGGTGGGGTTGGGCTTATGGTTACTGGTGGCTTTGCGCCTAATCGATCCGGGCGTCTTGCTCCTTTTGCTGCAAAATTAACCAATAGTAAAGAACAAAAAAAACATGAGTTAGTAACTCAAACAGTGCATGAAGCTGGCGGTAAAATTGCTTTGCAAATCTTACATGCAGGACGTTATGGTTATCATCCATTTATAGTAGCTCCTAGTGCTATTAAATCTCCTATCAGCCCATTTAAGCCTTGGGCCATGAGTCAAGCTCGAATAAAAAAAACAATAGAACATTTTGCTCGTTGTGCTCGTTTAGCCAAAGCGGCTGGTTATGATGGTGTGGAAATTATGGGTAGTGAAGGCTATCTAATTAATCAATTCATTGTTGCACATACTAATCATCGTCAAGATGAATGGGGCGGCTCTTATGAGCATCGCATTCGTTTTCCTATTGAAATTGTTCGACGGGTTCGTGAAGTAGTAGGCGAGCAGTTTATTATTATTTATCGTTTGTCTATGTTGGATTTAATTGCAAAAGGCAGTAGTTGGGAAGAAATTGTCATTCTAGCAAAAGCTATAGAAGAGGCAGGAGCTTCATTGATTAATACAGGAATAGGATGGCATGAAGCACGGATTCCTACCATTGCAACCATGGTTCCTGCTGGAGTATTTACTCCAGTAACCCACCATTTAAAATCTGAATTAACCATTCCTGTAATTACCTCTAATCGCATTAATACACCGCAGCTAGCAAATCAACTCATTGAATCAGGTATTGCCGATATGATTTCTATGGCACGTCCTTTTTTAGCAGATCCACTCTTTGTGGAAAAAACAAAACGTGCCGAGCCTGAAGCAATTAATGTATGCATTGCCTGTAACCAAGCGTGTTTAGACCGGGTTTTTGTAAACAAAACAGCGTCTTGTTTAGTCAATCCTCGAGCATGTAATGAAACTGAATTGATTTATGAACTCACTGTACATCCTAAAAAAATAGCAGTAGTAGGGTCAGGACCTGCGGGGCTTGCTTTTGCTAGTTTGGCTGCTGAACGAGGACATAAAGTTAGTTTATTTGAGCAAAGCAATCAACTTGGCGGTCAATTTAATTTAGCCAAACGAATTCCTGGTAAAGAAGAGTTTCAGCACACTTTAAATTATTTTAAATATCAATTAGAAAAATATAAGGTTAAGGTGCTTTTAAATACACAAGTTACGATAGATTCTTTGGTTGGTTTTGATGAGATTATTTTAGCAACAGGTATTAAGCCCCGGACTCCTAATATTAAAGGTATCGAACATGAAAAAGTGGTGAGTTATATTGAAGCAATAACAGGAAGTAAAAAAGTGGGTGAACGCGTGGCTATTATTGGTGCAGGAGGCATCGGCTTTGACGTAGCAGAATTTTTAACTAGTGAGCCTTCAATAGAGCCCCAAGCATTTTGCGATGAGTGGGGAATTGATATTCACGGTGAACACCGTGGTGGCTTAAAACAAGCTCAAACTATTCCAAGTCCACGTCAGATTTATTTATTACAAAGAAAAAAAGAAAAATTAGGCCAGCGTTTGGGAAAGACAACCGGGTGGATTCATCGTTTAAGCCTTAAGCATAAACAAGTTAAAATGCTTTCTGGGGTTCAATACGACCTAATTGATGAGAGCGGTTTGCATATAACGATCCATGATAAACAAGAACTTCTTCCTGTTGATACAGTAGTTATTTGTGCCGGACAAACCGAGCTTAATGATTTATTTATTCCATTAAAAGAATTAGGTCGCTCAGTTCATCTAGTTGGTGGGGCTTATAAAGCATTAGAATTGGATGCTCGACATGCTATTGATCAAGCGACACGTTTAGCCGCATTAATTTAATGAGAAAGCTTATTAAAATCAAAGAATGAAAAAAATATAGATTTATCACCCACCTAGATCCTGAGCGTGTATGCCGTCAAGTTTGACTTATTTAAAACCATAAAGCATAATTTATCTACACGTTATAATGGAGATATTAAATGCATAAAAATGAAGCAAAAAAACTGATGGAAGATTTTTATCAAGGATACATTAAACTAGTTAACAATTATTTTACTTCTAATGAAAAAGAAATATTTGCATTGATTAATGATGAAGGTTGTCAAAAAAATATAGCAATGAATAAGGCATTAGAGTTGATATTTGGAGATGCTGATGAACTAGAGACATCAGAAATTCAACCTCACTTGAGCGCTTTACAAGGAGGTTTATATGAAACATTTCGTGATGCTCATAAAGTGAACTCAAATGTGCGTGAATGGAATAAACAGTGTAAAGAGATAATAAATGATCTATCCTCTCACTCTAATAAATTAGACTTTTAATTTGTAATATACTCAAGTTCCTTTAAAATGCTATTTTGAAGGAATTTGGGTATAGATCAGTCCCTATGCATTTTCGTTAAAAATTTATAGCATTTTGAATGATTAGAGGCATGCCACTAAATTAAAAAAAATCCTGTTGCATCACTGAAATAGATCCCGAAATAATAAATTTTTTATTGTATTTCAAAGATTTTCATATAGAATACTTTGTTTTTTTTCACCATACATAATAAATAACGTGCATAAAGTTGTTTATTTTGTTATTATACTGAGCAAATTTTATATTACTTGGCCTGTTTAGGGTAAGTATTTTTATTTATAGTAGGAATTCCATGACTCAAGAATTATCAAACTTCACCTCTTTTAATTTTTCCAATGCGATTAATCAAGCTTTAGAGGCTATGAAGTTTATTAGACCATCACCGATTCAAGCTCAAACTATTCCTTTGCTTTTAGAAGGACGAGATGCAATTGCTTTAGCTCAGACCGGAACTGGTAAAACAGCGGCATTTGCCCTACCTATTTTGCAAAATTTAGACTCCTCTATTCAAGGAACTCAAGCTTTAATTTTGGCACCTACACGTGAACTAGCGATTCAGGTTGCTGAACAGTTTGAATTATTAAGTGCACATCAACGCGGAGTGACTATTGCTGTACTTTGTGGTGGGCAAGAATATGCTCGCCAATTGAAACAACTTCGTGGTGGCGCTCAGGTAGTAGTAGGAACGCCTGGCCGCATTTTAGATCATATAGCTCGTGGTACTTTGCCTTTAGATAATTTACGTACCTTTATTTTAGATGAAGCCGATGAAATGTTACGTATGGGCTTTATTGAAGATGTTGAAACTATCTTAGCGCGTTTGCCGGAACAACGACAAATGGCCTTATTTTCTGCAACGATGCCTTATCGCATTCGACAAATTGCTAATACTTATTTACAAAATGCAGTTTCAGTAGAAATTCGTATGGAAACTGCAACGGTTAAAAGTATCGAGCAGCGCTTTGTTTTTGCTTCTGGTCATCAAAAGCCAGATGCATTAATTCGTATTTTAGAAGTTGAAGATTATCAAGGGGTAATTGTTTTCGTACGCACTAAAAGTAGCACAGAGGAAGTAGCGGAGCATTTGCAACAACAAGGTTTGCGCGCTATGGCTATACATGGTGATATTACTCAGAATTTACGTGAGCGTATTATTTCTCAATTCAAGCAAGGAGCTATAGATATTTTAGTAGCGACTGATGTGGCTGCGCGTGGATTAGATGTAGATCGTGTTACTCATGTAATTAACTACGATATGCCTCATGATAATGAAACTTATGTACATCGTATTGGCCGTACGGGTAGAGCAGGGCGTTCTGGCGTTGCTATTTTATTTGTTACTCCTAAAGAAGCGCGTCTAATTAGTGGAATTGAACGCCATACACGTCAGCGTATTGAAAAAGTGGCCATTCCTAATGATCATATTATCCAAGTAGCAAGGCAGCAACGCTTTATGGCTAATATTACTTCTCGTTTAAACCATGAGAATGTTGTGTCTTATAAACGTATTGTAGAAGAATATATTAAAGAGCACGAAGTAGATGCTCTAGATGTAGCTGCTGCTCTAGCACTCTTAGTACACAAAGATTTGCCTTGGAAAAAAGAAATGCCTGCTGTTAAGACTTCTCGTTCTGTAGAGCGTCGTTCCTTTGATAAAAAAGAATTTAATTCTGATAAAAAAGCAGAGCGTCGTTCTTTTGATAAAAAAGAATTTAATTCTGATAAAAAGGCAGAGCGCCGCTCTTTTGATAAAGAAAGAAAAAACACTTATGAAGATCATAATGATCAAGACTTGTTTCGACTTGATGTAGGTAAAGTACATGGTGTAAAACCAGGAAATATAGTAGGCGCAATTGCTAATGAGGCAGGCTTGCAAAGTAGACATATTACTGGTCTTAAAATTCACGATGATCATTCTTTAGTACGCCTACCTAAAGGGATGTCTAAAGAAGTAGTACGTGGCCTTACTAAAGCTTGGGTTTGTGGGCGCCAATTAAATTTGACTTTAGTTAGCAATGCTTAATAAATTCAACTATTCTTTAATAAATCTGTAGTATGCAAGGTAAACGCATCCAATAGCGCAATAAGAAACCACTATGGCTGCGTTCAGTGCTTTATGCTCAGAATCCAGATCTGAGCTTTAAATAAGATCACATGGATCCTGCGCATAAAGCGCAGGATATAGTCAAATAATCGATATGTGTGTTCAAATTAGATGCATTTGCCGTGTTGTGGTATGCTCCTAAATTGCTTTGGTATAGGCATTTGTAATACAATGGTCGGTCTTTTTTTAAAAAATCATCAATTACAATTATTAAGGGTATTCATGAAACTATTAAGAACCTTGGGTGCTTTTTTATTTTCGGGTATTATTAATGCATCGCCACTACACCATATTGTTATATTTGGCGATAGCTTATCAGACAATGGTAATTTGTATGAACTTATGAAGCACCAGCTTCCGCAATCTCCTCCTTATTATGAAGGACGTTTTTCAAATGGGCCAGTTTGGATAGAACATCTTGCTGCCTCATATTTTTCTAATCCTGATACTCATCTTTTAAATTATGCTATTGGAGGGTCTGGCGTTTCAGAAGAGGATGAAGATGACGTTTTGTTAACATTAAAAAAACAAGTAAATACTTATCTGCTTTCTCATCAAGACAGTGCAGATCCAGATGCCCTGTATATTATTTGGATAGGCGCTAATAATTATCTTGGTGCTCCAGAAGATGCTGATCAAGCTCTAAATGAAGTGAATACAGGGATTAGCAATAGTATTGAGAAGTTAATAAATAAAGGAGCGAAACATATCCTTTTATTTAATATACCTGATTTAGGGAAAACTCCTGCTGCAACTGAATTTGATGCTACAGAAATGCTACATTATTTTTCTACACAACATAATAAGATGCTGTATCAATCGTTTAACCAATTTAAGAGTAATTATCCTGAAGTAGAGTGGTTTTATTTTGATCTAGGTACTATGTTTGATGATGTAGTAGAGCATCCAGCAAATTATGGTTTTTCTAATGTTAAAGACATGTGTTCAGATTTTACAATGAATCAGATGAATAGAAAATCTTTATTAAAAATGGTTGCTGCTGTTCATCCTAAAGCAAATAATGATGCTTGCGACGGTTATTTATTCTTTGATTTAGTTCATCCCACAGCATACGCACACCGATTAATTGCTGAGGAAGTACGCTCTATGTTAGATACTTTAGGTGTTGAATTTACAGACTAAGCATCTGTTGACTTAACTTAGGTATAAAGAAATGACGGATGAGGAGTTTTCTTTAATTTAATTACTCTCACCCGTCTTTTAGGTATCTTCTTCTACAAGGGATAAGGGAATAGTTTAAAGAAATACTGGTTGTGATATACGCTGTAATGGCACTAAGTTAATCTCGATTAAAGATAAAATAGTTGTAGGTTGGGTCTTGACCCAACAATTACCCGAAGCGTCACCGTATAAGAGCTAAAGTGGCACTTCGTGCGCTTGTTGGGTCAAGACCCAACCTACATTAATAATGGCTTCATTTCTCGTAGTGCCCTTTATTTACTTATCTGCTTCTTTTCGTTTAAGCCTGTAATTTAAGCGAACGATTATGACCAGCCCTTGGTTTGGCAAATAAGTTCATAAGCTTTCATAATTTTATGTGTTTTTTCGTTAGCAATTTTAATCATTGCTTCAGGTAATCCCTTAGCAATTAATTTATCAGGATGATTTTTGCTTAATAAGCGCCGATAAGCTTTTTTAACTTCTTGTTTTGTTGCTTGGGGCGTTATTTCAAGAAGTGCAAAAGCATGTTCTAGAGAATTACTAGAGTGTTGAAATGTGTCTTTGTATCTTTGATAAGATTTTTGTTGTTGATATTCACCTTGTTGTTGTCTTTGATAAGCTTCTTGATATGAATCGTGGGCTTCGCCATAGTGTGTTTGTTGTGCATTTGTAAAGTTAAAATCTTCATAAAATCGAAATTGTTCATGTAGCGGTGCAAAACCTAAATAGGAAAAAATTAAATCTAAAGCTTTTATTTTTTTTATAGAAAGTCCATCGACATGAGCTGCTCGATATTGTATATCAATAAATAATTTTAATAATGCTCGATTATTATGACAGGCTCTTTTTAATTCGCCTAAAACTAAATCTAATCTAAAAGTGAGCTGTTTCCCTTCCGTAAATAGATGTTGGGCGAGCATCTTTTGTTGTTTATTAAGACGCATTTCCTTCATTAATACTTTGGCCATGTGAATTTCTTGAGTTGACACACGACCATCGGCCTTGGCAATATGTCCCATTACTGCAAAAGTGGCTTCAAAAAAAATTTTTTGAGTCTCTTTTTTCTTTTCATTATGATAAAGAAAATGAGGATCAGAGAAGTGACTATTTAATCCTTTATCAAATAAATTGCCAACTAAAAGTCCAATAAAGGCACCAACAGGACCAGCAGCAATATAGCCTAGAAAAGCACCAATGAGTTTTCCCCAGCCTGGACCGATTTGAAAAAAATCTTTTAGGGTCATATTATTTATAAGCGATTAAATATGCTTACAGTATAGCTTCTAAGACCTAGCATTTTAAAGGAGCTTGGGTATATACTTGTTCTTTTTTTTTTGGTATTTCCATGCGCGGGATTTATTCTCTATTGATGTATCTTCTCTCACCTTATTTATTAGTACGTTTATGGTGGAAAGGAAAAAAATTACCAGCTTATCGAGAACGTATATTTGAGCGTTTTTGTTGGGATCACATCGAAGAGATGCAGATAGATGTTTGGCTGCATGCCGTATCTTTAGGAGAAGTAATTGCTGCAACTCCATTAATTGAAGCGATGTTGCAAAAAAAATGGACTATCTTAGTCACTACCATGACTCCTACAGGTGCTGCGCAGATCAAGGCTAAATTCGGTGATAAAGTAGCACACCGATATATTCCCTATGATCTGTATGATGCAGTAAAACGTTTTTTTACTAAAGTGAAGCCTAAAGTTGGTGTTATTATGGAGACTGAGTTGTGGCCTAACTTAATTGCAGAAGCTCATGCTGCACATATTCCTTTATTTTTAGCGAATGCGCGGTTATCTGAACGATCTTTAATCGGATATAAACGATTTAAATTCTTCTTTAAGCCTATTTTAAATCAATTTACAGGTATTTTAGCTCAAAGCGCAGAGGATGCGGAACGCTTTTTGCTTTTGGGTGCTGAAACCAATAAAGTATTCGTTTTAGGTAATATGAAATTTGATTTGCCAACTAACTCCTTTGATCAAAGCAAATTTCAGGAGTTAAAAAACCATTGGGGAAATGATCGACCCATTGTTATTATAGCAAGTACGCATGATAACGAAGAACTGCGGATTTTAGGCGAATTAAAACGATTGCAAGCAGCTATTCCTCAAATGATTCTTTTAATTGCCCCACGTCATCCGGAACGTTTTCAACCAGTGTATCAACTGTGTATTCAACAAGGATTTAATACGGGTTTGCGTTCTAAGATCGAAAGCTTAAGTCCTTCTAATGAAGTCGTAGTTTTAGATTGCTTGGGGGAGCTATTGGGTCTATATCACATTAGTAATTATGCTTTTGTTGGCGGAAGCTTAGTCCCAGTTGGAGGGCACAATGTTCTTGAGCCTATTGCGATGCAAGTTCCCGTATTTAGTGGAAATCAAGTTCATAATTTCAAAACTATTTGCCGGGACTTAGAAGAAGCCAAAGCTATTGTTTTAGTGCCTGACGTTAAGGAATTAATTGATTCTATTATTCATCTTAGCAGGCATGAAGAAGAAAAAATGGCAATGATAGCTCGCGCTACCCAAGTGCTTGAAAGTAATAAAGGTTCTGTATTGAAACACTTGAATACAATCAATGAAGCAATGATGAAGAGTATAGCATTGCCCACTAAGTTTTAGAGACGAGGCGCATTTGAATGAGGCGAAGGAGTGTACACTAGTACATGACTGGAGCCAAGAATAGGTCATTATCACAAAATAGGCCTTCTGTAAAAGAAGCTCAGAATAAAAAAGAGGTAGATTTTAAAATTGCTTGATGTTAAACCAGGTTCCAGTTCAAGTAATGACGTCAACTTACTCGTTTAAAGAGTGTTTAGATTATTAATAAACTCCTTAAAACAAGAGCGCACGTCTTTTATGTGTAAAAGCCAAGGATAATGGCCAGCATTCTTGATAATTTTATTTATTATATTTGTTTTTTGAAAAGAGCTATCTTCTGTAAACACAGTGGGAGAACAAATAAAATCATTCTCACTAGCAATAGTTAGGCTTGGAATTTCAGGACGCCAAGTACAGCGGTAGTTAGGATAAAAATGCTCAATAGCATAATGATAAGATTCATTATTAAAAGCAAAGAGGTTCATCAGTTCCTCTCCTAATGATAATTCCTCTTTAGTAAAGCAGTAGTATTTGTAAGCATCCCAAAACTTCTTATATGTGTCTTTAGAAGGAGTCAGATGATATTCAGCTGCAGTAGGTATTAGATCGGGTAAATTATGCTGCTTTTGCATAGTGCTTATATGTTCAAAAAAGCTATTTTTAGTTGTGGTATTCATTAAGACAAGACCTTTTAAGAAAGGCTCTATCTCTGGAGTATCTAAGGCAAACATAGCAGAAAAATTATGGGTAACTAAAATAGGCGCATTATAGTGACTTATTAAATCGATTAATCCTTTCTTCCAATAATTGAAATGAAGTACGCCTTCTTTATTATTGCCATCTTTGGGGAAATCTACCAACAAAATAGTGCCTGGTAAATCTAGTTGTTTACATAAAGGCTCTAAATATTCTGAACCTAAACCTGGACCTTCAGGTAAAAAAATCCATGTGTTGCCTTGATCTTCACTAAGTGGTTTTATTCTAAAATAGTAGTTGGAGTAACTCATAACCCATCCAGATGTGTTACGACGTGGCGGATGAAGGGCTCTCTAATTGACTCAAAACTGAGGTAACCGTTCACTTAATGGCGTCAACTTAGCTTTTAATGAAAGTAGGTTGGGTCATTTTGACCCAACAATGATAGAGCATTAATTGAAATATTGGGTCAAAATGACCCAACCTACTAGGATTAAGCGCCTTGATTTTGTCGTTCTTTAATTTCAGATAAAGTCTTGCAGTCAATGCATAGAGTAGCAGTAGGACGTGCTTCTAAGCGTCTTAAACCTATTTCTATTCCGCATGCTTCACAGTAGCCAAAATCTTCATTTCTTAAACGTTCCAGAGCATCTTCGATTTTTTTAATTAATTTTCTTTCTCGATCTCGAGTACGCAACTCAATGCTAAATTCTTCCTCTTGACTAGCGCGATCAGATGGATCAGGAAAATTAGCAGCTTCATCTTTCATATGAGTTACAGTGCGATCTACTTCTTCCATTAATGATTGACGCCATGCAAGCAATATTTTTTCAATATGTGCTAGTTGCTTTTCATTCATATATTCTTCGCCCGCTACTTCCTGATAAGGCGTGATTCCTATGCTACCTATTGCGTCGTTTTTCACCTTGTATAGTCTCTCATTGGTTTTATCAAATAATTGCTCAGTCATTTTAGCCTCCGTTTCCAACGGTGAAACATTGAGCTTTATAAAAATGGCTAGTACCTAGTATTTTTTCAAAAAAATACTTTATTTACAAGAAATCTTTTCTACGCAGATGTGATCAAAACCGCGTTTTCTAGGATTATTCAATCTTCCAGCCACCACTTATTCTATCTTGTCCAGAAAGATCTGGCCAACATTGTACTTTATTATATCTCAATTTATTAAGTATAGCTCTTATAGGAATTTTTTGATCATAGCCATGTTCTAATAAAATCAAACCATGAGGTAAGAGATAATTATAGCTTTGAGTGACTATTTTTTTTATGTCTGCTAAACCTTCTTGTTCACTCACTAGAGCACTTAGTGGTTCAAAACGGACATCCCCAAGTTGAAGATGTGGATCTTCTGTAGATACATAGGGTGGATTGGACACAATAGCATGATAATGCGTTTGAGGTAGTGAGTTAAACCAATCTGATTGATAAAAACAAATATTTTTTAATCCTAAGTTTTGAGCATTTGTTTGTGCTATATCTAAAGCCTCTTTGCTTTTATCACAGGCAGTTATTTTCCAATGAGGGCGCTCTTTGGCTAAAGCAAGTGCAATAGCGCCACTTCCTGTACCTAAATCTAAAATAGTTAAAGGATCTTGTGCGGGTAATAATTCTAAAGCTAATTCTACTAACCGTTCTGTTTCATGACGTGGAATTAGAGTATGCTGATTGACTTTTAAAGTTAAAGACCAAAACTCTCGTTGACCTGTTAAATAAGCAATAGGAACGCCTTCAGCTCTTTGAATTATTAATTTTTTATAATGAAGAAATTGTTCATCACTCAATTGATGTTCAGGATAAGTAAATAAATAAGCTCTATTTTTTTTTAGCAAATAACTTAATAAGATTTCAGCTTCTAAGCGAGCATCAGCTGGGCTTAAAAGGCTTAAAGCCCAAGCTAATGCCGTTTTAATATCATTCATAGCGTCCTAATTCAGCAAGTAATTCTGCATGATATTCGCGTTTTAAAGAGTCAATAACTGGAGCAAGATTACCTTCCATCACTTCTGTTAATTGGTAAATGGTTAGATTAATTCGGTGATCAGTCAAGCGTCCTTGAGGGAAGTTATAGGTACGAATACGTTCTGAACGATCGCCGGTGCCGACTTGTAGTTTACGGTTTTGTGCTTGTTCTTTTTTCTGCTTGCTTTGTTCAGCATCGAGTAAGCGTGTTTTTAATAAAGACATCGCTTTTGCACGATTTTTGTGTTGTGATCGTTCATCTTGGCATTCTACTACAACACCTGTTGGAATATGAGTAATGCGAATTGCAGAGTCAGTTTTATTCACGTGCTGTCCTCCAGCTCCTGAAGAGCGGTAGGTATCAATTCTTAAATCATCAGGATTAATGTCTATATGGTCAATTTCCTCTACCTCAGGCATAATCGCAACGGTGCAAGCAGAAGTATGAACCCGTCCTTGTGACTCTGTTTCTGGAACCCTTTGAACACGATGAGCGCCTGATTCAAATTTTAATTGGGAATAAACCGCATTTCCGCTAATGCGGGCGATAATCTCTTTATAACCTCCATGTTCACCATGGCTAGCACTAATTAATTCAATTTGCCAACCTTGAGCTTCGGCATAACGGCTATACATCCTATACAGATCGCCTGCAAAAATTGCAGCCTCATCGCCTCCAGTACCCGCACGAACCTCTAGATAGATATTACGCTCATCATCAGGATCTTTAGGAATAAGATGCCATTGCAATTCTTCATCTAAGTCTTCAATTTGTTTTTTAGCAGTAGGCAATTCTTCTTCGGCCATTTCTGCCAGCTCTATATCATCTGAAGTTAAGAGCTCTTCTAAAGAGGCTAAATTTTCTTGAGCATCTATATACGTTTGGTAGCAAGTTGCTACGGGATCTAAGTGAGCATATTCTTTAGAAAGCGTTTTGAATTGGTTCTGATCAGCAATTACTGAAGATTCAGAAAGCAGACGGCCTACTTCTTGAAAACGTTCTAACATCTGTTGTAATTTTATTTCAAGAGATTTCTTCATAGCTTATTTGGTCTGTAGTAGTATTAAAAAGATATTGAGTTAGCGATAATAAATCTTCGCGATTATCCCAAGCCATTTGTTTTAAAGCAGTAGTGGGATAATGAATTAACTTATTGAGTAAACGCTCAGAAAATTCTGCTAAACTGTGTTGTTGATCTTGGCCAGAGGCCAGTTTCTTTAAGGTTCTATCTAGCTCTTTTTGAGCTAATTCTTGCATTTTATTACGGTAGTCACAAATTACTGAATTAGCTTTTAAAGAACGATGCCAAAGGATATAGTTATTGAGTTCATGCTCAATTAATTGTTCTGCCTGACAGGCAGCATTGCGGCGCTCAGCCATTCCTTGTTGAATCAGTTGCTGTAAATCGTCTACATTATATAAATGAACAGGTGTTAATTCAGCTACATTAGATTCTATATCGCGTGGTACCGCTAAATCTAGAAAAAACATAGGTTGATAGTCTCTTTGTTCTAGAGCATGTGCTACTAAGCTTTTATTAATAAAAGGTAAAGGACATGCAGTAGCTGAGATAACTACGTCAGCATGAGATAAATATTGAGGGATATCGCCAATTGATAATGCAGTTCCATTAAAATTGGAAGCGAGTTTTTTAGCATTTTCTAAAGTACGGCTGGCAACCATGAAACGATGGACATTTTGTTCGTGCAAATATTTAGCAACTAAACTAGCTGTTTCGCCAGAGCCAATTAAAAATACATTGAGTGAACGTGATTTTTCAAAAGATTGAGAGATTAATTGCACAGCCGCATAAGCAATTGAAATAGGATTCGTGCCAATACCACTGTGTGTTCTGATGCGTTTGGATGCAGAAAAAATATATTCAAATACGGGGCGTAACTGTGTTTTAATGGTGCCAAGACGGCAAGCTTGTTGATAGGCTTGTTTCATTTGACCTAAAATTTGCGGTTCACCCAACATCATAGAATCCAAACCACTGGCTACACGTAAAGTATGTTTAATCCCCTGATGACCTTGATGTAAATAGAAAAAAGGAGATAAAGCATCTTGAGGCAATTGATGCTCTTTAGCTAACCAATGAACTAGAATTTCGGGTTGTTCAGTCTCACAGTAAATTTCGGTTCGATTGCAAGTAGATAGCAAAGCGGCTTCATTTATAGAAGGGAGATCAATAAGCTTATTTAGTAGAATATCTTGGGTAGCCGGAGTTGATGCGACTCGCTCACGCACATTAATAGGCGCAGTTTTATGATTTAAGCCACAAGCAACAAACACCATAAATAATTTTTCTATCTATTAAAAACTGAATAGGGAATTGTAAACGATTGAGGTGAAAATTTGTATAGTTTATCTTGCAAATCCTGAATGAAAAATAAATTTTATGAAAATAACCGATCTTTACTAAAGAAGTTTTTTCTTTGGCCGCCAATATAAATAGAATAATTTTGTTCATTTTGTTCAATTATGATGTTTTTAATAATAAAGGAGTCACTCATGGACATTATTTTGCAAGGTCAACACGAGGGGCAAGAGGCTATAGACAGTTTAGAACGAGTGATGCAATTGTTTAAAGAGCGTTACCATATTAATGGTTATCGTGAAATTCATTTAACGGTAACTTTAGTTGATGAGCATGGCGATGATGTAGAATTAATTGATAGTGATACTAGGCAACCTTATCGTATTTTCGAAGTATTTCGAGCTGGTTATGAGTTTTCTGGTAGAAAAGGGATTCCTAAGTTGCAATTGGTAGTAGATAATACTAAATAATAATAAATTATTGAGATAATTCATGTTTATAGCCATGCTGGCCATCATTCTAACTTTAGTGCTAGTCATTGGCGTTCATGAAGCCGGTCATGCACTTGTTGCACGCCTATTTAAAATAAAAATAAAACGTATTGCCATTGGATTTGGTAAACCCTTGCTTCAATGGCAAAGTCGATCTGGAATTGAATGGGTGTTAGGTCGATGGTTTCTTGGTGGGTATGTGCAACTAAATAATACTCGAATTTCTCCTGTAAACGCCGAAGAATATCCCTCATGTTTTGATAAAAAACCTATTTGGCAACGTATTATTGTTTTATCTTCTGGTGTTTGGGCTAACGTGCTAATCGCATGGTGTGCTTTTATTTTAGTTTTTTATATTGGTATTCAATACAGGATAGCTGAAATTCAAACCGTGCAAGCAAATAGTGTAGCAGCAAAAGCAGGAATAAAAGAGCACGATCAATTTTTATCAATTGGCGCAACATCCATAGCTTCTTGGCAAGATGTGGGGCAAGAACTCATTATTTTATGGGGAACAAAAGGTATTCCTATCTCATTGAAAACGAGTGATGGCCAAATTAAACAAAGTATTTTAGATTTAAGTTCTATTCAATTTAAAGAGCAAACAGGATCTTTATTAAATAGTCTTGGAATTACTCCAAATTTAAAAGCCAATCAGCAGTTATTAAAAGCCAGCTCGTTTAGCGAAGCTGTCTACAAAGCAAACACTGCTATAGTTCATTATCTTTATTTTTTTGTGATTATTTTGAAGCAATTATTTACTGGAGTTATTCCTTTTTCTGTGCTTTTAGGTCCAATCGGTCTTTTTGCAACTTCTATTATTTCATTGACTCAAGGGATGATGGTATTTGTCTATTTTATAGCGAGCTTAAGTCTTGCGGTTGCTTTAATTAATCTTTTGCCTATTCCTGGTCTTGATGGTGGTTCTATCCTTTATGCATGTATTGAAAAGATTCGCGGCCAACCTATTTCTATTCCTTTAGAAATTTTAATTTATCGTTTAATGATGATTATTGTTTTTTTAGTACTAGTGCAATTGTTAAAGAATGATTTAGCACGATTTTTGTTGTAGCTTTGATTAATATTGAAATACACGACTCTGATTTTTATCTAGTTGATTTTCAATAATACTTATCATCTTAGCTATAATTTCTGGACTTTTATTTTTTATTCTAGGATATGAGGGCATTTGTGCTAACATTAACGGTGTTTTTCCCTCTTTATTTTCAATAGACAAATCAACCTCTTGTTCAATTAGACCCGATAAAAACTCTAGATACCCATAAAAGGCTGCTATATGTACTGGGCCATATCCACTCTCTGGATCTAATTGATTTAAATCTATGCCTTGAGACAGAAATAAAGGGATTAAATGAGCATGGTTTTCTCCCGCTGCGATAAACAAAAATTTATTCCATTCATCAATAGAAGGATTGTTCCATTTTATAATTTCACGAAGAGCCATTTCATACCCTTTTTTGATAGCAAGTTCAGCAGGCGTTTCTTGATTATCATTTTTTTGTTTCAATAACTCTGGTTGGTGTGCTCCGAGCCAAGCAATAACATTATGCTGCCCATTCATCGCAGCATAATGAGCAATATTGTATCCCTGAGGACTAAGTTTATTAAGTTGTACACCATTATTGTGTAATACATGGAGAACCTCTAAATTTCCGTGAAGCGCTGCCATAAATAATGGGGATGGTGTGTACTGTTTAAAAGGAATATCTAAATTAATTTTTTTAGCAATACAGGCCTCAATAACATTAAGAAGACTCAGTTTTGCAGCATGAATAAGAATATAGCTAGGATTATATCCTTGCTCAATTAAATAAATTAACGCTCGAGGATGAACAGTTTCTATAAAAAGACTTTCCTCAATAGTTTTAAAACTTAATTGACTTAATATAGTTATATTTCCAGTGCTTAAAGCTTGTTTGGTTAAATGAAACCAATTGGGTAAACCTTCTGATTTTGATTCTAATTTTTCAGGAGTTATAAGATTAGATGCTTGAACTAAATTAATATGTTTAATTAAATCATTTTTATAGGGATTCTTTCCTGTTGTAATGGCACTTTTACCTAAGACGAGGTATTTATCTTTTTGATCGTAGTAATTAATTTGAATGAACTCTACAACATTTTTTATATCATTAATGGAAATTAAAGCAGTTTTACTCGAATTAATGTCCATGAACTTCCAACAAGGTATTATCTTATTATAGGTTTCATAGAGTAAAGCCATAGTATGATTAGAGGTGTTGATAAGCACAGCTACTTCGTCATTTGAAAAAGGGTTAGATTCTTTTATTGCATTTGCAATATTGGACAGGTATGTATTTAATTCTTCTACAGTATAGATGCTGATATAAGGTGTGATCCGTGTAATTCCACCTTGAGCTAGAATCTTATCGGATGAAATAATTTGAGATATTTCATCTTTATCGCATTGTTTTAGTAATTCATTAAATAAGGATATATCTTTATCAGGGTTTTGATAGAGTGATACTTTTTCAAAAAAAGCTACAACATCGAGCACTTCCATTTCTTCAATGAACAAAGAAATTTGTGGGGCAAGAGGAGGACTTTCCTCCTGATCCAAGAGCTCTATTTGAGTGCATTTTAACCTCTGAAAAGCATTCCAAAAAAACGAAGAGTAAGTGTTTGTGTGAGTATTTTTAGAGAGTTTTTTGTTGAGCGTGCGCTCAGTAAGACGAGATTGGCTTTTTACTTTTTCTTTTATGGCACTGATTTGCTCAATAAAAGATTTAGTTTCGATAAGGTTAAGAATCTTATCTACTCTCTTATTAAATACGTCTTCTTCATTACAAAAACAGGCTTCTATCCAAGCAGTTATAATGCCATCACAAGCGCCAGATTCATCTTTAAAATAACCTAAATCAACACCTAGTTTAATAATGCTAGCATGTCGTTCCATAATATACCCTATTTGAATATTTAATGGACATTTTAACATGCGTCAAAGGTATTTGGGTATAGAGGAATAGTCCAGCCTACGATTCAACTGCGTTTTCTAGGATTATACACTCTTTATCACTGTGCGAGCGCAACACCACACCTCAATTGTTTTAATTCCTGATTTTTTTAATTCTTTGCTTAATTCATTGACTGTACTGCCTGTAGTTAATAAGTCATCAATAAGCGCCACATGAGTATAAGGAATCCTAGTAATAGAGAAAGCATTTTTAATATTTTGAATTCGTTGATTGCTTGGTAATTCTGCTTGAGATAGAGTATTTATTTTTTTTTGACAGGAGCTAAAGTCAATGGGAATATTTAGTTCTTTACTTAGTAAACGAGCTAAAATAATGGTTTGATTAAATCCTCTTTTTTTTAGTTTTTTGGGATGCATGGGTATTGGAATAAGACATTGGGGATAGGAAGGTTGTCCTTTCCAAGCATTAATAATTAATTGCGCTAAAAAAGTACTTAAATAAAGACCATTTTGATATTTAAAGCGATGTAATAAATTACGAAGAGGCTCTTCATAAGAATAATGGACAATGGATTTATCAAAATAGGGCGGTTTTTTGATGCACTGACCACATAGGGGATAAAGAGAATTAGGTAAAGGAAGGGCACAATATTTACATGCCGGACCTAAAATAGGCAATAAAGCAATGCATGCTTCGCAGACAGCTAATCGTTTTGAATGAAATTGATTACATAATATACATATTGAAGGCAAACGTATTCTTTGTGCTATACTAGATAGTTTTTGGCGCATGAGCGTTGGATTTTCCTTAACTTTTCCTTGGCCCTATAATGTCCGTGATTAATGAAATTAGCAAGGCTTTTACTCAACAAGCGAGTAATTATGAGCAAGCGGCTAAAGTGCAACATGAAATCGGACAACGTTTATTAGAACGTTTACATTATTTAAAAATTCAGCCCCAGTATATTCTTGATTTAGGTTGTGGTCCTGGTGTTTTCTCGCGTGAATTAGCTTTACTTTATCCTAAAGCTCGAATTATAGGCTTAGATCTCGCTACTGGTATGCTATGCGAAGCGCGTAAAAAACAAAGTTGGCGGTGTAAATGGTCTTTAGTTGCGGCTGATATGAATCATCTGCCTTTTCCAACTGGATTTTTTGATTTAATCTTTGCCAATCAAGTCATTCATTGGGGATCTTTAGAACAGGTTTTGCGAGAATTAAATCGTGTAATGAAAGCCAATGCCTGTTTTATGTTTACAACACTTGGTCCAGATACTTTTAAAGAGTTAAAGCACAGCTGGCTGGCTGCAGATACTCATACGCATGTTAATTTTTTTGCAGATATGCATGATGTGGGTGATATCTTACTCAATGAATATTTTTTAGATCCCGTTATGGATATGGAATGGTTAACAGTCCATTATACTAGTCTTATGCATTTAGTTAAAACCCTAAAAAAACAAGGAGTACGTAATATTCATCCCTCACGGAATTTAGGTTTAACGGGGAAAACCGCCTGGCGTATTTTTGAAGAACAGTACGCGCAATTAAAAACAAACAATGGAAAGTATCCTCTTACTTATGAAGTCGTCTATGGTCATGCTTGGAAAGGCGATCGGCAAAAAACAGAAACGGGGGTAGAAACCTTTGTTCCTTTAACTAGTATAAAGGGTTTAAGATCTGTTTAATTGGAAGCAAGCGGCTCAGGATGACGTATGAGCAGTTAGTAATTGGCTTCTTTTATGAAGTTTCTGAGTGAGTTCAATGAGTAATTCAGCTTTTGGAGCAAACGGATTTAAACAGGTAATCGCTTGATCATAATGATAGTTTATCTTTTCTTCCAATTGGGTTTTGGAAAATAAAGTGGCAAAAGTTATTTTTTGATTGGCTAAATCTGACGCGCGGTTTTTGCCTAGGTGATTTTGAGAGGCATAGCAATCCAGATAGTCGTCTTGGATCTGGAAGACTAGGCCTAGATGATTGGCATAAGAAATGAGTGCATCCTCTAGATGTGATTCAATTTTTTCTTGGCTTGCTAAAACCATAGAAGAACAAGCTGAAATAAGCTTCCCTGTTTTTAATTGATGAATAGTTTGTAAGTCTTGTTCATTCAGATCTGCTTTAGTTAATTCGGATAAATCTAAACTTTGTCCGCTCACCATGCCGCTTACTCCACTGGCATGCACTAATTCTTGAATAATCTTTATGATTAATTTGGGAGCAATTAAGGGCGCGAGGCCTGTAAGTAACACCTCAATTGCTAATGCCTGCATGCCATCACCTATTAAAATAGCGGTAGCTTCGTCATATTGTTTGTGGCAACTGGGTTTTCCACGACGATAATCATCATTATCCATTGCTGGTAAGTCATCATGTACTAAAGAGTAGCAATGGATTAGTTCGATAGAAGCAGCGAGAACATCCAGAATTTTTAAATCAACTTCTAGTAAAACACCTGCTAAATAAACGAGCAAAGGTCTTATTCGTTTTCCACCAGGAAATAGAGCATAATTAATCGCAGCAGAGATAATAGGGGCAGGAATTTCTTTTTCTTTTATAAGCTGTTCCAGGTAGAGTTCATGGCGCTCAAGATAAAAATTAATCACTATTTTCCTCACCTGTGTTAGACTGTATTTTTGTTAAGAACTCAATTTTTTGTTCTGCTTTATTTAAAGCGTCTTGACACTGACGAGCTAATTTAATCCCTTGCTCAAACTGTTTTAATGCATCCTCTAAACTTAACTCACCTTTCTCTAGTAATTTTACTATCTGTTCCAATTCATTAATAGATTGTTCAAATTGTATGGCTTGACTCATAAAGCACCCAGGATAAAATTAGGAATAACGTCCAATCTCTTGGTTAAAATAATGTTTTAATTTGGTCATTTAACACTTCTAATTTCCTCATGAAAAAACATTTTTTTGCTTCGACCTTGAGGTTTTTCGTAAGTCCTGATTCATTTAAAGAGTTTAAAATAGAGCGATTATACTTAGATAACTTAAGGATTCAATCAGGACTTACGAAAAACTCCCAATCTCTTCGTTAAAATAGGTTTTTGCCTCGATCTTTGGGTTTTTCATAAGTTCTGTCAAGCTTGTTAATTGTTTTTTAACACTAATAGGTACACATTTATGAGTGTAATCCGTTATGATTAATCCTAATTTGATCTTAGATTACTAATTAAAATGAAAATAAAAACACAATTTATTTGCAATCAATGCGCTGCTGTATTTAAGCAATGGGCTGGGCAATGTACTCAATGTGGCTGTTGGAATAGCATTGCTGAAGAAGGAGTGATCAGCACGAGTAATTCACGTTCTGGTCAATGGGCAAATCAACGTTCCTCTATTACCGCTTTGGAGGATGTAGTGTTGCACGAGGAACAAAGATTAAATTGTGGTTTGTCCGAATTAAATCGCGTGTTAGGCGGAGGATTGGTTTATGGTTCTGTGGTTTTAATTGGTGGTGATCCTGGGATTGGCAAATCAACTCTTCTACTGCAAACTTTAGCTAATTTATCCACGCAAGAAACGGTTTTATATGTCACCGGAGAAGAGTCTCTGCAACAAGTTGCTATGCGAGCCCAGCGCTTAGGTTTACCCCTTGCAGGCTTGCGATTATTAGCTGAAACCCAGGTTGAAGCAATTATTGCTCAAGCACAAAAAGAAAAGCCAAAAATTATTGTAGTAGATTCCATTCAAACTATTTTTACTGAAACGGTTAGCTCTGCACCTGGAGGAGTAAGCCAGGTACGTGAAGCTGCAGCTCAATTAGTTCGTTTTGCAAAAATGACACAAACAGCCATTTTTTTAGTAGGGCATGTGACTAAAGAGGGCGCTTTAGCAGGTCCTAGAGTTTTGGAACATATGGTGGATAGCGTCTTGTATTTTGAGGGCCAGAATGACAGTCGTTTCCGAGTAATTCGCGCGATAAAAAACCGTTTTGGTGCTGCAAATGAATTAGGGATTTTCGCAATGACTGATAAAGGATTAAAAGAGGTTGCTAATCCTTCTGCAATTTTTTTATCACGTCAGCCCGATCCTACCCCTGGTAGCGTGGTAATGGTTACGTGGGAAGGTTCTCGGCCTATGTTAGTTGAGGTACAGGCTTTAGTAGATGAGTCACATGGCCAACAAGCTAAACGTGTTACTGCAGGTTTAGAACATAACCGCTTAGCAATCCTTCTTGCTGTGTTGCATCGTCATGGGGGAATTGCTACTTATGATCAAGATGTTTTTATTAATGTGGTAGGTGGAGTAAAAGTTACAGAAACTGGCAGTGATTTAGCCTTACTTGCAGCAGTAGTTTCCAGTTTACGCAATCGGATATTTGATACGAATACAATTATTTTCGGTGAAGTAGGATTAGCCGGTGAGATACGTCCTGTACAAAGTGGCCAAGAGCGTATTAAAGAGGCAATTAAACATGGATTTAAACGAGCTATCGTTCCTTTTGCTAATGCACCGAAACAGCCTCTAGCTGATATGGTTATTGAGCCCGTTAAATATTTAGGTGATGTTTTAGAGAAAATGTAAGCAATCTAAAGGCCAGCAGCTTTCTGAGCAAAAAGCTCCAAATTTACTACAATTAAGTTATAAATTTATTATATAGGTTGTTTTATGGACATTACTCCCTTTTTCAAATTAATGGTAGATAAAGGAGCTTCCGATTTGTTTTTTAGTGTCGGCGCACCACCCAATATTAAAATTGAAGGAGTGACTTCTGCTGTTGGTCAAACATCAATTCAATCGCATCAATTAGCAGAGATTGCTCGTTCTATCATGAGTGATGCGCAGCAAAAAGAATTTGAAGCTAATTTAGAGTTAAATATGGCTTTATCTTTAGCAGGCATGGGACGTTTTAGAATTAATATCTTTCGTCAATGTGGTGAAGTCGCACTGGTTGTTCGCTATATTAAAGGACATATTCCAAGTATTGAAGAACTAAAATTACCTAATATTTTATCCTCTTTAATGATGGAATTGCGCGGCTTAATTCTAGTGGTGGGATCTACTGGTTCAGGTAAATCAACTACTTTAGCCTCTATGATTGATTATCGAAATACCAATTATCGCGGCCATATCCTGACTATTGAAGATCCTGTTGAATTTATTCATGAGCATAAAAAATCTATTGTTAACCAAAGAGAAGTAGGTATTGATACTTTAAATTATGAAAATGCATTAAAAAATGCAATGCGAGAAGCACCTGATGTGATTTTAATTGGGGAAATAAGAGACAGTGCTACAATGAAACATGCTATTGCTTACGCAGAAACAGGCCATTTATGTATTTCTACTTTACATGCTAATAATGCAAATCAAACAATGGATAGGATTATTAATTTTTTTCCAGAAGAAGCAAGACAGCAGGTATTGATTGATCTTAGTTTGAACTTACGTGCTATTATTTCCTTGCGTTTAATTCCAGGCTTAGAAAATCAGCGTATTCCGGCAGTAGAAGTGTTATTAAATACACCCTATATTTCTGATTTAATTGAAAAAGGAAAAATTGATGAAATTAAAGAAGTGATGTCACGAGCTAGCGAGCAGGGAATGCAAACTTTTGATCAATCTTTGTTAAATCTGTATAATGAAGGAAAGATATCCAAAGAAAATGCTATTAAATATGCGGATTCAAAAAATAATGTGGGTTTACAAATCCGTTTAAATGAAGAGAAAGGCTTTGGTTCTGATGGTTTAACAATTCAGTCGGATGATAATGATAGGTTTTGATTTAATCTTTAAACATTTTATTCATTATGAAAAAATAATGCGCAACAACATCGCTTTTATTTTATGACCGTAATTAATATAAACGATATTAAATTAGGCCCTTCGACTAAAGCTGCGCATCAGCTTTACCTTAAGGCGTATCATTATACCTCTAATGCGTACAATAAAATAAAGAAAAAAAAATTTATTATTTTTAAAACAAATAAATACGAACAGGGTGATTATTCACGCCTGGAACTCTTTTTTTCACAGCTTGCGCTTTTATTTTTAGGAAAAAATTATACGGCTAGTCAACATTTTGTTGTTGACAATGAGGGAATGATTCTAGGTTTAGCATCCGAACACATGCATGATGTGATTGCTAAGAAAGAAGGGTTTGTTCAGAGATTCTATATTTTAAAAAATGAGCTTGGTGTCTCTCATTTCACTGCAAAAAAAGTGGTTAAAGCGGAAGAAATACCCATTTATTTTTTTAATCAATTGCCTCCTGGTTTTTTTGCGCAATTGATTGCAGATCATAAAAAAGGAATTTTACGCATTGACTATTCTTCTTTGGCTAGTATTTTAACTGGCTCTTATACTTTAGAAGAAGATGATTTACATAAAGGAAATTTTGGCTTTTATTTAGTTGAAGAGCAAGGCAAACCTAAGGCTGTATTTTTTAAAATTGATCATGATCTCATGTTTGCAAATACAATAATGTCCTTTTATCGTATTCGTCCCCAACAAGTTTTTTATAATGAGCATACCTTTGATGTCCATGCTGAAGATTTATTAAACTTTCCTAATTTATATTATTCTTCTAATAATTATTGGCCTACAAAGCTAAGTGTTTTAAGTAACCCATGGAGTGATCGGGCTTATCATCATTTGGATGAACTCTGCGCTTTTGCTCATTTAGCAGATATTCATGAATTTAATAAAGCTAAATGGCTTTGTTTTTACAAGCATATTTTAATTCCCTCAGAATTAAATGAAATGCTATTAGTACATTGTTTAAATAAACATACAGCAGAAGGTAGGGCGCATATTGCTTTAATAATGCAAGCAATAACGGCACGCCAAGCTAGCTTACGAGCGGTTTTATTTTCATTAAAAGAGTTTCGTCAATTTATTGAGAATTTATCGATAAAAGAAACCGAGGATCTCTTAAAAGAAATAATGGATTTTTATCCTAAAAGTAACTATTTATCCTGTCATCCTGAGTGGTACGAAGGATCTCCTGAATTTAAGCACAGCACATTATTAGGAGATCTTTCGTCGCAAGCGACTCAGGATGACGTGCGAGCAGTTACTCCTAAACAAGAGAAGAAAAAAATTCAGTCTCAGTTAAAATCTTCTTTGGCTTTCCATAAATCTTTATGTACTCAATCGGTTTTTACAGAAGGCGATACTCCATTACATACTGCTATTAAGTTAGGCGACTTTCGTTATGAGGAAACGCTGGGAAACTATGCTCATTTAATTAATGTAAACAATAAAGAAGGAAAAACTGCTTTAGATTGTGCTTTAGATTTATTTTTAAAAAAAGAAAGATTTTCTGATAGTCCTTTTGAGCTGACTGAAGGATGCGGAGAGCCGCGGAGAGTTGATTGTTCTTTATTAGAGCTTATCTTAACAGCTTCAGAAGAGAGTAAAGAAGATATACTTTATAATTTACCTCTAATTATGAAGTATTTACTACAATATGGTGCGAAAGAAAGTGACTATTTTAAATCGTTTAATAAAAGCAAATTGATTGAACATTATCAATATCAGAATCCATATATTCTTAGAGCAAAACAAATAAAAAATTATGAAGAATTAAAAGAGCTTTTAAGGGATTTAGGTGAAGAGACTCATTATTGTTTAAAATTTAAGAAAAAAATAACAGTAGAATGTGTAAAGCAATTGATTAAAAGTCAGCCTAATTCAGCTTATTTAAATAAACTCTTAATTCAACTACGAAAAGATATTAATGAGCAAGTCCCTGAATTAAAATATATACGACAGCTTCGAAGTAATTTATGGATTATTCGTCAAATTAGAGGGTTATATGGTTGGACGACTACTCAAGGTGAATTAAACAATGTAATAAATTTAGCTTTAGCAAATCAACAATCCTATGCTAGTAGCTGTTCTTTTTTTTCAAATGAACCAATTGATCGATCCAGTTCGACAGGATTTACGAACAAGTCCCAATCTCTTTCGTAAGTCCTGTTCGCGGGAAAGACAGCAGGAATATTTACAAAGGGTCTGAACGATTACGAGAGAAAAACAGGTTAAAATTTGTGCCCGTTTTTCTCTCGTCTTGGATTTGACATTCAGCTTTCTTCGAGATTTTTAAATAAAATTAATGCGCAGGCATTTTAGGTTTTTCTACATTGTTTGTTTTTTTACAACACATTCCCCAACATGCCCCAATGCAAGAAGCAAGCGCTCCAAAAAAAGATAAAATGAATAAAATCCAAGTACTCCAAACTAAATCATTTGTTGTTAATTTGCTTGTTGCAAGATCAGTCAATATTTGTTTCGCTTTACTAGATGTTTCTAGATTCATATGCTCAAGAACTATAGTCTTAGTTGCTACGGTATGAGCTAAAAAGTCTTTATAAGCGATACTGTATTTTAATAAAGGAAATATTAATAAGGCGCTGAGTATCAAACTCAAACTCCAAGTAACAAATCCATAAACAATTCCTCCATGGCAGCAGCATTGTTGAAATCTACTTAAATATCCAGCTACATAACCAGCAGCTAACATTGATACAATAACACTAATAAGCAGACCTCATTAAGTATCTATAACAAAGTAGCATACGCATCATAATT
>CAMFHA010000036.1 GCA_945952115.1 uncultured Legionella sp. | reverse complement strand
CGCGCCTCCTCAGCATGAACGGACTTTATAGTCAACTAAAACTTAAGGCTAATTGAAAGCTTATAACGGGTTTCAAAGTATTTGTGAAATTAGCTACCTTATTGTGGTCTATAATATAAACAAATAAGATAATATTGAGCATTTATTTTGTAGATACATGAACATTTCGATATTCATAAATGGGATCCTGAACTTTATTCAAATGAACCTTGGTATATTGATTTAACTTCTTTTACTGATAATGAACTTGATATTTTAGCTGAAAAATTAGAGACACATTGTTTATTATACCCTCCTAAAGATGAGCTTAAACTTTCTTGTACATTTGAGATGGTACAAAAGCCTGGATTTAAAAAAATATGGTCAATTTTTCAAAATCAAACCTTACTTAATAATATTCATTTAACTTTTAATCCAGTAATTGATAAAAATGATGTAGAGCAACTTAATTCTTTGCTAGAGACTTCTATTCATGTCCCTGTATCGTTTAGAGAGAAATTAGAAAAAGTTGATGTGCATCAATATTACTGGAAAAACTGGTATAGCGCTTTCATTCAATGCATGCAAGAAACTAATCAACAATGGTTATTGAATAAACCACCATCGATTGAAAAAAAACCGGATTTAACTCCGCTTAATCAAGATAATCAAGAACAAATTGCTTTAAAAAAATTGATATGGAATAAACAGGATCCTCAAAATTTATTAGGAGCTCTCACTTATCAACAAGAAATTAGGGAAGAGGAACAGCTTGATATTGAAATTGCTCAAACCACTGAAATTAAAGTGGAGCAGAGTGTTGAGCAAAAAATAGCTTATTATGAGGGTAAATTAGTAGATTATGAACAATTCAAACATCAATTTAATTATGATGCGCTTTATAGCTTTCAAAAAAATACCAGGGAGCAATTTGATTTTTTAAAATATGAGTTATTCGGTAATTTACCTAAAGCGATTAAATATTTAACCCCTCAAGCAGCCGAATATATTCATAAACATTTAGGTACCTTAGTCACTTTTAATGTGAATAATATGCCTGCTAATTTTAAAATTAAAGAAACTGAAAAAGGAGAGTGGGTGCTGGATATTGATCCAAATAGAAAACCTGCTCCTAAAAATGTCTTTACGCCGCAGGCAATTGAACAAAAATATGGACTTTTCCTTTAGAAGTTATTGAATCTATCAAACCTTTTCAAGTGAAAAGTCTTTCAGGAAAGAGTGGTCATTTTGAAGATCTTTGGTATCGTTATGGTGATATTAATCATTTTGTTGATACTTTAAATCAATGTTTTTTAAAACAGGGCGATCATTTTAAAAATATATTTCTTGTCTCTTATTTATATAAATTTAATAGCTTGAATGATTTTTATGAAAATCCTCGTTTTTATCAATGTCTCGAGCAATTATCGATTTATGATGAAGCTAAAATTACCTGTTTTGGTCAGTTTCTTTCTCAAACGGATGAGGAAACTCAATATGACTTAGGTCATTTAGTGGATGCTTTTGAAGAGTTTTGGAAGCAATGGAGTGAATTAGCAGAACAAAATGATCTTCCTCTTAATTTAATTAATGAAAAGAAATGGTCTCACCCTAAATGGGGTAGCCCTGTGGTTTATATGGAACGTTTAATTACTATTTTAAAAAACGCCCGGAATGTCTCTGAGCAATTGGAGCATTTATGTCATAAACCGGATAAGGAAGAAATGATAGATGGGTTACGTAATTATGGTGATTATTATGCGTCTACTGAAGAAGACTTTAAATTAGTTTCTCCAATAATGGAGCTTGAATATAAACCTGAAGAAGCTTCTGAAAAGCCTTTTAATAAAGAAGCAGCAGTTTATCGAACAACGCTTTCCAATATGAAAACAAGTTGGGAAAGCATCGTTGATTGTTCTGTTTTTGAAAATAAAGAAAATGAGACCTATAGCTATCACTATCATGATCTCTATGTATTGAAGTCAGATTTATCTTCTATTGATGAAACCTCAGTAAAAAATCCTCATTCTTTATCTAGTAATCAAACAATTGAACCACCTGCACATATTTATCAATATGATGCAGAGCAAAAAAGATATATACGAATAACTAACTCATTTATAAGTGAAGAAATCCAAAAAATTAATGCTTATCGTTTTATTGGTCAGCAAGCCAAAAGTATTAATTTTTCAGAGTTTGTTAATCAACGTGATGATAAGTTGTTAATTCTTTTATTTATGGGGCATGAACAATATCAAGGTTTAATTTCTGCAGAAGAGTTTTCTAATCAATATATTCCTTTTGTACGTAGTGATACTGAAATGGCATTTAAAAAGCCTATTGAAGGTTTATTAATTCAAAAATTAATTGAGCTTTATGAAGCAGGTATCATTTTTAATGAGGTAGATGGTTTAGCTATTGTTAAGCAGTTGAATCGAATTCGATATTATTTTTATAAAAAAGAACTCACGCAATTTCAAGAACCCATTAATCAATTTTTTGAAATTTTGAGGGAAAATCCTCATGCGATGTTAAAATGTTTAAATGCACTTCCTAGTGATCCATTAACACCTCCTTTTTTAAATGATGTGTTAATAACAGCTCACTTACTGACTTTGGGGTGCCTTCAAATTGCTTCTTTATATAAAGATGATTTACTTCTTTTTTCGACTTTAATCCGGTTAAATTCTAACGATAGAGAAAAAATTCAAAAATGCTTACTTAAAATTGCTGAAGAACCTTATCCTAATCGTTTTGATCTTGCCTTAAGATTATTGTTACAAGCAAAAAATTCTTTTTCGAGCAATCAGTTCTTACAAGCGTTTCAGGAAATAGATCAACTTTCTACCTCCAATTTAGCAGAGATAATTACTATTTTTGAAAAAAATAGGTTTGATTTAAAGCCTAAAAGCAATTCTGATATTTCTCTAAGCCAAAATTATCTGTCTCTTGTTTTCGCTGCATTAAAAAGTGCTGGGATATCTGAGAATTTATTAGCAATTTCTCGCTCTGCTGATTTATTCACTTTAATTTCCTTGGAAAGCCAACTGCCAGCACTCATTATTCCTACTTTGATTAAGCAACTAAAAAATGGAGTGTTTCATCATTTTTTTGGTAGTTTACAAGATAAAAAGATTCAAGAAGGAATACAAAATTTCTTAGTTAAAATGAATTGGGTCGATGAGGCTCGAAATATAGAAGAAATGAGTAAGGTTTATGAAAAAATAAATGAGATACAAAAGTCCTTATTAGGTTTTTTAAATGCTCAATCATTTAAAACAAATCAAATAGAATTACTTAATCTATTGAATCAATCTAATTTATTTCATTGTTCTTTTGAAGAGTTTAAATTATTTTTGCTTACGATAACCTTCAATAACATTCATAATCGGCCTGATTTTAACTCTTTTTTACCGAAATTTATTTCTTATCTCAATGAAAATCAAACACAACGATCTTTAATATTAGAGCAAACGCAGACTCTTATTTCAGCAGGATTACCCTTAGACTGGATTGTGAATTCACTTAAATGGGCTCAAGCTTTAAGCATTAATGAGCAACATTCATTTATTGAATATATTAATAATTTATTTAAAGAAAATCCTGATGATCCCTTATTGAAATGGTTGATGCAAAATCAACAGTTAAGCAAGGAGCAAGTAAGTAAAATATTAGAACAAACACAGGGGGTTAAAGAGCATCGTACGGAATTAGTGACCTTGCTTAAACATACTCCTGTTCAATCATTAGATAATTTTTTAGCTCTAACACAAAAAACACCTTTATTATTGAGTATTTTAGTATTAACTCAACATAAGACTCCTTCAAGCAGTAAAATTAAGGATGCCTCATTAATTATTGAGTTGTTGCAATACCATTCAGAAGAGGAGCTGAAGCAATTATATAATTTGATTGAGATTAGCCCAGTAACGCTGTCTTCTCTTCAATTTAATTTAGTTGAACATCAAAATAATTATTCAGAATTTATATCCAATTTAGAAAAATCACCTTTTGGTCCACGTTCTAAAGAGCAATTTGATACCAGCCAAGTTGAGAGGGTGGTAAATAATTTTATCAATTTAAACCAAAATTCACGTTATACCTATACTTACCGTAAGCAAATGACTGAAGCTTTTTTATTTGTTAATAGGGCTGGAGACAATTTGCCTCTTTATAATAACAAAGCAGCGAAGGACTTATCTAATCTAGAAATTAAAGAACTATTTAAACAAATTTATAATAAAGAACCAGAACATTTAACTTCTTTTCAAAGACGGCTGTATGCACTTGGTTTAATCCGAGAGGCCATGTATAGAACAACAGGTAAATTTGCCTATTCTACTCAAATGCTTGCTGTCATTGATTGCATGATGCATGAAGGCGATGTGGTTACTAACATTGATACGGGGGAAGGTAAAAGTTTAATTGATGTCATGAAAGCGACATTTTTATGGCTTGAAGGAGGGGGTGTTGATATCACTACTGCTTCTCTTGAGGATGCAGAACGCGATCTGAATATTTATAAATCCTTATTTTCTTTCTTGGATATACCTCATAGCAATAAAGCAATTACTGGGCAAACTAAAGTTAAAGACTATCAATTAAAAGGAATTAATTTTAGTACTTTAAAACAACTTGCTCTGTTTTATACACAAGCAAAAGTAGAAAATGAAGGTAAAGAATTATGGAATCTTAACCGTACTATATCCTTGGTTATGAATGAGGCGGATACGGATTTTCATGACGATAGAGTAGTTGTTCGTTATGCAGCATCTATGGGAAATGAACTGTTAAGCGAAGAAAACGAATGGGTTTATGATGCAATTAATGAGTTTGTTAATCAGCCCGAATTTAAACGCCCTACAACTAAAACGCAAGATATTAGAAGCTTGCGTAACTACTTAAAAGATATCGCCGCTTTTAAAGGTGACTCTGATTTTGTTAGTAAATTATCCAATGAACAATTATTAAAATGGATTGAGTCAGCAATTGTAGTGAATTATGTTTTAAAACCGAATGTTCATTATATTATTCCTGAGGATTTTAAAACAAAAAAAATTCATGGAAAGCTACAAAAAACTCGGTGTATTGAAATTTTAATGCCGGATGGCAAAACAGTTTCTGGAGTGCAATATGGCAATGGAATGCAGCAGCTTTTGTATGCCAAATTAAATAAAGAGCTGGGCAAGAAAGAATTTATTATAGAACCAGAAAGCCGTGTTATTTATTCACTCAATATTAAAAATATGTTGCGTTATTATTTGTCACGTATTGGGTTTATTTGGGGTGGTTCTGGTTCTGTAGGTGCTTCACATGAAATTGAAAGGCAATTTAAGCAACATGGTATTGCAACTTCTAAAATACAACCTCATTTACAAAAAAATATTGAAATAAAAAAACCAGTCATTTTAAAAAATGAAGCGAAACAATTTGATGCAATTATTCAAAAATTAAATCTTGGACAATCAATAGAACCTTATCGTTCACCAAGCCTGATTTTTTTCAAAGATATTGAAACCGCTGAGCGTTTTTATACTTATTTACAAGGAAAATGTAAAAATAAAAATCAACCCATGCAGTGTTATTGGCCACCTAAAAATTATGAACTAGCAGTAAGTAATGCGGGTGAATCAGGAATGATTACTGTTACCACCAGTGCGTTTTCGCGCAACACGGATATGCCTTATCGATATGATGTCGGTTTGAATGTTTTTGAAACCTGCGCAAGTTTAACAGAGCGCGATAGAATTCAACGTTATGGCCGCACAGGCCGTCAAGGTTCAAAAAGAAAAATATATACGCTGTTTAATCAAGAGGAATTAAAAGGTAAAACTAGAGAACAAATTCAACAAGAAATTGAACAGGTAGCTGATTATGAGCGCGCTTATTATGAAGAGTTGTATGATATTCTATATGAGTTTGATCAATTAGTGCCTCTTTTAACACCTAAGTTTTATAAAGAAAATTGGGCTGAATTTGATTTAAAAGCACAAAAATTATATCAAGAAGTGAAAAAAGAAAATTATAGCCGAGCGCAGTTTTTAGAGCAATTAATTCCTCTTTTTAATGGAATGATGCATCAATATAAAATTGAAACGAATGTAGAGCAAATGCTAGCAGCATTAGATAAAAAAAGAGATTCGCCAGTAAGTGAGGTTGTTCTAGATAAGCCGGTACAATTAAAAGAGTGTACTCCTCCTGAGGTTATTGCCTATCATTTTTTAAGCCAAGAGAATACAAACAATATTTTAATTGATAAGTTTGAGATAAAAAAACAATTAAGAACAGTATTAGATTCTTTAAATAACGCTTCTTTTTCCGAATCCAATATCAACTATATTCGCTATCTTAATTCAACACCTATTGATAAAAAAGAATTAAGGGCACTTCATCAAGAAGTTATTACCGAATTTTTATTGGATCAAACTCAATCCTCTCAAAAAAAAGGTTTTTTTTCTAAATGGTTTGGCCAGCAAGGGGTGTTGAGCAAACTCGTTGATAATGATGCTTATTTAGGATTATGTCATGTTTTGTTAGCATCAAATGAAGAAAATAATGATCAAGTTGATCATTTAAAGCAAGTGTTAAAACAATTATTTCAAGAATACCTAGATTATAGTTGGTTTATAAGTTCTACGCGCAGAAAACAAACAGAGGACTTAATTATAAACTTGGATAGAGCACCTACTATAGACAATCTGATTGAGCAATTATCTACGAGTAAAATTAATACTGTAGGAAAAGATTTTACTATAAATGAGCAAAGTAGCTTACGTAAACTTAAACCTTTACATTTAATGGGAAATAGTAGACTTCATACTACATTGGATAGAGCTTTAAATTTAGCCGGTGCATTAAATAGTGGAACAGTTGTTTTTGATGAGCTTATTCAAAAGCTAACAAAGGAAATAAATCCTGAAATAAATACTCCCAAAAATATTGATGAAGCAAGCCAATTAGATTCTTTAAAAAGAGATCCGTATACTAGCCATACTGTAAAAAAAAGTATGTTCACTTTTTTTAAACAAAAAGAGATGCAAACAACACCTGCTTTGGGCATGAAGAAGAGTGCGTCAATTAAAGAGCAACTAACGGAATTAAAAGACTCACCTTCTTCAAACCCCATTCCAAGTATAGGAACATCAGGAGAAAATAAATAAAGTCCTGATCAATATTCAATTCGACATAAATTTTGAAAATCACAATAAGTACAAATAGTGGTATTAATAGGCTGTGGTGGACAATATCCTTGTTGTATTTCTAAAGCTAAATGAGTTAACTGTTCTTGCCACTGCTTACGTATTTCTTGCCAATGTTCTTCTTTTTTTAAAGTGCTAATTCCTTTTATATCTAATTGCTCTTCGCTAAGACCACTGCAGAGAATTTTACCTGTTTTTATTTGCATCAAAACTAAGGTATTGATTTTTTCGTCTAATAAAGCATATAAAAGAAGTTGAGGTTCTTGCGGACGGTCTTCATTCCAAGGTTTGCTAGTTGGTAAAGTACTTTTATAATCAATAACCCATTTTTTGTCAGCTACTTTATCTAATCTGTCTACTCTAACTTTTATTTCTAAACCTGCTAAATTAAATGAATAAGATTGCTCTAATGCTTCAATAATAAAAGCAGGCCGTTGTTTTTCCCAAATTAAATAACTGAGCACTAAGCGTTTTAAGCGAAGTTGTTCTAATTCTTGAATTAAAATAGACGAGTTAAGTGCTTGGTTTTGTAGTGCTTGTTTTATTGATTTATCTATTAAAAGCTCTAATTTTTGTGGTGGGTATTCTATTAGCTGAGCTTGAGTTTTTAAATCGTGCCATAATAATTCCATCATTTTATGAAGCACCTTGCCTCGTTCTTTGTTATCTATACCCTCTAATGCGTTTAATAATGGCTTCGCTTTAAGTCGGTGTTCTGCAAATGCTTTGAAAGGACATTTAGCTTGATTGGCTAATAAGGCGGTTCCTCCGCTTAAGGTTTCATCATCTAATAGAGGTAAAGAATATGAGTCTAATCTACTGATTATAAAAGATTGTTCATTTGTTGAGAGTTCAATGATAGGAGCGATAAAATCAGAAAAATGACTAATCAATGTGCTTGGGAGATTGGGGGTATCTCCTTCTAAATGAGCATAACTAAAGACTACCCATTTACTTCCTCTTTGTAATCGTTGCAACGTTTGTTGTGCGAAATGGAGTTCTCTTGCAGCACTACTATGTGGCATAGCTAATGTATGTTGTAAATGAGGCGGAATAAAAGCAGATAATTGCGTTGTAGCAGGTAAGCATCGATCAGTTAAACCTAGCACCCAAAGACAATCAAACTCACATCCTGATGCTTCTAATAGGCCTGAGATTTGAATAAGCGCATTATTTGTTTGTGCTTGAAAAATTGTATTGCTAGCTAATTGAGTTAACGCTAATAGCGCCTCTTGTTTAGTACATTTATTTTTTATTAAGGCTAACTGGCGAAATTCATCAAATAGGCTTACAAAACGCTGATAACATTGATATTGAATAGAGTTTAAACCTAAATCACCAGGAAAACCTAAATGATTAAGACGTGAATGGAATAAATTAATCCATTCAGAGAACGAAGCGATGTTTGGATAAGTTGTTAATTGATCCAAATGACTTGCTAACTGAGGGGAATAATTATTTACTTGGTGTATAAATTCTTTTAAATCAAATTGGCCTTGTTGTAGTAAACTGCTGTCTTGTAAAAATTGTGCTCTTGACAAAAACTCTTGTTTAGCCGAAGCAAGATAAGGTGATTGTAATAATAAATCAGCCTGCTGGGCAGTGAGCTGGCTATCTAAAGAAAGTAAGCTTAACGCATGAGACACTAAAGGATAATTAATTAAAGGTTCTCCTAGTGAGAAATTAAATAGATTACTATCAAAGTGCTGTGTTAATAGTCTTTTTAGACTGTGTGCTTTTTGTTGAAGTTCCGGCACGACTACACCAATAGATTGTTTACCCTGATTAATATTTTGCTTTAACCAATGAATTAACTGTTCATATTCTTTTTTAGTGTTTTCTGCAGCAAAAACTTGAGTAGTGACTTGATTTTTTGCTAAATCATAATGATATTGTGCTATTCCTTGAGTTTTTAAATGATCTTGTAAGGCACTTTGTGCAGGAGTAAATTCATCAAAACAAAGCCAAACTAGAGGCTTAGAAATGAATGAGAGTTGGCTGTTTATTAGATAAGGTACTAATTGATATTCGCTGATGGCTTGAAGTGTATCTAATCGCTTATTGAACGTTTGCCACCAATTTTGAAAGTATTGGGTTTGAGGAGTATAAGAAAAATTAGAGTTGTTGGGTTCAACTAGCCATTGCTCACATTGTTTCCATGCTTGCATTACTGCATTAAGCAAACCTTCGCTAAAGGTAATAGCAGACGTTTCTTGAATAATGGTTTGCCATAAATAGCGGCATTGTGCTTCATTAAGAAGAAGCGGGGGATTGTGTTCATAATCATGAAACCTCAAGTGCTCAAACCATGCTAAAAGCATTTGTTGATAAGGCAAACATTGTGGTTTTACTAGAGTATTTTTTTTACAAAAATCAAAATAAGTTTTAAGTAAAGAGGCACTTAGCCTATTGTTGGGACTGACTACTATTGCCCCTTGTTGTAATAAATTGAGAAGTTGTTCTTTATTCTGAAATTCTTGCATCATCTACCTAAAATGTTCATTAACTCCGGGTGTGATTTAATGTGCGGTTTTTTATAGGCTCGTCATCCTGAGCGTAGCGAAGGATCTCCTGGTTGCTGCTTATGCTACTTGATGGAGATCCTTCGCTACGCTCAGGATGACGAATAGCGAAGAAAAACCGCACTTAAAATCACACCCATTAACTCCCCTAAACGGTCTTTTTTCTTGGACGGTTTTTATGAGGTGATTTTTTTATTATTTTTACTGGAAGCATTTGCGTTTCAATACTGGATTCTTTATAAGTATGTAGAATATCGTATACTAATTTAGCGCGTAAATACATTGCCGCTAATCCAGAAGCAATTGCTAGCCAAAAGCCAAATAAAATATAGCTATAAGCCAGAACTACTAAATATAAATAAACCATGGATTGTATAGCTAATAAATTAGTAGGAGTTGTATGCTCTAAAAGCATGCAAAAAACCAAGCCTAAATCAAAGATTGGTAGAGAAGCAATAACCATAATAAAACCTAAACCAAATACTTTCTTTTTATAAGGTTTTTTACAATGAACTATTTGCTCTCCAAACAGAGCACCAGTCACACCAGCTACTAGGACTCCAATGAGAATAGACTCAAAAACAGGAATTAATTCTTGAATACCAATTAATGTTAAGAATGCATTAATTAAAATAGTCCCTACTACAGAAAGCAAACCAAAGTAAATTCCTGCTATCAATCTGGGATTAGAGATACTTAGAGCACTATCTTTTTTGGTCATCATGCACCTCAATAATATTTATTGTTCATTTGTTTAATTTTAGTACAATAAAATGAATTTTGGCTAAACTCGAGGTATAAAAGAAATAAGTTAACTGCTCATGCGTCATCCTGAGTCGCTTGCGACGAACGATCTCCAGATGGTGCACTGGGCTTAAATTCAGGAGATCCTTCGTTCCACTCAGGATGATGAGATGAGCAGTTACAAAATAAGAATAATAAACAGTTAAAAATGCTTATGTACAATTTCAAGCTCTTTACGTAAATCAGCTATTTCATCTAAAAGATCTAAAGCTAATGCCACGCCGGGTAAATTAATTTGAAGATCACGATGCAGACGAAAAGCAGACTCCATTCGACGCAAATCGCTAGAGTTTAAATGCACATGTTCTAGATCAGTGGTTGAAGAGAAGATCCCATATTCTAGCATTTCTATTAATAGTTCTTTAGGAATATTGTATTTGTGGCAAACTTCTTTGAAAGAAATTGTTTCTTCAATAAGTACACCAACTACTATTTGCTCTTTATTCATTTTATACTCCCATTGATGCACGAGGATTAAAAGGCATTACTTCAGCCATTTTTTTATATAATTCTTTTGCTGCCTCAGTATTAGCTGGCGGTGTAATGATTTTTAATAATACATATTGATTCCCTGGAGTTGCTCCTGGAAGCCCACGATTTTTTATTCTTAATTTTTGTCCGCCTTGTGAGCCTGAAGGAATCTTCAAATCAATTTTTCCTGATAAAGTAGGGATTGCAATAGTTGCTCCTAAAGCAGCTTCCCAAGGAGTTAAAGGCAACGTTAAATAGACATCATTCTCTTTGACTTCAAATAAGTGGTGCTTCAGTACTTCTATGGTTAAATAGAGGTCGCCTCTAGGTCCATTATTGACTGCTGGACCACCTTGAGCTGGTAAGCGTATTTGTTGTCCTGATTTTATTCCAGCAGGTATTTTTACATTTAAAGTTTGAGTCTTTCCTGCATCAGTAGGTATTTGAATTCCTTTGGTTGTGCCACTAAACGCTTCTTCTAAGCTAATGGTTATTTTACCATGGAAATCTTGACCCGCCATTGGCTTATTTTGCGCGCGCGCATGTCCAAACAACGATTCGAAGAAATCGCTACTGAATTCGCCATTAGTAAAATCAGCATGAGAAAATTCAGGGTCATTTCCATAATAATGGTAGGATTGGTTTGTTCCAGTTTGTTTTTGTTGCGCTTGTTCATAAAATTCACGATTTTTTAGATAATCATCATACTGAGCGCGTTTCTTCGGATCTCTTAGCGTTTCATAAGCCTCACCCATTTCTTTAAAAAGTTCCTCAGCATTAGGCTCTTTACTAATATCAGGATGATATTTTCTTGCTAAACGACGGTAAGCAGTTTTAATTTCTTGCTCACTAGCATTAGGTTCTAATCCCATTATTTTGTAATAATCTTTATCCATATTTTCTCTCAATCATTGGTCAGCAGAAGAGGTTAAATTAAAGCATACATTAATTTAATTCTTTGAGTTGAATTTTTAAAATTTAACTATCAAATTGATGCAAGTGATGATACAGTTTTAAAGTCATTATAGATACAACGACGCGTTATTTATAATAACAGCATATCAGGGATTGATTGAAGGGGAATTTTAAATAGACATGATGCGTTCATTTATTCTAATTCTCTATTTATTGCTGTGTTCTTGCATGGTTGGCCCTAATTATAAAGAACCACAAAAAAACATAGCAGCTAATTGGCCACAAAAAAACTCTTCTGTTAAAGAAACTTCTTTTAAAGATTATTTATGGTGGACAGTATTTAAAGATCCAACACTCACCAAGCTTATTAACCAAGGATATAAAAATAATTTAACGATTCAAAGCGCGGGCGTAAGTGTATTGCAAGCAAGAGCTCAATTAGCTCAGACGGTAGGTGAATTATACCCTCAACAACAGGCAATGATAGGGAATTATTCCTATAATCGCATTGGAGGTAGTTCCTTAGAAAGCATTTTACCTTCTAGTTTTGATACGGCCCAACTGGGCTTTTCAGCTAGTTGGGAATTGGATTTTTGGGGAAAATATCGTCGTGCTATTCAATCTAATGACGCCGCATTTTTAGCTTCGGTAGCTGCTTATGATAATGCTTTAATTACACTTACTTCAGATATTGCTACTTCTTATACTCAAATACGAACTACAGAAAAACAAATTAAAGTAACCAATGCTAATATTGTGGTTCAAAAAACGAGTTTGCAAATTGCCCTAGCGCGTTATAATGCTGGTGAAGTTAGCTTAGTTGATGTGGAACAAGCTAAAACCGAATTAGCTCAAACAGAAGCCTCTTTACCTCCGTTAGTTAGTGACTTACAAACTCAAAAAGATACTTTAACCGTATTATTAGGCACTGTTCCTGGGGGTGCTGATAAACTACTGAAAAAAACTTATGGAATTCCCAAAGCACCTTATTCAGTTGCCGTAGGAATTCCTAAAGAAACAATTGCAAGACGACCTGATATTCATCAAGCGCGCTTACAAGCAGTACAGCAAGGTGCATCTATTGGTGCAATTAAGGCGGAACTGTATCCTTCTTTATCTCTAGTAGGGAACTTTACTTTTTCTTCTACTAATATTGGTAGTTCGTCTATTGCTGATATGTTTAACTGGTCAAATCGTACGATTACAGCGGGTCCTAATTTTACATGGTCGCTTTTAAATTATGGTCAAATTACCAATGCAGTGCGTGCGCAAGATGCAGTATTTCAACAGGCTTTATTAAATTATATCAATCTTGTTTTACAGGCTCAAAAAGAAGTACAAGATAATATTACGGCTTATATTCAAGCTAAAGCAGCCGTATATTATTTAACCAAAGCCAACGCTTCTGCTACCAAAACATTGCAATTAGCTATTGTGCGTTATACAGAGGGTGAAACTGATTTTACACCGGTTCTTAATGCGGAACAGCAATTATTAAGTGTACAAACTTCTTTGGTTAATGCTCAAGGAAATATCCCTGAAGCATTGATTGCTTTATATCGTGCTTTGGGTGGTGGTTGGCAAATTAGAAGCACCAATGATGTGATACCGCAAAATATCAAAGACGAAATGGCAGCTCGGACTAATTGGGGGACATTGTTAAAACAACAAAATCATATGCCTCCAATGACAAAAGCCCAAAGAATCCAGGAACTTTATCTACCAAAATGGTAATGAGCATGAATAAAGAAAAAGATGCAAAAAAAACAAAAATAAAATTTTTAATAGCAGCCCTTATTGTGGCCTACTTTATGATTCATTATTTTACTAAAAAACCAGAAATGGTTATTCCTTTACCCATGGTGACGGTGCAAAAACCAGAATTAAAAAAAATGATCGAATTTGTAACTCAAACAGGAACTACCGTAGCATTTAACTCAGTAAATTTAGTTGCGCGCGTGGCTGGTTTTTTAGACTCAATAGAATTTACTGACGGTACTTTTGTTAAAAAAGGGAAAGAACTCTTTGTTATTCAACCAGAACCCTATTGGGAACAGTTGCTGGCTGCTCAAGCAACTGTTGTTGCAAATCAAGCTAATTATGATTATACAAAATTAGAATATGCTCGCCAACAAGTGATGTATAAACAGCATGCTACCTCATTAAATAATGTGCAAATATGGTTGGCGAAAATGGATGAATCAAAAGCTGAATTAGATAAGGCTAAAGCAAATGAAGTGAACGCTAAAATCACTTATAGTTATACTCATATTTCCGCTCCTTTTAATGGTCGAATTGGCCGTCATTTGGTGGATATTGGTAATTATGTAGGAAATGGAGTCGCCACCAATTTAGCAACTATAGAACAAGTTGATAAATTATATGTTTATTTTAATCTTAATGAGCTTGATTTAATTAAATTACGTGCTGCAGCACGTGCCACAGGGTTTAAACCATCTGATATTAATACCGTTCCTGTTTATGTTAATTTTCAAAATGAATCGGGTTATACACATAAAGCAACTTTAGATTTCGTTAATACTGGTCTTAATGCATCTACAGGAACTATGGAATTACGTGCGGTATTAGAAAATGCGGATAATCTATTTGTTCCTGGTTTATTTGTACAAGTACAAGTTGCTGTTTCTACACCTAAAAAACAATGGACAGTACCAAGTACTGCCTTGCTCTACGATCAAATTGGCGCTTATTTATATGTCGTTGATAAAAATAATGTGGTTCAGCAAAAATATGTTGACTTAGGTCCGGCTGAAAATGGTCAACAAGCTATCACCAAAGGATTAGTGGCAGAAGATAGAGTTGTTGTGGATGGCTTACAATTTGCTACACCTGGTAATAAAGTGCAAATACAGGAAAGTGAGAATATAAAACAATGATTTCTAAATTTTTTATTGAGCGTCCTATCCTAGCAAATGTTATTGCTTTATTTATTGTTTTTATCGGTTTTGTAGCTATTTTAGTGCTGCCTATAACTCAATATCCAGCCATTGTTCCTCCTACTATCCAGGTTACTACTAGTTATCCCGGGGCTAACGCCGAAACTTTAATTAAAACGGTTGCTTTGCCTATCGAGCAGCAGGTGAACGGCGTAGAAAAAATGTTGTATATGCAATCCACAAGTACTGATAGCGGAAACTATACTTTAATCGTAACCTTTGAAATAGGGACAGATCTTAATTTTGCGCAAATATTAGTTCAAAACAAAGTGCAAGCTGCAATGGCTCAGCTACCTATGTCAGTACAACAACAAGGAGTTGTGGTTCAGCAAAAATCAACTGCCATTTTGCAATTTATTACATTGACTTCTGAAAATGGGGAGTTCGATGGTTTGTTTTTAAATAATTATGCCACTATCAATATGCAAGATGAATTAGCTCGTTTACCTGGCGTCGGTAACGTAATTATTTTTGGTACAGGAAGTTATGCCATGCGAATTTGGCTTGATCCGAAAAAGATGCTTGCTTATGGTTTAAATCCTAGTGATGTAATTAATGCAATAAGTAGTCAAAACCAAGAAGTTTCTGCAGGTCAAATTGCTGCTCCTCCCACTTCAGGAAAACAAGCTTATCAATTTACTGTAAGTGTTCCAGGACAACTAGCTGATCCTAAGGAGTTTGGAAATATTGTTGTTAAATCTTTATCGACGCAACCGAATCAAAATGCTAATACGAGCACGAGTGCACAAATTGTGCGTGTGAAAGATGTAGGAAGAGTAGAGTTAGGTTCATCTAGTTACAGTCAGCTTTCTAAATTAAATAATAAACCTGCAGCAGCGATAGCTATTTTTCAATTACCCGGTGCGAATGCTTTAGATGTTGCTAAGGAAGTACGAGCTTTGGTTGAAAAAATGGCTAAAAAATTCCCTAAAGGAATGAAATACAGTATTCCTTTTGATACCACTGTTTTTGTTAAAGCCTCAGTTGAAGAAGTCTATAAAACTTTATATGAAGCAGGGATTCTAGTATTAATTGTTATTTTATTTTTCTTACAAAATGCTCGTGCGACTCTAGTGCCAACTACTACAGTCCCTGTCACCATTATTGGTGCTTTTTTTGGCATGCTCTTATTGAGCTATACGGTGAATTTACTTACGCTCTTTGCTTTAGTGCTTGCAATAGGGATTGTGGTTGATGATGCCATTGTTATTGTGGAGGGTGTAACACAGCATATTGAACGAGGTATGCCACCCAAAGAAGCTGCTATTGAAGCAATGCGTGAACTAATGGGGCCTATTTTAGGTATTACTTTGGTGTTAATGGCAGTCTTTATACCTGCAGGTTTTATGCCGGGCTTAACCGGTGCTATGTATGCTCAATTCGCTTTAGTTATTGCAGCTACGGCGTTTATTAGTGCGGTTAATGCGATGACATTAAAACCTACTCAATGTGCTTTATGGTTAAAACCAGTTCCTGAAGTAGAAAAGAAAAATATTTTCTATCGAGCATTTGATAAAGTGTATTACCCGATGGAAAATCGGTACATTAAGTTCATGGATACTCTAGTACACAATTATAAACGAGTATGTTTTATTGGTGTAATTCTGGTTGCTTTAGCGATTGTAGGAATTAGTAAAATACCTACAGGCTTTATTCCGATTGAAGATCAAGGGTACATGATGCTAAACGTACAATTGCCTGATGGTTCTTCTTTAGATCGTACAGAAGCAATGATGAACCAATTAAGTGAGCAAGCATCCAAATTGGGTGGAGTGGAGAATGTTATTACTATTGATGGCATTTCTTTACTTGATAACAACTCAAATCTTGCCAATGCAGGTGTGCTTTATGTCATGTTTAAAGATTGGAGCGTACGCGGTAAAGATGAAGATCTTTTGCATATGTATCAAAAACTTAATGCAATTGCTTCAAAAACGCTTGGTGCAAAAGTTTTGGTTATGGTGCCACCGCCTATTCAAGGATTAGGTATGTCTGGCGGTTTTCAAATGCAGTTGGAGTTGCAAGATGGAAGTTTTGATTACCGTAAATTACAAGCAGCCACAGATCAGCTGATTCATTATGCAAGTATGCAACCAGAAGTTCAACGATTAATGACTTCATTTCGCGCGTCAGTGCCGCAAGTATCAGCACCTATTAATAGAATTAAAGCAGAATCTTTAGGGGTTGCTATTGGTGATGCAAAGAATGCTTTGCAAACCTATTTAGGTTCTTCTTATGTCAATTTATTCTCTAAGTTTGGTCAGGTATTTCAAGTGTATGTACAAGCGGATGCTTCCTCTCGAATGACGATTGAAGATGTTCGCAATTTTTATGTAAAAAATAAGAATGGGGGCATGGTACCCATAGGTACTCTTACAGATATTTATCCTTCTGTAGGACCTTCTTTAATTTCTTTATATAATTTATATCCTTCTTCAAATATTTATGGTACTTCTGCAACAGGATATAGCTCTGGTCAGGCAATGGCAGCGATGGAACGCTTAGCGAAACAAATTTTACCTGCTGGTGTGTCGTATGAGTGGACTAGTACTGCTTATCAAGAAAAAATTGCAGGTAATGTAAGTTATTATATTTTTCTTCTTTCTTTAATTTTAGTTTATTTAATATTAGCTGGACAATATGAAAGCTGGATAACTCCTGCAGCAGTTTTACTTAGCGTTCCTTTGGCTTTAATTGGTACCATCTTGGCTTTATCACTTTTAGGTGTTGCCAATAATATGTATACCCAAATTGGAATTCTTTTGCTTATTGCTTTAGCTGCTAAAAACGCGATTCTTATAGTGGAAGTAGCGCGTGAAGAACAAATATATAATCATAAATCAGTGATGGAAGCGGCAGTATTAGGTGCTAAAAAGCGTTTTAGACCTATTTTAATGACTTCTTTTGCTTTTATTTTGGGAGTAATGCCTCTTGTTTTTGCTTCAGGTGCTGGAGCAAGCGCGCGTCGTTCAATTGGTATTGCTGTTTCCAGCGGTATGCTTGCTTCAACCTGTTTAGCAGTTGTGTTTGTACCCGCTTTTTATGTACTTTTGCATACATGGGAAGCACGTAGGAAAGAAAAGAAAGAAATGTTGGTTGATAGTCATTCAATCCGAACCTAGGGAAATCCACCTTATTTTTGCAAAACATATTTACCTGGTGCTGGTGGTAGTTTTAAGGCCATTTGAGGTGGATTCACCATAATTGGTGATGATTGATTAACCAACCATTTTTGCCATGCAACCCACCATGAGCCTTGATGAAGAGGGGTTTCTTCAAGCCAAGTTTTGGGATCAATATAAGAATCATTTTTAGCACGTTCACTGATGCGATAACTTCGTCCTTCCCGTCCTGGTTCACTTACAATTCCCGCATTATGTCCACCACTGGTTAAGACAAAAGTAATGTCGCTATTTAATAAGAGATGCGTTTTATAAACTGATTTCCATGGTGCGACATGGTCTTTTTCTGTACTCACTACAAAGGTCGGTAATTGAATGTTTTTAGCTACAATATGTCTGCCCTCCAAGGAAAAGCGTCCTTCCGCAAAATCATTATTTAAAAATAATTTTTCTAAATATTCACTGTGCATTTTATAAGGCATACGTGTTGCATCTGAGTTCCAAGCCAGTAAAGCAATCATTCCTCTTTGTTTTCCATGCATATAATCTTGAACCATTTTTGACCAAATCAAATCATAAGAACGAAGCATTTGAAAAGAGCCAGCCATTTGTTTTGTATCCAGATAGCCTTGTTCCCACATCATATTTTTGAGAAAAGAGACTTCGCTTTTCGTGATAAACAAAAGTAATTCGCCTGCTTCAGTAAAATCTCCTTGAGCCGCAAGAAGAGTTAAGCTTTTTAAACGTTGATCATTATTATTGGCCATGGCTGCCGCAGTAAGCATTGCAAGCGTACCCCCAAGGCAATAGCCTAAAAGATGGATCTTGGTTTGTGGTATGATTTTAGATACTGCATCAATTGCAGCCATTGCACCCAGACGATAATAATCATCTAATCCCAGATCTCGATCTTCACTATTCGGATTACGCCAGGAGACGATAAATACAGTATGCCCTTGTTTTATTAACCAATTGACCAAAGAATTTTCTGGTAGTAAATCAAGAATATAATATTTCATAATCCATGCTGGGAGCATCAGTATTGGCTCTTTATACACTGTTTTTGTTTGTGCCTCATATTGGATTAATTCAATAAGATGATTGCTATAAACCACTTTACCTTTCGTAATGGCCACTTGTTTACCAGGAATAAAATTTTCTACGCCAGCTGGGGGTGATCCAGTTATTTTTTCAACAAAATCTTGTATCGCTAATTCAGTTCCATGAATTAAATTTTCTCCATGAGAGCGAATAGTTTCTTGAAATAAATCGGGATTAGTAAGTACAAAATTGGAAGGAGATAAAGCATCTAACATTTGTTTAATTCCAAATGCCACTGTACGTTTCACATGAATAGGTAAACCAGGAACTTTAGTTGTTTGAAGAAACCATTCTTCTAAGAGCAAAAACTGCTCTGCCCATAAACGCCAGGGATAATTGCTCCAGTTATCTGTTTGAAAGCGTACGTCTTTGCCATTTCGTGGTTGTACTTGTGTTGTTAGATTATGAAACGTGTTTCCCCAATGACGCAAAGGGTAGGTGGCTAATCTTAAAAGCGTTCCTGGGGATTGGCTTAATTGTGCTAGCCAAGAGAAGTAAGAGGTTCTAATTGCGGCAGGACTAATACCTGCTGTAAATTTACCAAGATTCGCTTGATAAAATTTATCCATGAATCGAAATAAAGAATCTGTTTCAAGAGGATTTTCTTGAGTGTTATTTCCTTCTGGCTTGGCTCCTTTTAAATCATCTTTTATTTGTTTTCGGCGAGTAGTTTGCTCTTTTTCAGTCTTATTCATCATTAGTCCTGTTGAGTGAAGAGTCCATCTTTACAATTTATTATTCTGACTGAAATGGGCTGATTTTCTGCGCTCCGTTATTCATATACCTTATGTATGTTGCTCAGAGATTCTATAAAATCAACTCATTTTAATTTAGACTCGCGACTGTGAAGACGGGTTCTAAGAAAGCCAAAAACCCATTAGAAAAAAGTATAGCAGCTTAACTTAAAAAAAACAGTTGGTGAATCTTTTTCCTCGAATTGCTCATCAATTATTCTCAAATATATACCCAAGATCTTTGAAAGTGCTTGCACCACCATATAGCTCTACCGGAATTCCTTTCGACAGAGCCCTTTTTACCTCATTAATAATGCAAAGAAGTTGTATAAATAATAGCTTCGTTTTTCTCAGTTTTCTTTTTCTTAAATAGAGAAGTAGGCGATACTAGTTCGCCTATGTATTGACTGAGATCTATTGGCACATTAATCCGATCCCAAGGCAATATATTCGAAGAAGATAAGAGTTGTTGCATGTCTTTACTCGGATCTATTACTGAATTAAATGGAGTCCAAGAACTCACCTTTTTTTTGCCCGATTCGATAGTCACTTTAAAGCTCTTTGCGTTCTGAATTGATGCTGTATATTGTTTTTTAATTGCTTCAATTCCTTGCTCATACTCTTCCTGCTCTAGCGGAGAGAGTTTTTTTTCCTCGCAACTGTATGAATATACTCCATTCGAATCAGCTATTTTTGTCTTCAAAAAACGCTCAGAGTGTATTTTCAACAGCAATTCACAGATTTCTTGTGCCAATTTTTGGAAATTAGCATAAAACCAATCTGATAGAAACTCCAAACCTGCTTCATACTTAAGACGTTCCTCTTCAATTTTTTTATAGCCTTTTCGATATGCAATTTCTGCTTTTTCCTCTGCATTTCTATATAAATTTACTAAATCTCGTCCTGTGGATGAGTAGCCTCGAGAAAATAAGCCATTAAATTTTACCCCTGCGATGATAAGAGTTTGGTCACGTTGTTCTTCTAGTATTTTTTCTTTTTGAATGAGGGCATAAAGTTTTTCTGTGAGTTGCAAAAATTCATTATAGCTCTCTCTTTCAATAGATAACATTTGTTCATACAATTTACCAATTGTAACCTTATCGCTCATCAATTATTCTTAAATATAAAAAAGATTATTGTACTATTTTCTCATTAATTTGTAAAATTAATGGTCACATTTGGGTGTGATTTTAAGCACCTATAACTCGTAAACGAGCACGATTAACCAGGGTTAATTAGAAGTGCGGTTTTTCTTCGCTATTCGTCATCCTGAGCCTAGCGAAGAAGTCTAATAAAACAATGAGTGGGAGAAACATCCTGCTTATCAGGAATCTTGAAAAAGAAGAAGACAAGATCCTCAAGCCTTTATAGCGGTGAATTGATTGATTTGGCAATTATTTTTTAAGCAGACTTGCACTATAAATCCACCTAAGTCAGAATGAATTTAATCAGGGTAAACTCATGCTATGAAAATTTCACGCAAACTGTCGTCATTGCGAACGAAGTGAAGCAACCCAGATCGATACTTCGTTAAATTTTCGTACTGGGTTGCTTCACTTCGTTCGCAATGACGACAGTTTGTTTTTATTTGATCAAGGTATGCGTTTACCCTGTGAACTTAATAATAAAAATTGACTTTTGGAGAAACAAATGCGTCATTATTTAATAAAAGCAACGGTAATTGGTTGTGTAGGGTTATTAACAGCGTGCCATACCACTACCACTACTAATTCCAATCCGATGACCAATATGTTTAATTTTGCACAGCCACCTGCAGAAATTAATTTAGCACAAACAGTTCAAAATGCTCTTATTCAAAGTGGCGATCCAATAATTGGTCAAGTTCATGTAGAAACCAATCAAAATACTGTTATTTTAAGTGGTTATGTTAAGAAAATTCGTCAAAGTGATGTTGCAGAGCAAATCGCTCGAAAAGTTCCAGGCGTAAAAAATGTAGATAATCGTATTATTGTTCGTCGTTAAATCAATCTTAGCCGGCATTGATTTATACCCAAAATGTTTTAAGATGCGAGATTTTGGGTATAGTGCCTGCTATTTTTCGCAAGTCCTGTTTATGTTGCTTTTTCATCTACAATTAATTTATAACTCATTAATGAATCAGTAGAATGAACTTCTTAAATTTAAATATAAGTATTTTACTCTTTTATTCTTTTAACGTTGCTGCTGCGAATATGGATGCAGCTTTACCTACTAATGCAGTTAAAGTTACTAAAGAAAATAGCTCAAATTGCGTGGAATATTACACCTATAAAAAACAAATGTATTGTAGTTCAATGAGTATTAATAACCAGCCAATAGATCCACAATTATTATCTTATGAAAAACAAGATATTCAATTTGATAACAGAGTTTGGAAAGCAGTTTGGGGAGAGCATACTAAAGCAATTACCAGTATTGAATATGTTCCTGCCGGACAAAATATTAATCATTGGAACGAACTGATTACTAGTCAATTTATTCCTGGCATGGAAGATGTAAGTGCTAAAGAGTTCGCTAATCGTTTTTTAGCTGATTTAAAAAAATCAGGCTTAACTTATAAAAGTTATTTTATTGATAAACAGCCTAAAGCCGTTATCATTGAATTTCAAATAAAACAACCTAAAAATTTACAACAGGATGAAATACAAAAAATAGTTAAAGGCAGTGATGGCATTTATGTAGTGCATTATGTTATTAAACAACAAAGCATGAGCCCCAAAAATAGACAAAAATGGAGCACACATTTAAAAAATAGTACCTTAAAAAATTAAATATTTCTTGTAGTTATCAATTGATTGACAAGATTTCTTATTTATTCTTACAATAATTTTGGCCGGTTTGCTTAGCCAAAAAGTTGTTTTTTTTTAAATTTATTTATAAGGGAATTAAATGAACAAATTACAATTAACTGGTGCTGCTCTTGCAGTAGGTGCTGCTGCTTTATTTTCTGTTGCTCCAGCTATGGCTGATGATGCTCCTGCTGCTGGAAAAGTTCATTGCATGGGTAGTAATGCGTGCAAAGGACAAAGTGCTTGCAAAACTGCTAACAATGCTTGCAAAGGTCAAAACGCTTGTAAAGGTAAAGGTGTGACTGTAGTGGATTCTGCTGATGAGTGTACTAAAGCAGGTGGTAAAGTAGCTGAGTAATAAATCAAGCTAATTTTTATTTTAGTAATGTACCAGACCTATCCAATAGGTCTGGTCTTGATAAGTCCTGAAAGGTTTATATGGATGTAACAAAGAATAATTCGCTTCCTTTGGAAATGCCGTTCCTTGGTTTTGGTTTAGGATTGCGCCCTAACTATTATGAAGAGATTTTAACGAATAAACCCAATATTGATTGGTTTGAAATCCTTACTGAAAATTATATGATTCCTGGAGGGAAACCTCTTTATTATTTAGATAAAATTCGTGAGCACTATCCTCTAGTGATGCATGGCGTTTCTTTATCTTTAGGTAGCACTGATCCCTTTGATAAAGATTATCTTATTCAATTAGCAGATCTAGTAAAGCGTATTGAGCCTAAATGGGTTTCTGATCACTTATGTTGGACTGGAGTAAAAGGAATAAATGCTCATGACTTATTGCCTATTCCTTATACCTATAAAGCAATTGAACACCTTGTTGCACGTATCCAGCAAGTTCAAGATTTTTTAGGCCGACCTATTCTTATTGAAAATGTATCAAGCTATTTAACTTATAAACAATCAGAAATGAGTGAATGGGATTTTATTATTGAGATTGTTCGTCAAGCAGGCTGTTTTATTTTGCTTGATGTGAATAATGTATATGTAAGTTCAGTTAATCATCAATTCAATCCTTTAGAGTACATTCATGCAATGCCAGCTTCTCGAGTGGTGCAAATTCATTTAGCAGGCCATTCTAATCTTGGAGAGTATATTATTGATACTCATGATGCCCCTGTTATACAAGAAGTGTGGGATTTATATGCAGAGACTATAAAGCATCTAGGGCTTGTCTCCACGATGATTGAACGAGATGATAATATGCCACTTTTTGCTGAATTACTTGCCGAGTTGCAACAAGCAAAACAGATTGCTAAAGCAATCTTAACTAAAGAGACGGTATATGAGTGAGCTAGCCCAATTACAAGATCAATTTCAGCAATTTCTTTTAACTGGTAAAGAAGAGATTACTCCTTCAGTACTTTCTACAGTAGAAGTTTCTGCAGAACAACGTTTATCTATTTATAGAGATGCTTATCAATTACGTTTAATCGAATGTTTAACGACCACTTTTCCTGCTTTATACAGCTATTTAGGTACAGAAGAATTTCAAAAAATGTGCCGACATTTTATTAATGCACATCCTTCTTATTATCGCTCAATTCGTTGGTATGGTGATCTATTATCTATTTTTTTAAAAAATTATTATGAAAAATCGTATACTTTTTTGTCAGAGCTAGCAGATTTTGAATGGAAAATGACTTTGGCTTTTGATGCTAAAGATAGTTTTATTGTCACTATTGATGAGATGGCTTCAATTGCGCCAGAAGCTTGGGCTGAGTTATCTTTTATTGCTCATCCTTCTGTACAAAGGGTCAATTATTATTGGAATGCAATTCCTTTATGGCGCGCTTTAACGGAAGATCAGGAATTACCCAATTTAGTTGAAGCAGATGCTATTAGTCCATGGTTATTATGGCGCTCTCCTGATTATATAATTCAGTATTATAGTTTAAGCAAAGAAGAAGCATGGATGTTTGATGGAGTACAAAATAACCTATCCTTTGCCGCTTTATGTGAAGGTCTGTGTGAGTGGATTGCTGTTGATAAAGTAGCTATGACTGCAGCAAGTTATTTAAAAAACTGGATAAGCAAAGGTCTTATTGCTTCATTCAATTTGAATTAAGCATTATTAGTTGTAAATTGCCGTACAGAAAGCCCAGTAAAGCTGGTAACCGTTCACACAATGGCGTAAACGGTTACCAAAGCTCAGCTAGCTAAAAGAAATTTTCTAAGCTTTTGGACTTTTTAAGCTCTCTTGTTTCTTGTATTAATTCAGTTAAGCAACCTGTAGCACAAGAGTTCTCTATATCATCAGTTAAGAAATTACAATTCTCGAGGGTATTCTCAAGTTCATCATAAGAATTTTCATCTGCAATAGCATCTAGTAAAAGAATAGCAATCTCTGACTTCTTTTTGTAAATTTCTTGACCCATTAAATGCATAATGGACTGAATATATTTTCGAACTTTAAAGTCTAATAGATCTTCTGCGCAGTTGCTTTTGGGTTTTAACGCAAATACAGTAGCTATATCCGATCCTGGTGTTCTATCATCTAATTCTTTAAAGAAATTACAGCGCGTTATTCTACTGCCTTTTTGGTGCCTAATTGAAGCAAGCTCAGAACCTAAGCCTCGAGATCCATTTTTTTCCACCCAGCATAACCATTTTTCCAATTCAGGAGAAGCGGTGTTCAGCCAATTAAAAATAGGCTCTAATGCAAGACTAGGCTCTGAGTCAACATCGACCATTCCTGCAATTTCGCTCTTCATAGATACTATTTTTTCAAAAAGTTCTTTAGAAAACCTTGTGCTTGTTTCTCCTAGGATATTGCCATTATTTAAATGTTTCATCGCATGATATAATCGCAACGCTTTACGGAAATCTTCAGGAGTTAGTTCACCTAGCATTGCATTATCAATGCTGCGGCAACGATTAGTTAAGGCTTCAGCAAAGAGTTTATACTCAACTTCATCATCCCAAGTCATGATTTGCTCAATATCATTGCTATATTGATCTCTAATACTGCCACTACTATTTACCGATGATTTTGAATGAGTTCCTCTAATTTGTACTTGAGCGTACGGTTGATATTCATCAGTTTCTGATATTTCGTTATCGCTAGGTACTTGTAACCAGTCGTAGTTTTTTGTTGTTTTAAAAGCCTGATAAAAATTTACTTTGCTAACAAATTCATTAAATGCAAGAATAAATTGCGCATGAGCTTTATCAAAAAATAGATTGCATTGTTTTGCATAAAATAATGCTTCATCGTAATTTTTAAATTCGCTGTGTGCAAATTTTTCTAAGCATATTTTTAGTTGTTTTTGATGAATAGGCCTCATAGTGCCTAAGTTCTGAGTTGCAGCTTTCAAGGCTTTATATCCGTTTTCTACTATTTCTTTTGGTACCTCTATAATTTTACAATAATTTTTAAGAGCTTCTTCTTGTTGTTGAGTATTTTCTGCAGTTATTAATTCATCAAAAAATTTATTTTTTTTGTGATTATCTACTATAGGATAATAAGAACTATATCGAGGATCTAATTCATGTTCTGCCCAATACGTTTTATATTTGCCAATAATTGACTCAATTTCCTCATTTGAAGGAATAAATTCTTTTCCGTTTGTTTGGTTAAAAAAAGCTCTTAAATGTTCCTCTACTTCACGAGGCGTGATGGGTCTATCTTCACTTAATCGATAATGATTATGGTTGCAATTAGATTCCCCAGAATGAATATGCATTTTTTTCAAATGATAAGCATCACTTCCCCGATAATAGGTTTCACAACCATGTGTCACGCTTTGATGAGCAATCGCTGCTGTATTGAATACTTTATCTCGCCAAGATTGATGAGTGATGTCTTTTTCTGCATTAAAAGACCAGATGATTACCGAACCTTTGACCATAAATTGGATTGAAACAGGGCTTGTTTGTCCTTTGTCCCAGATTTCATATATGATGTTATCAGTCAATCTAAAACTATGTAGTTCACCATGCTCATTGCCTTTTTCTTTGGCATACGTAGCCTTTAACTCCATAAGCAGGTTTCTATAGCCTTCAACATCTTTATTATCATACAGTTGTTGTAATTGTCTTGCTGCATCTGTTGTGCTGTCAGATGTCCATATTTTAGGATACTGGATTGTCGCTAAATCAATTCTAAATGGCATTTTGTTCTCTTATTTGGTTAACGGTAATAGAACTATTTATTTTTATTTGTGTTTATTTTAACCAAAAAAGCTTAAGAATACCTTAAGTGTAAAAATTTATGAAGAAATAATCAGGTCAATAATATATAGCATTGCCCATTAAGTTTTAGACGAGGTGCATTTGAATGAGGCGAAGGAGTAGACTTCTTTCGAAACTCTACTGCAGAGGCAAATTGCTTCGTCGATTCGGTG
>CAMFHA010000035.1 GCA_945952115.1 uncultured Legionella sp. | reverse complement strand
TCAGCATGAACGGGCTTTATAGTCAACAAAAACAAAACTTAAGGCTAATTGGAAGACTCTTGCTCCGTAACCTATCATTTAATGGCGTCAAGTGAACTTAAGAAGCTTTTCTATTTTTAGTTGTGTTTTTAATTGAAGTTTTTCTTTTAGGTTTTTTTGGTGTTTCATTAATTCTTTGAGAAGAACTTAAAGAGCTATCTAACATGTTTCTTGAAAAGCGCGGAGTTTTTTCATAATTAAACGGTTGTATAACCTGGGATTTATTTATTAAAAATACATCATACATATAATCTAACATTTTATGACTGTGGTCGATCATCATTCTCATGTTTTTATCTAAATTATTTGAATAATTTAATTTAAAATCAAAAGGATTAAAATAATATAAACTTTCTATAGTATTAAAATTAAATTCCATGAATTCAAGAATAGGGTTAACTAAATCTATAGAAGCTGTTTGTTGAGATTGCATGAGAACTTCCTTTTATTGTGTCACACAATATACTTCTTAAGATGCTAACAATTTCCGAAGAAGTCTAACATATAAAGAGTAGTCTTTATTTGTTATTTGTCAAAAATAAAAAATAAAGTTCAAGGGGGTGTTAAATCTTAGTGAAAAGTCAGGTTTAATCTGAGCTAAATATGGCTTTTCTTACATGAGGAGTGAACGATTCATGGCGTTAACTTAAAGAAAAAACTAAGTTTATTAGTGAGTAGGTTGGGTCAAAACGACCTAATGGCGCTGCCTTAAGGACGTTTTTCCTGCTTTACGCTGAACCGTTCGGCCTGAGGAGGAAGCGGCAAGCTTCCGTCTCGAAGGCGTGATGCGGTGCTAAGCCTTCGAGACGCTGCTATCGCTGCTCCTCAGGCCGAACGGTTTCGGTGTAAAACCTCTTAACTTAACAACAGTGAAGGAGGTAGCAAGTTGGGATAAAGCCTTAAGGCAGCGCTATTAAGGCAAAATGACCCAACTTATATTGATTGTTTTTATTTATCTATCTATGAAAAGAATGGGAGTGAGTAGAGCCACCATGGTTATGATTGTGAGTATGACTATTACCACTACTAAAAATACCTCCTCCGTGAGTATGAGTAGTTCCGCCGCCACTAAAAATACCCCCTCCGTGAGTATGAGTAGTTCCACTATTACTTAAAACACTTCCCCCATGAGTATGGACTGGACCATTACTAGAACTAAAAATACTTCCCCCATGAACATGTACAGGAGCTCTATAATAATTTGGATAAAGTGGTAATGATGAGTAGTCCCACCAGGGGCGTCTGGTTGAAACATAAGTTGTAGAATTTCCTCTTATACCGAATAAACAGGGTAATATACAGGCTGCCGCTAAAATCATTGCAATACTCGCTAAAGCTGCAACTGCCCCAACAGGACCTGCAATTGCTGTGGAAGTAGCTAATAGCCCAGTTGCTCCAGCTGTAGTACTCGCTTTAGCCGCAAAAACTGCTACTATGCCAGCAGTTAATAATGCCGCAGCAGTAACACCTGCCATTACCTTGAGTAAAAAACAATAGTCAGTTTTTTGTTTTTCTAACTTTACTTGCATGGCTTGCTCCCCATTTGTTATATCAATTTTGCAAATTGTATCTTATTAGTTCTAAATGTCACTAATTTTTTTATTTTTTCTCTCCACAAAGATTTTTTCTAAAGAGTAATGAGTAAAATATTGTATGCTTAAAATACAAAAAAATTATTAGATTTCTTCGGAAACTGCTATTGAAATAACTATTCTTTTAATGCTTATAATAGTATTTAAATTTTTTAAATTTAAATGATGAAGGCTAGTATTTTTAAACCTTTTTTTTCTTTTCCAGAGCCACATTGGTCTCCAAAATTTATTTATGGCGTAACTCATTTTTATCACCGAGCAAGAGCTCATATTGATTGGGATAGTTTCAATATAATTAAATCTGCATCAGAGTTTCATGGTGAACTGTTATTAGGACAGATGCCAATTACTCCCTTTCGTGAATTACTTGTTAAAAAACTTTCGGGTAAAGGGCTGGTTGTTTCTTGTAATGATAATTTTGAGTTATCAGGAGTAGGCGCTTTATGTAATATTATTCCTCCTCATATTTGGGCTTATTATAATATTAAACACCATCATTTGCCTTTTACGGATTATTCTAGCAACGCAGATCCTTTTTTGGTTGTTCAAACCTTAGAAAAAATGGTGGATGTTTATAATAGCAAAGGCTCAATATATATTCACTGTAAGGCAGGACGTTCCCGTAGCGCATTTATCACTGCTCTTTTTTTATGTATTGTTGATGAAGAAAAAAACGGAGCTTATTAGATTGTAAAAATGATCAAGAATTGGAAAGTATTTTAATTAATGTGGTTAAAGAAATTCGCTCTTTACGTTCACAAGTGCATGTTGAAAAAGATAAGATAGCTTTAGGAGTAGAGGTTTTAAAATATTATATTCAATCATGGAAAAATAATCCTTATAAACTGAAACAAACTCAAACAATAGAAAAAGAAATAGAGCTTGATGCACAAGAAGTTTTAAGTCATATAGCTCAATCAGAAGAATATAAATTTGTTTGGGATCAAGCGTATAAGAACCCTGTTATTTTTTCTACAGTAAAGTATTTTGCAGAACATATTTATAACTATGTCAGTGTAAATATTGAAAAGAAATTTATCATTGATAATTTAATTCATCAGGTTTTATTTAATTTAATGGAGGAGGATAAGAAACAAATTATTTTAGAACTTCATTCTCTTTATCTAGAAAATGAAAATTTTATTTATGAAATTAATAATTATCCTAATATTATTCAAAATTTGGGTTTAGACTTGCTTTATAAAATATTGAAATCGACTAGTTCTTATACCGAAAAAATAAATTGGTTAAAAAAAACAATTAGTTTTCTTGCTAATCCAAGCGCTGACCAACTAAAAAAATATAATGATGAAATTCATGCAGCTCTTATTCATCCAAGTTTAGAGTTGCAGGTTATTGGTGGAGCCATGATTCTCTTGGGAGTTGGAGTTATACTTGTTTCCCTAGTAGCTTGTATGCTAGCTTCTGGTGGGTTTTTAGGTATTGCTCTTGCAACTATTGCTGCCGGCTGTTTTGGCGCGTCTCAAATTGTTATAGGAAAATTAGTTTATGACCATGGTTCATCAGATCAAATTGCTCGAGCTTCTCAACTTTTGGTTAATGAAGTCGTTCAACTCAATCTTGAGGATACTAAGAGTTATTCTATTTTTTAGAACTATTTTTTGCCCAGTAAAAAATCATCTAGTAAAAAATTCTTGATTTATCTTTTTACTCAAAGTACGATCCGAGCATATTTTTGTGCCCTACATTTGAGGTATTATAATGGCATCAGTAACATTTAATAAAATTAAAATAGAAAGAGAAGCATTGTTAATTCAAGTGAATGAATGCTCTTCTAATGAGCAATTAAAAGAACTTGAGAAAAACCAATCTACATTAAAAATTACTAGTCTTAAAGCATCTGATGCGGCTGTAATTGCAGGTTTAGATCAGAAGTTAGCTAAAGCATTCCAAGCTAAAAAAACTGAATTAGCGGCCAAAAATCTTTATGCTGGTAATCCTATGAATTTTTATTCTCCTTATGGTAACTCAGATGAGCAACCAATCGATCTAAATAAAGAAAGACAATTAATGACGGTTAGAGAACAAATCAAACTAGTACGTAAAAAAGCAGAATATTTTAATGATCAATATAAAATGACTAATGATATTAATTATTTGAATGCTTACAATGCTGCGAATAGTTTGGCTAAAGATGTTGAGAATTTAACTAATCTTTATGCTTTAAATAAAAATAATGAGTGGGATCTTCACCAATTTAAAGAAGAAGCAAAACTATTGTTTAAAGATAACCGTAAAGACATTCAAGAATTACAAAAACATCGTGGATGGAAAGAAGTTTTAGTGAATGTTTTAGCTGCTATTTTAGGAGGAGTATTTTACTTAGCTGCTGCAGCTTATAAAGGAAGCTTTCTAGTATTTAAGCCTGCCACTGATTCAATTAAGAAAATTAATGAGTTAGAGAAATCTATTGATAATCTTAAAGAAGAGCCTGAATTAGATTCTTGTTATAATTATTCTTGTTGTTAATTATTTAATAGAACTTCTGATTTAACTTGTGGTTTTTTTTATTTCTGCATTGCAATGGTTTCTCAGAGGTTCATTTAGTTCGCTAAACTTCGCACTCTTCTTAATTAGAGTAAACTTATCTAAACGTACATTATAAATCCAAAACTTCAACAAGGCCGTCTGCTGTGTATAAAGCACAGCACGTAGGCAACAGAGATGCTCTTAGTGCTCAAAATTTAGATGTTTACCTTGCTTCTTAATAATCTTTTTTGCAGTTTATAATGATTTCGTATTATCCTAAGAGTCTTATTATTAAAGATTAGATTTATGGAACAGAAAAGCGCGCAGATTTTTTTTAATTCAGAGCAAAACCAGTTGCAATGTATTGGTCACTGGACAGTGCAAAAGCTCGGACATTTATATAAAAAATTCAACAACGAAACATTACCTAAAGAAAAAAAAATACATCTTAGCGGCGAAGATCTTACTGGTTTTGACAGTGCGGGTGCTCTAGCTCTAGTAAAGTGTATAAAGCTTTTGACTGAAAAAAATAATCAAGTAGATCTAGTGCATTTTTCTAATGAACAGAAAGAATTAATTCATTTAATTCAATCTAAAGAAAAAGAATTAGCTTACAATGCTCCAGAATTTGCTGCTGAAAATATCATCTCTCAAATTGGCAAAGAAGCTGAAAACAAGGTGTTACAAATAGATGGTTTAATTATTTTGGTTGGTGATCTTAGTCTTAAATTTTGTGAGGCGATAGGTCATTGGCGACGTTTTCGCTTACCCAGTATTATTTCTAATATTTATTCTGCAGGCTTACAAGCCTTACCCATAGTAGCTTTACTTTCTTTTTTAATAGGGGTTGTTTTAGCTTATCAAATGGGTCTACAACTTGAAACTTATGGGGCCAATATTTTTATTGCTTATTTATCTGGAATGGCTATTTTTAGAGAGTTTGGTCCTTTAATTACTGCAATTATTGTTGCAGGCCGTACTAGTTCAGCTTATACCGCTCAATTAGGAAGTATGAAAATTAATGAAGAAATTGATGCTCTACTGACGATGGGGTTATCACCTACCGAATTACTTGTATTGCCGAAAGTCATTGGTTTATTACTTGTTTTTCCTTTACTGATTTTTTGGTCAGATGTTTTTAGTATTATGGGATCTATGCTAATGTCAAAATCAATGCTAAGCATTGGTTATGAGGATTTTTTGCAGCGATTAAAAAGCAGTGTAGGTTTAGAACAATTTATGTTGGGTTTGTACAAAGCCCCAGCTTTTGCAGTATTAATTGCCTTAGTGGGATGCTTTCAAGGATTTAGAGTAGAATCCACAGCAGATAGTTTAGGTAGCCAAACTACAAAAAGCGTAGTACAAGCCTTATTTTTAATTATTATCGCTGATGCTGCTTTTTCTGTAGCCTATAGTTGGATGGGTTTATAAATGGCTGAGCCCATTATAGAAATAACTGGAATGAAAAATTGCTTAGGCGGGCAATGGGTTCATACTGATGTTAATTTATGTGTAGAAAAAGGAGAGATCCTTGCTATTATTGGAGGATCGGGCAGTGGAAAAACCACTATTTTACGCAGCATTTTAATGTTATTGAAACCAACTGCTGGGCGCGTTAAAGTATTTGGTGAAGATATTTATGAGTTGAATGCTCAGCAAGCATTAAAAATTCGCCGTCGCTGGGGCATGCTTTTTCAACATAGTGCATTGTTTTCTACAATGACTGTATTAGAAAATATTATGTTTCCAATACGTGAATTTACACAATTAGATGATGAATTAATAAGAGAGCTGGCTTTATTAAAGCTTGCTCTAGTTGGGTTACCTGTGGATGCAGCGGGAAAATTACCTTCTGAATTAAGTGGAGGAATGCAACGCCGGGCGGCGGCGGCTCGTGCAATCGCCATGGATCCTGAGTTATTATTTTTAGATGAGCCTACAACGGGATTGGATCCTAGAGGCGCAAGGCTTTTTGATGAGCTTGTTGTTTTTTTAAGAAATACTTTAAAATTGACTGTAGTGATGATAAGCCATGATCTTGAATCTTTAAAAGACACTACCGATAAGGTTGCTTTTGTAGGCGGTGGAAAAATTTTAAGTATCGAGCCTATTGAACAGTTAATGCAAAATAAACATCCATTAATAGTAGATTATTTTAGTAAAATAACAAAAGAATAAGGGGATAGATATTGGAAGCAAAAACCAATTACACCATAGTAGGCGCACTGGTGCTTATTTTAATAGGTGGTCTCTTATCTACTGGTCTATGGCTTTCAGTCGGCTTTAATCAAAAAGAATATTCTTTTTATACTGTTTATCTTTCTGAATCTGTTGCTGGATTAAGTGAGCAATCACCAGTGAAATATAATGGGGTTCAGGTTGGTTTTGTAAAAAAGATTGAGCTGAATACGAATGATCCACGTCAAGTCGAGTTGACTCTGAGTATAGAAAGAAATATTCCTATCACCACGAGCACTACTGCTACATTAATTTCTCAAGGGATTACTGGTGTAACTTATGTAGGTTTAGCTGCAAATTCTTCTGATTTAACGCCAATTCAACGGATGGATGGAGAGCCTTATCCTGTTATTCCAGCAAAGCCTTCTTTATTTAATCAGTTAGATATGGTTCTTAAAGAAGTCTCTGAAAATGTAAATAAAGTAAGCATACAAACACAGAAAATTTTTAATGAAAAAAATGCGCGTTATGTTCGCAATACCTTAGCTAACATTGAACAAATTTCTACCGTTATTGCTCATGATAGTGCCAATATAAATGCAAGTATTCGTAATTTAGATGTTTTATTATTGAATTTATCTAAAGCCAGTAAAGATTTTCCAGAAACAATCAAAGAGTTGCGGATTGGTGTAAAAAAATTCGATACTTTAGCAACAGATATGAGCATAGCCAGTAAAAATTTTTCTCAAACTATGATTAGCGGAAGAAATACAATAGACCAAATCTCTCAACAAGCAGTTCCTTCTGCTACTAGTTTATTAACTCGTTTAAATACTATTTCCGCTAATTTGGAAAAAGTAAGCAATGAAATGCGTCAAAATCCTTCTGTAGTAATTCGCGGCTCTAAGCCTCCTCAGGCTGGACCAGGAGAGTAATAATGAAAAAACTTTTATCAACATTAATTTTAGTCAGTCTGTTGGGTACTTTAATCTCTTGTTCCCCTGTAAAATTGCCAGTAACAAATCAATATCAACTTAGCAGTTACAGTAACAAACGATTAGTTAATAAACCTAGCCATGTGACATTATTAGTTACTGCTCCTGAAGCAGTGGCTGGATTTCAAACAGAAGCGATGTTATACATTAAAAAGCCATATCAATTAGAAGCTTTTGCTAAGAATGCTTGGATTGATCCTCCTGCTAATATGTTATATCCCTTATTGATTCAAAGTATTCAAAATACAGGATATTTTAATGCAGTTTCATCTAGTTCTTATACTTTAGGAGCAGATTATCGTTTAGATACTCAATTGCTTCATTTGGATCAAAATTTTTTGAAAAGACCTAGTATATTAGAGTTCTCTGTTAAGCTAGTACTTACACGCATTAGTGATAACAAAATAATTGCTTCTCGTATTGTGAGCAAGAATTTGCCCTGTCCTCAGGATAGTCCATATGGAGGAGTAATTGCAGCGAATCAAGCTTCTTTATTAATTACAGAAGAGGCGGCACGTTTTGTGGTAAGAAGTATAAAGCACCATTAAGCAATAGCCAAAAAATAAAAAAAATTGTACAATACTATCCCATAAGTTTAATAATAAAAAGAATAAAGGAGATAGAGGATGAAAATTGGTAAATTGGGACTGATTTTAGCTAGTGTTGTATTAGTAACAGCTTGTTCCAAAAAATACGGTAGTGCTGAGGGTGGCGCTATGGGAGAGGGAGATATGTCTTCTCATGGTTTAGGACAAATGACTCCCTTTGCTGGTCAACAACCAGGCGAGTCTTATACTACTCAGGCTCCTCATAACCAATTATATTTATTCTCTTATGATGATAGTACTTTAGCTTCTAAGTATTTACCCTCAGTAAATGCCCAGGCGGAATATTTGAAGAATCATGCTGGAGCAAGAGTACTAATAGCAGGTCATACGGATGAGCGTGGTAGTCGTGAGTACAACGTGGCTTTAGGAGAGCATCGTGCGAACACTGTTGCTGATATTTTACGTATGGCAGGTGTAGGAAGAGATCAAATGCGCGTTGTGAGCTATGGTAAAGAACGTCCTGTTAATTTAGGACATGATGCTGCATCGCATGCACAAAACCGACGTGTTGAATTTACATATGAGGCTACAAGATGATTAATTGCAAAAAACACATTATCGCTACTTGCTTTTCTTTACTCATTGCTCCAACCATGAGTTTAGCCGAAGCTCCTGTAGTTGATGATAGTGATAATTTTGCAATTATAGACGAACAGCCGGGTGCTGTTCGTCCTAATTACGAGCAACCACAAGTAGAAAATGCAGAGTTCGATGGTTCTCATGCTGAGAAATATCAAATGGATATGGCTCAGGATGATTATGGCCCTGCTTTAGCAAAAGATGACACTAATAGCAATAATAACCAAGTACAAAACAATGTAAGTGACAATGCAGCATTAATTGAACGCGTGCAGACCTTACAAAAAGAATTACAAGAGCTTCGTGGACAATTAGAAGTCCAGTCTCATGAATTAAAAAAATTACAAGAACAGCAACTTGCTTTTTATAAAGATTTAGATTCACGTATAAATAATGGTGCTGGTAAAATGAGCACAGCTAAAGAAGCGTCAGAGTTGAATAATAGTAAAACTGCTGGGACTACTTCTGTAATAAAGAATCCTAATGTTAATCCTCGTGGAAGTACTGCTGTTGTAGCAACGCCAGCATCTCGAGTTAACCCTGCTGATGAACAAATCAGCTATTTAGCTGCTTATGAGTTAATTAAAAATAAACAATATGATAATGCGATTAAAGCGATGCAAACTTTTATACAAAAATACCCACAGAGCGGTTATAGTGCTAATGCTCAGTATTGGTTAGGTGAGTTATTTATGGTGAAGAAAGATTATCCTAAAGCCATCGTGCATTTTAATACCGTGTTACAGAAATTTCCCTCGTCAACAAAAGCTGCAGCTAGTATGTTAAAATCAGGATATGCTTATGCTGCTTCAGGAAATGATCAAGAAGCAAAAAAACGCCTACAACAAGTTGTAAGAGCCTATCCAGGTACTCAAACTGCTCAATTGGCCAATTTAAAATTGGAAGCAATTAACGCTATATGAATAGATTTACCAATCAATTACGAATCACCGAAATATTTTATTCATTACAAGGTGAATCCATTACTGTTGGATTACCTACTGTATTTATTCGCCTTACTGGTTGCCCTTTACGTTGTCAATATTGTGATACAGCCTATGCATTTTCTGGAGGAGAGCTCTTAGAAATTGATGATATTTTAAAAAAAATAGCATCCTATAAATGCAAGCATATCTGTGTTACTGGCGGTGAGCCTTTAGCTCAACCTGCTTGTTTTAATTTATTAAATAAACTATCAGAACAAGGCTATTTTGTTTCTTTAGAGACTAGTGGTGCGCGCGATATCGCTCAAGTAGATAAGCGTGTTATGATTGTAATGGATTTAAAAACACCTGATTCATTAGAAGTAGATAAAAATCTTTTAAGTAATTTAGAACATTTGAAATATTCAGATCAAATAAAGTTTGTCCTATGCAGCCGTAATGATTATGAATGGGCTTGTGCGATAATAAAAGAATATTCATTAGATCAACGTGCTCAACTTTTATTTTCACCAAGTTGGAAACAATTAAATCCAACTGATTTGGCTAATTGGATCATCGAAGACAAATTACCTGTTCGTTTTCAATTGCAACTTCATAAAATATTATGGAATGATGCACCAGGCCATTAATTACTGTCATTAATTTAATGGCAATAAGCTCATTAGATTCATGGGAAATTTTGGAGGAAATTTTATGCATTGGCTTGCTAAAGCGCCTGCAAATATTGCTTTAATTAAATATATGGGTAAGAAAGATGCTTTATCTAATGTGCCTGATAATGCTTCCCTATCGTATACCTTGAATAATTTAATAAGTACGGTACGTTTAGAGCCTATTTCTCATACACACGATCTATGGAGGCCTCTAATTACTCCAGAATGTGATAAAGAATTTTCTTTAAAAAAATTAGGACAAGAGCGTTTTATTGCTCATCTTCAACGGTTAAAAAAATACTTCAATTACTCAGGCAGTTTTTTAATACAATCTAATAATAACTTTCCTCATGGAAGTGGCTTAGCAAGTTCTGCTTCAAGTTTTGCTGCATTAACACGGTGCGCAGTAACTGCTCTCTCAGAGTTAACTGAAAAACCGCTTCTTTCAACTGAAGAACAAGCTCAACTTAGTCGCTTAGGCTCAGGATCTTCTTGTCGTTCTTTTTTTTCACCTTGGGCTTTATGGCAAGAAAATGAAATTCTAGGTCTTGAACTACCTTATACTGAATTACATCATCAAGTTATTATTATTTCTAATAAAGAAAAAGAAGTTTCTTCAAGCGAAGCTCATCGACGAGTAAACACTAGCCCGCTGTATAAAGTTCGAAATGAGCAGGTTGAAAAACGCTTAACTAATTTATTAATTGCATTAAATGCTCAAGATTGGACTACGATTTATAAGCTTTGCTGGGAGGATTTCCAGGAAATGCACGAATTATTTTCGAGTTGCGATACTCCATTTTCTTATATTACAAAAGAAAGTCTATCTTTGTTAAACCAATTCAAGCAATTATGGGAGCAAGAAGGTGATGGGCCTTTAGTTACTATGGATGCAGGACCCAATATTCATTTATTGTATCGACCAGATCAATTTGATAAAGCTGAGCAATTTAAAAAGGAACATCTATTAGGAAAATACCATGTTTTATGATTTCTCAATTACTAGTTATGGCAAATGGATTTTAGCAGGGGAGCATGCCGTAGTTAGAGGTCATCCTGCTTTGGTTTTTCCAATTAAAGAGCGTTATTTAACGTTAAAGTATAATGCGTGTTCGCAATCTTTAAGTGCTGATTATGATGGTACAAGTGGTGCTGATATGCATTTATTATTTTGGAGTGTGTTAGAACAAGGAATGAGTTTGCTAGGGCGCTCTCTTAATCAGTTAGAAGGCCATTTTGATTTAATCAGTACTATTCCTGTAGGGGTGGGGATGGGAGCTTCAGCTGCTCTTTGTGTAGCAATGAGCTCTTGGTTTTGTGCACAAAAGATGGTTGATGAAACTAACCGATTAGAGTTTGCTAAAGAATTAGAACATCTTTTTCATGGAAAAAGCAGTGGATTAGATATTGCAGGAGTCGCATCAGATGCGGGTATTTATTTTCAAGAAGGAAAATGTACTCCTATAAAACAAGTACTTGAGCCAATCTGGTTTCTTTCATCCTGTAATCAAATTGGGATTACTTCGCATTGTATTCAGCAAGTACAAACATTATGGGCTAATAATTCTCAATTAGCTGCACAAATTGATCAGCAAATGGTTGATGCAGTATTCGAGTGTAAAAACGCTTTAGAAAAAAATGATGAAAGTGGAATTGATCAATTGGCAAAAGCAATGAATAAAGCAGCAAACTGTTTTACTCAATGGGGCCTAGTAAGTGAAAGTTTACAAAGACATATGAGTCAGTTATTGGATCATGGAGCGCTTGCCGTTAAACCAACTGGCTCTGGTGGTGGCGGGTTTGTATTAAGTTTATGGAATAAGGTACCAAAGCTTGATATTGATTTAATAAATATTTAATTCAGCTTGAGCTCAAATCTGACTTTTCACCAAGAATTTAACACGACTTTTGAGCTTTTAGATTTGGATCCGACATTCCGCAGCACAGTATTTTTTAGATAAAAAGTGAGTAAATTTGAATTTTAAAGCGCAGTTTACATACAAGTAAATGAGCATTTAAAATTCAAATTTACTCACTTTTTAGCAAAAAAGACGAAGCTGCGGAATGTCGGTTGGATAGTCAGATTCCAATTCCTGAGCATAATGATCTTCAAACTTGATTTTATAAGGTATTTTTAATAAAACTATAAAATTTATTTGCTTGCAATAAACGTTTACCAAGAAATTGAATAATCAAGTGATCAAGCGTTAAACCTAAAGCTGGTTGTTCATTATATAGACGATTAAGTGCTTCACGAGTAAGTTGGAACAAAATGCTATCTTCAGTAGCGATTACTGTTGCCGACCTTGGTTCATTTAAAAATAGGCCCATTTCTCCAACAATAGCGCCTTGTTTAATTCGAGTTAACCGTAGTTCATGAGAAGTGCCATAAGCTAAAACAACATTTAGTTTCCCTTTAACAAGATATACTAAGTCATTAGCTGGTTCTCCTTGTTGGTAAATAATTTCATTTTCTTTAACATGTATGCGTTCAAAATAATTCAGTAATAATTTATTTTCTTCCTTGTCAGCTGTAAGAAATTGGAATTGTTCTGTAGTAGAAATGGTTATTAATTCTTCGCTAATAATTTGATCTTCACACCATTCAACTGCATGATCAAGATCAGGAAATTCAGAATAATGAAGGTCTTCAGAAGCACTATTATTAATAAAAACGTTGATTTCCTTTTTAATTTCTAGAGGAAGATTTGCAAATACAAGATTGATTAAACGTATCTTACAAAATTGTAATAATCTAATAATACTCATGAAACAAGAAACTTCCATACCTGTTACACGAGAAAAATCTAAAATTAGATACTTGATATGAGAATTTTTATTTTTCTCGATTTCATCAATAATTTTATTCATAATAAAAGCGGCATTACCAAAAAATAGATAACCAGAAATAATAGGAATAAGAATTTCTTTGCCTTTTGTAGAGAGAATGATTTTTTCTCGTTCTGTGCGCTCTACTGTTGAGCGTATCAAATCTCCATCCATAAATGTTCTAATGACATCAATTCTACTATAATGAATGATGAATAAGGTTAAGGATAAGAAAAGACCAACTATAAGCCCTGTTAAAAATCCTTGGATGGCAATGACAAGAGTTATACTAAGCACAATCAGATAATTAGGCCATGAAATTTTCTTTTTAATACTAACGAGCCATTCCATTATAAAATCGAGAGCTACATAGATAAGTGAAGCTCCAAATACAGCTTTAGGGAAGAAATGCAAACCAGAAGTGCCGACTATTAAAATAACAATAAGGATGACTCCACTAAAGAGTCCAACTAAGCGTGAATTAAGTTTAAGTTTAAGATTAATTCTTGAAATAGATAGCGCTTGAAACCCACCTATACCACCTAGACATCCAGCGATTAAATTAGCCAAACCAGTAACTTTAAGTTCTCTATTAATATCTATTGTTTCATTAGACATAATCTCAAAGCTTGAAGCATTGAGAAGCAGACTGATGACAGCTAAGTTGATAAGTATAAGGTATTCAGGAAAATAATTATTAATAATATCCCATTGAATATGTCCATGAAGCAGATTTAGACTGGGAATGTTTGCTAAACTGCCTTGAGGAAATGGCCCCATTAACCATCCTTTTGCTTCGGCAGTACTAAAAGAAATCCCCATAAATAAAAGATAAAGATAAAATAAAACAATGGCCATTATTAATAAGCCTGGTAAGACTAAATAATGATTAAAATGTCGCATTGCCCATATCATAAAAAAAGCATAGGCAAATGAAGGTAGCCATAAACTCAAGTACTGTGAGGTAAAAAAAGTAGTTAAATGAGCAAAATCAACTGGTATTTTAGTTAAGAAATTAAGGCTTTGATTAAAAATAAGTAACCCAGTTCCTGCTAAAAATCCTCCAATGACTGGATAAGGAAAATAACGGATTAACTTTCCAAGTTTTAATTGTCCTAGCAGCCACATTATTAGGCCAGTACTGATAACCATAGTCATAGTAACAGCGATGACAGTAGGTAATACATCATTTGGGCTGATTTTTAATACTTTTCCTGCAATATCGTAACAGGTTATTGCAATGATTGCAGCATACACATCTTGTGCTTGGCCTACAGCGCGCTTTGAACCACTAAAACTTGCTAAAACCAGCATTATAACAATGGTACCAATTAGACAAGAACTCGCGCCGATGAGTATGTATTGGGAAAGTACGCCGTGATAAATTAGTGCTGCAAAAGAGATAGAAGATATTGCGGAAATAATCCCTATTATAGAGCCTGCAAAAATACTTTTCGGTAAGGCAGTTAAATATCCTTTCATTAAATTTTTTTATCCATGCTATTTAACAAATTGATAATAAGTTTCGTCTTTTTTAATCATGCCTAGTTCATAACGGGCTTGTTCTTCTAAAGCTTGGTCTCCGTTTTTTAATTCTTCAATATCTGCCTCTACGGCTTTATTTCTTGTTGCTAATTGGCTGTTTTCTTGTTGATGTTCTTTCAGTTTTTGTTGCAAACTGATCCACTGAATGATGTTGCCATCTCCAAGCCAAAGCTTATGCTGTAAAACAACTAACGCAATAATTAAAATGATGAATATAGGGCGCATAAGTTGCACTTATTGATAAGTCCTTTTTTAAATTAAAACACTTTTTCCAGCATAGGGCAAATTGGCTAACTCATTAATACGCAAAAGCTGATTATATTTTGCAGTTCTATCAGTACGACATAAAGAGCCAGTTTTAATTTGGCCACAACCACTTGCTACGGCTAAATCAGCAATGAACGAATCCTCTGTTTCTCCAGAGCGATGTGAGATGATGCAGCGATAGTGATTATCTTGAGCTAGAGCAATAGCTTGTTGCGTTTCTGTTAAAGTGCCAATTTGGTTTACTTTAATTAAAATTGCATTGGCGATATGTTGATTTATACCTTCTTGTAAAATTTTAGGATTCGTTACAAATAAATCATCACCAACTAATTGAATTTTATGGCCTAGTTGTTTAGTTAACTCTTTCCAACCAGACCAATCTTTTTCGTCTAAGCCATCTTCAATACTTACGATAGGATAACTATTTACTAAATCAACATAATAGGCAATTAATTGTTCAGAGGTGAATTTATTATGTTCTGATGCCATATAATATAACCCTTGTTCATAGAGCTCAGAAGAGGCCACGTCTAAAGAAAATACAATATCTTCTCCCAGACGGAAACCTGCTTGCTCTACAGCTTCACTAAGTAAATCTAGAGCTTGGCGATTAGATTGAATATTAGGAGCAAAACCACCTTCATCACCTACAGCAGTACTTAATCCTTTCTTTTTTAATACTGATTTAAGTGTGTGAAAAATTTCGACGCCCATTTGTAAGGCATTGGGAAAATCAGTAGCGCCTATTGGCATAATCATAAATTCTTGAATATCTACATTATTATCAGCATGCGCGCCGCCATTTAAAATATTCATCATAGGTACGGGCATGGACATATTTTGTCCTTGATTTAAGGTTTTAAATAAAGGCTTCTTTAAAAAATGAGCACATGCTCGAGCGCTAGCTAAAGAAACTGCCAAAAGAGCATTAGCGCCTAAACGTGATTTATTTTCTGTACCGTCTAATTCACACAAGGTATTATCAATGCGTTCTTGATCCGTTACTGAATAACCAGATAATGCTTTATTAATTTCATTATTAATATGATGAATAGCTTGTTGTACGCCTTTGCCGAGATATCTTTTTTCGTGATCTCTTAATTCACAAGCCTCTCGGCTGCCTGTTGATGCGCCTGAGGGAACACTGGCTCGCCCTAAACTTCCATCATTTAAGAGTACATCAGCTTCTACTGTGGGGTTTCCCCGAGAATCTAAAATTTCACGAGCATGAATTTTTTGTATTTGCATTATAAATTGTCCAATGGATTAAACATAGGTGGCGACTGACGCCATTAATAAAAAGCCAATAATTACAAAACTAAAGTCTCTTAAATTACAACAACGCTCCACCATGACACAACGCTCTAAGCCGTGTAAAGTGCCTAAATAAAGGAAGGTTCCTGATGAGGCGGCAATTAGAATAGGATCGAAAATAGAATGAGTTTCTATTCCATGACCAAAATACCAGCCAAAATAAATCCCTATGGGAGTCATTAAGCTAAAAATAAAATAAAATATAATGCTTTTTCTCTTACTCATAGTGCTTTTGTTTAATTGGATTGCAATAGCAAAACTTTCTGCCCATTTATGAGTAATAATTGCGAGAAATAACATAATAATCATTGAGTTAGTATGAGCCAATCCTAATGCGGCTCCGAGCATTAGAGAGTGGATAGATAACATAGCCCAGGCTAAAATAGCGAAAGCAGGGTGGCTTGCTTCTTTATGATGATAAAGTTCTTTACCTAAATGCTCAAACCAAAGAAAAATTAAAAAAACGGTTCCTGTAATAATAAATGCAAAAGGATAAGTATATCCTAATTGATTAAATAAATTTGATGCTTCTGGCAACATATGAAGAAGTGCTGCACCTAAAAAAACACCGGTGGCTAAAGTTTCCCCAATAGGGAAATCAATATGCTCATCCTCTTTTAAGCGTTTTTTAAAAGGATACCAGCCCGCTAAAAGGATGACGATGAAAATAATTAAACCAAAAAGTAATTTTAAATGAGTAGCAGTTAACATATTTTCCTATGTAGATCCAAGTTTATAGCCGCGATCATCAGGGTAAACACATCTAAATTTTAAGCACTAAAAGCGTCTCTGTTGCCTACGTGCTGTGCTTTATGCACAGTATCCAGACGGCTTTGAAGTGAGATAGAAGCTGGATTCCGCGCATAAGGCGCGGAACATAGGCGTTTTGGATTTATAATGTACGTTTAGGTGCGTTTACCCTGCCTCGATCATGCTGTTTTGTATTTTACTATAAAAAGAGTGATTGTACCTGTAAATTAATAGGAGTTCGAGAGTTATTGTTTTTTGGCAGGGTAAATTCATCTAAATTTTGAGCACTAAAAGCGTCGCTGTTGCCTGCGTGCTACAAGCATTGACGGCCTTGAAGCGAGATGGAAGCTTGATTTCACGCATAAAGTACGTAACGTAGGCTATTTGGATTTATAATGTACGTATAGATACGTACACCTTGGTTTGTTAACCACGGTTTTTGTGAGAATAAAGATTTTATCATTTTTGAAATGGTTTGTTCGTTGGTGAATAATTAGTTTGCTCTTCGTTATCTTTAGTTGTAGTGAAAAATGAAGAAGGAGCAGAGCTGATTCGTAGTTGTTGGCGATAAGCTTGGACTCTTGTAGCAAATTGTCCAAAGATACTATCGGCAGCTCGAACACTGACATGAGGAGCAAAACCAAGATTTTCATCTTCCTCTTTGTCTACATAATATTCAATATGCGCTTGAACGGCGGTAATATTTTGATGTAAATGTTCGCTGACTACAGTAATTTTGGGGCCTCCAGAAGTCTGTTTTGCTGCTATCTCTTCAAACCCATGAGCAGTATTTATACTATATCCTTGATGGTGTTGAAAAATAACTTCTAACATATCTTCATCTTCTGTGGCTTGCTTTAAGGTTTTACTGGTTGAATAGTTTGCAGCATGAGTATTTGGTGAGTTTTGTTCTATTTTTTCTACTAAATATCGTCGTCTTTCTGGAGACTCAAGCTCTTGATAAAAAGTGGCATCGTAAGAAGCTGCCAGTACTTGAGAGCCTCGACAAATACCAAAAAGAGGTTTTGGATGAGACGCACGTTGTTGTATGTAGACTAACATAAACTCAAGCAGATCTCTTCTTGGATCACTTAATCCTGGATGGCTGCTATGAGCAGGTAAGCCCGTTGTTGGGTGTTTTTGTTCCCCATAAAAACGAGGATCAATATCTTGTCCTCCTGTTAATATAATTCCATCTACTTTATCAAAGAATGTTTTTGCATAGTGATACAGCGCTTCCATTTCAGGGAATTCGGCAGGATTTACTGCATTGGCATCTCGCATTATTTGCATCATTAATAGAGGAAAGCTTATTTTTTGCTTTTTCCATTCCTCCAGAAAGAGCTCATCATGCCTGCTTAAAGGAATATCTGGCTTGCTTGGATTTTCTTCCTCTTCTTTTTTCATTTTGGTTGCAACAATATCTTCAGTTAGCTGTTTAAATTCTTGCATTTTTTCTTGAGTTAATTGGCTAAGCCTAATTATTTCTTGATCTAAAGCCTCTGGATTCACTTTAATCATAATATTCATACGCAAAGGATTCATTGCATAGTCCAATAGCATTTTTTCAGTGAATGTTGCTGACATGAGCGGTGTTTTATTATCCCAACAGACTAATATAGTGGGGTTAGAGGTTTTCTTTTTTTCTTGAGAAGAAATAATATTCTGATCGGTAATAAATTCAATGGCATCGGATTTAGATAGTTTTTCCTTAGAATTCGTAAGACGAACATCTATATTTTTTCCTCCCAATAGCGATACACTTTGGACCAAACTATTAAGAAACTCTATGTGATGAGCCTGTTCTAATTTATTAAAACTACAAGAAATTACTTTACATTGTTCAAAAAGAACATTATTTAGTTTGCTGCCATCAACTGAACTTTTCTCAAAATGGCATTGTAGAAATTGAACATTTTCTATAATGCTATTATCCATCACGGTATTCAAATAGGAGCACTCTCGAATGCTTTTACTGGGCCAGATAGAATTAGATAGATCGCATTCATCAAATTGGCATTTGCTTATAGTGCAGTCGGAAAAATCTAAATAAGTTAAAATGTCTGTTCTACGAGGAACGGTTGTAACACTTGATATCGTGTCATCTGCTCTTTTTAAAGGAGTCATTGTTACTGTTTTTTCAGGAATAAAAAAATTAATATGTTCTAAAGTAGGTTCAAATCCTTTGTCCTTTAAATAAGAAGCAAGAGATAAGGTCTCGGGTGGAGTAGGTTTTTTTTGTTTAAGATCATCTAATAGATGTTCAAATTCTTCTTGAGTTAATTTTTTAGGCATAATAATAAGTCTCTTGGTTATTTTGCTAAAAATCAGTAAATTCTTCTTTGATGATTAGCAAAGTATAGACTATTTTAACGCTCGTTGGATTTATTATGGACTATTTCATGTAAGCTAAATAAACGAATTTCTTTAATATTGGTTTGTAATTGCAGGGCTAAAAGTACTTTTTGGTGTAATTCGTTCCAGTGCGTAAATTGTTCATTACAGACAATATCAATATTAATGCTGCCATCTGAATAATGAACATTCCAAAATAAAATTTGTGGAAAATCAATATGAACTTCATTGAGCAATTGCTCTTGAAGCACTTTTCTACTGGGTAAATGAAGAGAGGGACTAGAAACTTCATCATCTTCATGATCTACGTGTACGATTACATCTTTTACGCTGCGTATTTGTGTTACTAAAGCTTGATGAACATGTTGGGCAATATAATGGCCTTCAGAAACAGAAATTTTAGGCGCCACCATAATATGCACATCAATCAATACATCATTTCCCATGGAGCGACTACGTAATTGATGGATTCGTTCTACTCCATGAACATTTTGAATTACTTGTTCAATTTGAACTAATAACTCATTACTGACAGCCGTATCAACTAATTCTTTTACACTATTCCATCCATAATCCCATCCCATTTTGATAATCATTAAGCCTACGATTATAGCAGCTACAGTATCTAAATAGCTAAATCCGGATAAGCTTCCAATGAGCCCAATTAAAACCACTAAGGAAGAAGCTGCATCAGAACGATGATGCCAGGCATTAGCAGTAATTAAGGATGAGTTTATTTTTGTACCAACATGTCGTGTATAATGAAACAAACCCTCATTAATAAAGATTGAGATACAGATAATGGGTAATGCAAGCCAATTGGGTATAGTAGTTGAGCCATTCAATAATTCTTCGAAAGCATCCCAAGCGATACCAAAGCCTGCAAAACAAAGAAGAAGAGATAAGAATAAAGTAGCTGCGGTTTCAATTCGTTGATGCCCATAAGGATGAGATTCATCAGCATCAAGACTGCCAAATTTTGAGGCAAAAAGTACCATGATGTCTGTAATGAGATCTGAAAAAGAATGCACCCCATCAGCAAGAAGTGCGTGAGAGTGAAATAAATAACCACCAATAAGTTTAATCAGACCCAAAAAAGCATTACATAACGCTCCGATCAAGGTTATTTTTTTTGCTTGCCAGTATCTATCATGCTGAGTCATGAGTGCCTTTTAAATCCTGTATTTTTTTGTAAGTCCTAAAGATAATAGCATAGCATAAGCTCAGCAAGTGCCACTAGCTCATCGAGCAAATTGGTAAGTTATAAATCATTCTAAGTTTAGTCTAGTTTTATATGAGGTTTTTAAGTTTGTGCACAAAGTTATCCACAGATTTTGTGGATAAAAAGAAAAAAATGCTTTATAAGAAAAATAGGAGATAGCCCTTGTCTGTATTGGGTTATAATATAATTTATTCAAATTTTTATTAGAAAATATTAAATAAGCTTAAGAAATTATCCACAGGTTTGTAAATAATAATCAGAAAGGTGATGCTCGACTATCTTAACAAAGAAATAAATAAAAAACAGTCTTGACTTCAAGAATTTTAAAAATATTTTTTTAAGTTCCCATAGAAAAGCGCGTTGACAATTAGTCACTCCGCTCATGTGCCACTGCCATTAAGCTATCTTGAAAATCCAACAGGACTTACGAAAAAAGCCCAATTTCTTCGTTCAATGGCAGTGAATGGATACAAACTTATAAGATAATACAGCGGTTCAATGGGGTGCATTGAATTGGTTCTGATCGCTCATCTGTATTTTCTTTTGTATTAAAAAATGAAATATAGCGCTTTTCTTCTTTAAGATTAGACACATATTTAACTAACTCAGTATGTTCCGGAAAACGATTTTCCTCTGACATACAACGTACTACTTCTTTAAAAATACATTTTACATCAGTTATTGCTCGCTTTTCTGTAAGCTTATCTAATTGATTGTCATAAGCTATTACAAGGCGTGTTGCAAGATCTTGTGAACGAACATGAGCGTGTATTCCGATAAATTTACTGATCATACTTAAAACTATTTTTTGTCTATATTCATCATGTTCCGCAATGATTAATGAAATAAAAGGTGAAATAGCGGAGACAAGAGGCCATGCGTTTGTGGTAACCGAAGTAACTAAACTAATGACTGTAGCAGTTGTTTTCTGTTTTGGAGAAATTTTACCGCTTGAAACAACCTGTGCTGAGAGGCTTATTTCAAGAAATTTTAGTGTAAAAGTATCAAAATATTCTGATTTTTGAGGAGAGTTTTTCAGATCCTTTTCAAAAATATCTTTTTTGTTTGATTGCTCAAGCTGAGCTCTAAGGCCATTTATTTCTTCTCTTGTTAACTCAGTTATCTCATCTATAATGTTTGTTGCTATTTCATTAGATGTTGTTGACTTATTTTGAGGTACTAATCCAAGGCTATCTTCTGCTATATTATTTAAAAATGAAATAAGGTCATAGCAAGAGTTATCTAATTGGGCATGTGAAAAAATTGAGCCCAGAACGGTTTGAGCATTATTTGCATTATTTAAAAAATCTTGTTGTTTTTCTTGCTCACTCATGGTGTGGATAAAATACTCAATAAGCGCCCAGCAACCTTGACTCATAAACCGTATCTGTTGTGGAGGAAGTTTGATGCTGTATTTATCACACAATACGCTTATATGATAGATAAAGCAGGCCATATTTGCTTGCTGCTGAATAATGCCTTTACTTTGCTCATAATGTTCGCTATTTGGAAATAGATCCCATTTAAATCGTTTATTTTGTATAAAAATTTCAAAGAAAGGCAATAATGCAAGTGTTGTATTTTGGTTGGTAAATATAGAGATACCTGAAATTTTTGTTTTAGCAAATATGATTATAATTTTTAGTAACTTGTCTACATCCCAATAAGAGGGATTTTTGTTAACACGTTTATTTAATTCCTTAAGCAATAAATCAGGCTGTGACCATTCCCAGGGGTTTTGATATTCAGAGTGATCATGCGAAAGAAATAAATAAAGTTCTTCATCAGAGAGAAATTCATCCGTTTTTGTAATAATAAATTGTTGTTTTTTACGATTAGTTTCTAATTTAGAATACTGATCTATATAAGCGAGAATATTTTCCTCATTAACTTCGCCTTCACCACTCATGATTACACCTTAAAAAATATATAAAACGCCTTAGCTAGTAATTGCTATTAACACGCTTTCTCTCTAGTTTTCTCACAAGAGGAGAGAATTAGAGGGGATTTAAATAGTACGTTATAGTGAAGCGGTGGAGACCAGTTGTCAACTCGTCTTAGCCTTGTAAAAAATGCTCGAATTGACCAAGCCAGCGTTGTGTAATGGCGTGAGCAATTTGTGGGCTTTCTTGTACTAATTGTTTCGAAATAGGGCTTAATAAAGGCAGGAGTGCTTTATCTCGTGGTAATTCTGCTAATTTAAATTGTTTATATCCGGTTTGCTTCACTCCTAATAATTCACCGGCGCCTCTTAATTCCAGATCTTTTTCTGAAATAAGAAAACCATCATTAGTGGAGCGCATTATTTTTAAACGTTCAGCGCTCATTGAAGATAAAGGGCTTTGATAAACTAAGAGACAATGTGATTGAGTTGTGCCACGACCGACACGTCCTCTTAACTGATGAAGCTGAGATAAACCTAAACGCTCGGCATTTTCAATGATCATTAGACTAGCATTAGGCACATCAACTCCAACCTCAATCACTGTAGTGGCTACTAGTAAATCAATATCTCCTTTTTTAAAGGCTGCCATAGTGGCTTCTTTTTCCAAAGTCTTCATGCGACCATGAACTAGGCCTACTCGTATCTCTGTGAGCTGTTCTTGTAGCATTTGAGCAGTATCTATTGCAGCCATACACTGAAGTTTTTCTGATTCTTCAATCAAGGTGCATACCCAATAAGCCTGTTTGCCTTCTGCTATTGCTGTATGCAAGCGCTCAATAATTAATTCACGTTTATTTTGATTTAAAATAGCTGTAATGACAGGACTTCTTCCTGGCGGTAGCTCATCAATAATAGAAATATCAAGATGAGCAAAATGTGACATGGATAAAGTTCTTGGTATGGGCGTTGCTGTCATTAAAAGCTGATGCGGTATTTGCTCATTTATTTTACCTTTTTGCTGTAAAAGCAAACGTTGTTCTACTCCAAAGCGATGTTGTTCATCAATAATAATTAAACCTAAGTTAGCAAAATTAACTTCCTCTTGAAACAAAGCATGGGTGCCTATAATCAATTGACAACTGTTATCTTTTAGAGCAGATAAGGTTGCTTTGCGTTCACTGGTTTTCATTTTTCCACTAAGTCGATTGACTTTAATATTTAAAGGATTAAGCCAATGGATTAAATTATACGCATGTTGCTCGCTCAATAGATCGGTAGGGGCCATAAATGCTACTTGAAATCCTTGGGCTATAGCTTGAATGGCCGCTAAAGCCGCAACGATTGTTTTACCCGCTCCCACATCTCCTTGAACTAAACGGAGCATCGGTTTATTTTTTTGCAAATCATTAGAAATTTCTTCTACTACTCGTTGTTGAGCTTGAGTTAAAGAAAAAGATAAGTTATTTAAAAATTTATCTCTAAGTGTATTGGTTAAAGCAAACGAGGGGGCTAAAAGTTGATTACGTTTTTGCCTCGCATAATAGATGCTTAATCTTTGTGCTAATAACTCATCAAAGACTAAACGCTTAAATGCAGGATGTGTTCCTGTTTCTAAGGCTTGAATAGATACATCAGGTGTTGGGTTATGTATTAAATGCAGTGCATCAATTAAATTACAAAAATTATAGTGATTCAAATGCTCTTCAGTCATCCATTCCAATTGAGTTAATTCGTTGGAGCAATAATGTAAAGCACTATTAATTATTTGCCGTAAGCGAGTCTGAGTTAAACCTTGAGTTAAAGGATAAATTGGAGTCAATGTTTCTTGTACTTGATAAGTCTCATTTTCTTTGATTAGTTGATATTCTGGATGAATCATTTCCAAAACAGCATTAAATGCGCGTACCTCACCAAAAATATGAATGCCAGAACTGTTATTTAATGCATTAATTTGTTGTTTATTAAAATGAAAAAAACGTAATTTGATGATGCCTGTTGCATCTTCAACATAGCAATCCAGCATCATTTTTTTAGCATATTTCACTTCTACCTTACATACTCGTCCGGCAATTACTGCCCAATCATTGGGGCGTAAATCTTGAATAGGAGTTATTCTGGTTCGATCTTGATAACGATAAGGTAGATGAAAAAGAAGGTCTTGGACAGTATGAAGTCCACATTTTATCAATTTAGCTGCAAGTGCTGGTCCAATACCAGTTAAGGATTCACAAGTATTAGAGAGCAGGGTATGATGCATTATAGAACTCATTATTCATATAGTAGGGTCACAATATTCTCACTGCTAAATGGTAGTGCATAATGCACCCTAGAATGGTGATTATTTCTAATAATATCATATATACCCAAGTTCCTTCAAAATAGCATTTTGAAGGAACTTGGGTATATACTGCAAGCAGCCACTTTTGGAGCTTAATCGATGAATCGAGTAGTTACTTTTGCCTCTGTTTTGATCATTGTATGGATTATTGGTTATTTATTAATTATAGGTCGAGGACTATTAATTCCTTTTGTAATGGCTGTCTTTTTTTGGTATTTATTAAACACGATTAATAATGGAGTGAAAAGAATACCTCATTTAGGTTCTTTGCTTCCAGGATGGGTCACTATGGCTTTATCTCTGAGTATTGTTGGTATATTGTTTAAAATCTTAATTAATATTATTACTAACAATGTCGCAGATGTTATTGCTGCTGCCCCAAAGTATCAAGAAAATTTATTTGCTATGTTTAATCATCTGGATGCACGATTTCATATTAAGGGCCTTACTAATTTTGATTCCACTTTTAAAGATCTAAATTTGCAAAATATTGCTCTAAGTATTTACGGTGTTTTTTCTACTATTACTAGCTCCGCAGTACTCATTTCTTTATATGTTGTCTTTCTTTTTGTTGAGCAACATTATTTTGAGCAGAAATTAGATGCTTTTTTTTCACAGGCAGAACATAGACGCATAGTACAAAATATTATTAACCATATTACTAAAGATACTCAAACTTATTTAGGCATTAAAACTTTATTAAGTTTAGGTACTTCTATTGCCAGTTGGATTATCATGAAATACGTTCATTTGGATTTTGCAGAGTTTTGGGCTTTATTAATCTTTTTTTTAACATATATACCTAATATTGGTGCGATGGTAGCTACTTTATTTCCAGCCGCTTTAGCCTTAATTCAATTTGAAAGTTGGTGGCCTTTTATAGAAGTTACTTCGGGAATTGTGTTGGTTCAATTTATTACTGGCAATTTTTTAGAACCACGGTTATTAGGTAAATCATTAAACTTAAGTACTTTGATGATTCTTTTTACCTTAGCATTATGGGGTTCTATTTGGGGAATTTTAGGCATGTTTTTAGCGGTGCCTATTACAGTAATGATGATGATTATTTTTGCTCATTTTGATACAACTCGCCCTTTAGCTGTTTTATTATCACAAGATGGATATATTTATAAATCCTATGAAGAAATTGATAAGGCATAGTGTTACTACTTACCTAGTCTTATAAGAGACTGCTTACAATTTTTTTCTATTCTCGTTATAATTATCTCTTTTATCTATTTAAAAGCATGTTAAGCGTTATAATTATTGCTAAGAATGAAGAACTTAATATTGGGCGCTGCCTTGACTCAGTGTATTTCGCTGATGAAATTATTGTTTTAGATTCCGGGAGCACGGATAAAACAATTGAAATTGCTAAACAATACACTGATAAAGTATTTTCAACGGATTGGCGTGGTTATGGAGTGCAAAAACAAAGAGCACTAGAGCGTGCAAGTGGAGATTGGATATTAAATCTTGATGCTGATGAATCAATTAGTGATGCATTACAGAAAGAAATAAAACATGCAATAGTCTCAAATACTGCAGATGCTTATCGTCTTCCTATTCAAATGGTCTTTTATAATCAGCCTTTAAAGTATTCTGCAAGCCCTAAACGTCATATGCGTTTGTTTAAAAGAGCTAATGCTGAGTTTAGTAAAGACATCGTTCATGAAAAAATTATCTTACCTCCTGGAATTCGGATAGGTAAGCTTAAGCATGCTATTAGGCATCATTCATTCCAAGATGTTAGTCATGTTTTATATAAATTAAATAAATATTCTTCTTACAGCGCTAAAATACGTATTCAAAATAAGAAAAAACCAAACTTAACTCGTGTACTTGCTTCAACAATGTGGATGTTTGGTCGTTGTTTTTTTCTGCAACGTGGTTTTTTAGATGGAAAATTAGGTTTTTTATTTGCGCTATTTAGTGCTCAAGGTACTTTTTATCGCGGTATTAAACAAATATACAAGGATAGTCATATTCATGAGTTGCCTGCAATAAATAATAATGAGGATTTATTGTGAAATCATTGCAAGAAAAGATTATTTATATACCTAAGAAACTACAATTACAAAAAATGAGTTGCTCAACATCAAGCATCTTGAAGTTTCTTAATTCTCTAACACCTATGTTGTTTGCTTTATTTGCATTTGCTGCCCCACTTAGCCCTTCATTGAGATCTATTTTTTTGATTTTGGCTCTTATTAGTGTGGTATTAAATCCAGAATACAATCGATATCTAGGTTATGCTTTTAATAGTTGTTGGGGAAGAGCAGCTCTTTTGCTGGTAGGATTTGTTGCTTTAGCTTGTTTATGGAGTCCTGCTTCTTTTTCTGATCAACTGAGTGTGCTTGGTAAATATTCGAAAATACTTTATTTACCTCTTTTTGCTGTTGGATTTATTAATCCAAAAACTAGGCGATGGTGCGTAAATGCTTATTTAACAGCCATGGTTTTAACTTGCATTATTGCGCTACTAAAAGCTAAAGGAATCATCCCTCCATTTCATTCAAACGATGTAAATAAGATCTTTTACAATCATATTATCACAGGTTTTATGATGGCTTATGCCTCTTATTTAGCGGCACTCGAGGCCTGTAAAGTTAAAGGTAAATTAAGGATGTTGTATCTTTTTATAGTGTTGATTACTAGCTATCAACTTTTCTTTCTTAATACGGGTAGAACAGGTTATGCTATTTATTTTATTGTGATGGGAGTATTTTGCTTACAAAAGTTCTCTTTCAAAAAAGCGCTTATCGGTTTAGGTGGCTTAGCTGCTTTAATGCTTATAGCCTATAGCATAAGCCCTACTATGCAAACAGGAATACATAATCTTATAACGGATGCACATTCTTTAAACGCTAATAATGCAAATAGTTCTTTAGGTTTCAGAATTCATTTTCATGAGTATGCCTATTCTTTATTTCTTCGACATCCAATTATTGGTCTTGGTACAGGAGGTTTTCAATTTACTTATGATCAAGAAAGACCGATCATTGAGTGGGGGCATTTTCTTAATGATCCACATAGTCAATATTGGTTAACTCTTTCAGAGCAAGGAATGTTAGGTGGTTTATTGTTCTTATTCTTTTTAAGTACTTTATTCTGGACGGCTTTAAAGCTTAAAGAAAATAAACATCTGGTTTTAGGAATTTTATTTGCTTTTTGTTTTGATTCTTTTTTTGATAGTATTTTATGTTATTCGATTGTAGGTTATCTCTTAATTTTATTTTCCGCTTTGGGGTTTGGTGAGCTTATTGAGCAAGAGGCCTGTAGAAGAAAGGTTCACGGCAATGAGTTAAGGTAGTTTTGTGCTCGTTCGTATGTGCTCGATCAATTGGTTAACTTGTTAATATAAGTTTGGAATAAAAATCAATAGAGCTGTAGGCTGGGCTTTACAGCTAATGGCGCTGCCTTAAGGACGTTTTTCCTGCTTTACGCTGAACCGTTCGGCCTGAGGAGGAAGCGGCAAGCTTCCGTCTCGAACTGATGTATCCCCACGAATTACCAAACACGATTAATCTCCTGTTC
>CAMFHA010000034.1 GCA_945952115.1 uncultured Legionella sp. | reverse complement strand
ATGACAATTTTCAGTTATTGAAAACTTAGTATTTTGAAGTTTCTTGGGTATAGTTTATTTTGCCAACAATAATCATCAGATTGAGGCTTAAATTTTAATTCCTCTAAAAACCATCTCAGTATTTCCAACTCATCCTGAAACGCTGCTAAGTGTACTAATTCAATTTGTTGATTTTCTGGAATTTTTATTTCAGATGTGATGAGTGCTTGAATGTCTGGTAAATGACCTTTTTCAATCAATTTTTTGATATTATTCATCAATTCTTTGTTAATAGGCTCGAATGTGATTACCTCTGACATACTTTTCTCCAAAATATCCATTCAGTATAAGACCCAATACTTCCTATCTTACATGCGCAGCGTGAGAGAAGATTTGGGTACTATAGGTTTATATGGTTGAGCAAAACATAGATTGTAATTATTTTTTACAATTAAGTCAATATTTTTTCATATGCATAGGTTGAGCTAATAAGTCAGATAAATAGTTAGTATTTTCCTTTGCTCATTCCTGATCAAATTGAGCTCGAATTTCACTAACATCGACTTCTAATGCCTGTTTGGCTAATTCTTTGAGAGTAGATTCAGAGATATTCCCTGCATCTGAATAAATAATAATTCCTTCTTTAAATATTATTAGATGAGGAATAGATCGGATTTCAAAAAACTCTGCTAATGAAGGTTCTTTTTCAATATTTATTTTAACAAATAAAATAGAAGAAAATTGATCGGCCACTTCTTCATAAACTTTAGAAAATTGTTTACAAGGAGCACACCAAGCGGCCCAAAAATCTACAAAGACAATTTGATTTTCATTAATGATGAATTCAAATTCAACGCTGGTTATATTCTGTAAAAGCATCTTCTTTATTTTTCTCTAAAACACTCAGAATTTTTTCAAAAATTTGCTCAACAGAGCCAATTCCTTGGACAGTGTGAAATTGAGGCGCATTGGAATTATCAAATTGCGCTTCTTTTTTATAATAATCAATTAAAGGAGCTGTTTGTTGATGATAAACTTCCAGGCGTTTTTTTACAGTTTCTTCTTTATCATCTTCACGCTGAATTAATGGATCGCCGGTAATATCATCTAAACCCGCTTTTTTGGGGGGATGATTAATTACATGGTATACTCGTCCAGAAGGTTGGTGAATGCGACGACCACTAATGCGTTGAATAATTTCTTTATCATCTACAGCAATTTCAATTATATGATCAAGAAAAATTCCTGCTTTTTTCACTGCCTCAGCTTGAACTAGGGTTCTTGGAAAACCATCAAATAAAAATCCACGCTTACAATCATCTTGCTTTAAACGCTCTTTCACTAAACCAATAATAATATCATCGGAAACAAGACCTCCTGTTTCCATAATAGTTTTTGCGCTTAACCCCAAAGGAGAACCTTCAGCAATTGCTGCACGAAGCATATCACCGGTAGAAATTTGAGGAATTTTATAACGTTCAATTAAACGAGACGCCTGGGTCCCTTTTCCGGCACCTGGACCGCCCAAAAGCATTAATCGCATTAAAAGCTCCTCTTTAACAATATAAGCCCTAATTATACTACTAGTTTGTAGAATTTATAAGTATTATCTAAAACCAATGATGTGATCTCAAAGAATGCTGACAAGAGTTTAATTGCCTCGCATACAGTTGTGATTTTGCTTTTACTTTTTGAGCCACACGAACCAACCATGGTTTTTGCAAATAGGTTTTACGTTGATATCCACCTACTCCTTCATGATAAGCTAAATATAAAGAATAAGCATCTGATCTTGGCACGCCAGCTTTTTTATAAGCCCCATTAGCATACCACCCAATAAAATCTACTCCATCTCCAAATGTGTCTCGAGAAGAGAGTAAACCACCATTATCACGTTTATATTCCTTCCAAGTACCATTTAACGCTTGAGCATAACCATAGGCAGTAGAAGGCCTTTTCCATGGAATAATCCATAATAGCTTGCCACGTGGAGGTCTGGCTCCTGCTCTAAATTTAGATTCTTGATGAACAATAGCCATTTGCACAGGAACAGGAACTTTCCATCGCCATTCTACATCTTTAGCATCACGGTACCATTGAGGATATTCTTTGAAAATGTGGCAAACATTTTCGATATTCGAAGGCGGTTGTTTAGCACAAGAGACTAATAATAAACTAGATAAAACAATAATATAAAGAGTGAAATTTATTAGCCTAGTATAAAAATCCTTTAATCTCATAAACTCTTCCTAGGATAAAAAATGCAGTGTAACAAATATTATTTTTGTGCGCTATCTTCTTAAAGCCTCTCATACTTCATTTTTTTAGGTGTGATTAAAACTGTAGTTTTCCTTTGCTAGGCTCAAGATGACGAGCTTATAAAAAATTGCATTTCATTTTTTCACAGGATTTTGATCTTGGTGTATGCTAAGATAAACTAAAAATTTATAGTTGATTCACTCTATGAGTATACTGGTATTTGACATTGAAACGATTCCTGATCTTGAGGCAGGAAAAAAATTATATGGACTCGATGGTTTATCAGATTCAGATACTGCACAGGCTCTATTTGCTTTAAGAAGAGCAAAAGTAGGAAATGATTTTTTACCACATTATTTACAAAAAATTTGTGCTATTTCAGTGGTATTAAGTCAGGGCTCGCAAGTGAAAGTATGGTCTTTAGGTGATGAGCAATCTGATGAAAAAGAGTTAATCAATCGTTTTTTTGCTGGTATTGATAAACATACTCCGACTCTTGTCAGTTGGAATGGTAGTGGTTTTGATTTACCAGTGCTCCATTATCGCTCTCTAATTCATGGTATTACTGCTTCAACTTATTGGGAAGTAGGAGAAAACCAGCAAAATTTTCGCTGGAATAATTATTTAAGCCGTTTTCACTATCGGCATATTGATCTAATGGATATTGTAGCTGGTTATCAAAATAAAGCTTTTGCTCCTTTAGATGATATCGCAAGCCTTCTGGGTTTTCCTGGAAAAATGGGCATGAGTGGTGCCAAAGTTTGGGATCAATATCAAGAAGGACAAATTAAAAATATCAGAGATTACTGCGAAACTGACGTTTTAAATACGTATTGTGTTTACTTACGATTCGAATTAATACGTGGAATTATTACTCAAAACGAATATATTCAATCTATTGATCAATTAAAAAACTACCTAGCCAGTGAACAAAATAAAATGCATTTACAAGAATTTTTAAATTGTATGTCTTAAGAGCATCCAGAAAAACAAGTTTTTAAACAAGTTTTTTAATTTTATACTATTATTATTCAAATAGAGAGTTAATTTATATGATGTATTATGCCTATAAAACCAATAGATCTATCTAGAACTCCGAAAATAATCGAGAATAATCTTAACCGTATCGCAGCATACGAAGAAAATATAAATAATAATCTGACTAAACTTAAACATCTAGAAAAAATAATTAGTACAGAAAAAAAAATTCTCATTCCTCAAACGGAGATTATTCATCAATCACTAACAACAAAAAGAGACAACTATATTTCTCCTCCATTTTGGAGACTTGACCTGCAACTGCTTAATTTAGGAGCATTTTTCTTTAGTAAAATTAAGGACTTTAAAACTTCATTAATAAACAGTTTATCTTCCCAAATAGAAGAAATCGAACAAATTAAAAACTTAATTTTAGTTAATAGTGAAAACATTACTCCAGTATTAGACAAGTTAAATAATCAAATTGAACAAATTACAAAAAGTGAAAAACCAATTGATCTTAAATCCTACCAAACTTTATTATTAGAAAGACTAGATGTTCAAATTGAAGAAACTCAAAATATTCAAAATAAAATTGATCCTAAAAATCCATCATTAAAAATGATCAAATATGATATACAACTAATTAAAGATACAAATAATACTTATCTGGAACAGATAAAATATTATCAAAATTATAATAAAGAATTAAAAATGATTAAGGATAACGTTAATACCTCACAAAGAAGTGACAATCTAGAACATGATAGCCTCCCCAAAAAAGTTAAAGTAAGTAGATTTGCTCCTCAAAATATAAAGTCCCCACTATCACAGGAGGAAGCAAAAAAATTAAAAAAAGAATTGGTAGAGCTATTTAATGAATGCCGTATGGAAACCTATCATCTGTATATTGCTAAAACAGCTCAAAAAGTAAACAATGATGAAAAAAAGCCAATCGATATTTTAATTTGTAGTCAAAAAGAATTAATTGCTACTTATATTAATTATTGCACTACTCCATCTGATCAAAATCAATATGATTTAGAAAAGCGTTACGATCATTTCCAAAAGATGCATCAAACTCATTTTCAAAGCAGTGAAATTAGTGAAGAGCAAAACAACACATATAATGAGCGCTGTATAAAAATAAATAATCTACTTGCTAAATTAAAAGAAATTAATCCCAAATTAAAAATTACTGAATCCCAACTTTCCCCTTCAAATAATCAAGAGCAACAAAATAATATCTCATTCAGTACATTAGGATAAATAGGATTTACTAAAAACCCCCAAGATCGAGACAAAGGAACCGACATTCGGCAGCTTCGTCCTTTTTGCTAAAAAATACTGTGCTGCGGAATGTCAAAAAGAATGTTTTAGGGCTCACTGAATGGTTAATGACAAAGAGATTGGAATTTTTTCGTAAGTCTTACTATTATTTCTTTAAATTAAGAGTATCTAGTCTATTCACTGCTTCACTAAAATCCTCTATAGTTTTTTCGGATTTAGTGCTTACTTGGAATAAAGGCCAAGTACTGTTTTTAGATTTAATCCCTGAGAGTTCAGCTAGAGACAGCAGAGCATTAGCCAGACTTACTAAAATTTTTTTCCAACCACGATGTTCTTTTAAAACAGGCATCGCCAATATAATTTCATCATTTATTTCTTTTTTAAAAGAATCTAAAGTGATCTCTGAGTTATTTAAAAATTGTCTATGACTTTGAGATAGCTGTTCAAATAATATGCTTGCTTTATTGGCCGCTTTTTTATATTTTGAATTAACTTCAGCTTTTTTTTCTAAACGTTTTTTCATTTGCTCAATAGAGTCTAAACGACTATTAAAGTGGATAGTTTGTAATAAATTAATTTTAGTGGTTCTAATTCTATTTTTTTCTTTTAATATTTTTTCTTCCTGTAACTCTGCTTTTGTATTAATTTCAGTCAATTTTTCCTGAATAGGACTATTTTTCTTTAATAAGCGCAATGTATCTTCGGCAGCCATATTTTCAGGAATATGTTTTAAACAAGTTAATTCGCTCACTAATTCATTTTTCCTAGTGGATACATCTAACACTGTGTTTAAAGTACTGAAATCCACCGACAATTCATTAATAGAAGCTAATTTTTGTCGAACTCTTTGTTCTATACGTAAACGCCCAGCTTCATTTTGCTGGTTCATTATACTCTCTTTATCGGCGCTAGCTTTTTCTTTTACTATCTGAATTTCGATAATCTGCTCTACTAAAGCAGGATTTATTAAAAAAACTCCTTTTAAACTCTGATTAAGATCGGCAATATTATCTATTTCTATATGCTCTATTAATTTTTGCACAAAAATTTCATCAATAAGAGCCTTATTCATATTTTTCAAATAAGGCTTTAAGTGAACATTTGAATACAAGGTAAAATATGGAGAACGAAGGCAATTAATAAGAGTAAACAAAGCAAACTCTTGCTCTGTAAATAATTTACTAATTTCTGAAGTGGGGAATATTTGATTGCTTAGATAAAACCTCAATTGCATGGTTCTAGTTAAACAATCTTCAGCTAAATCACCTTGAAAATAATAGAGCATCAATGCGATATTTATTCGAAAACGTTCACTGTCTATGCTGTTGCTTTCGGATCTTTTACTATTATTAAATGCTGCTGCATCAAGCACATGCTCTTGCATGAATAAGGCGTCAACTGTACTCTTTTTATTTTTTAATTGCTCGAAAAGAGCACTCGCTAAAGACTCATCATAGGGATTCTCTAAAAGTCTCTTTTTGTGTAATTCAAGAGGTTCCTCTTTAGGTGTATCTATATTTTTAATTCTATTTTTTTCTTCTAAAATTTTTTCTTCCTGTAACTCTGCTTTTGTATTAATTTCAGTTAATTTTTCCTGAATAAGACTATTTTTCTTTAATAAGCGCAAAGTATCTTCGGCAGCCATATTTTCAGGAATATGTTTTAAACGAGTTAATTCGCTCACTAATTCATTTTTCCTAGTGGATACATCTAACACTGTGTTTAAAGTACTGAAATCCACCGACAATTCATTAATAGAAGCTAATTTTTGTCGAACTCTTTGTTCTATACGTAAACGCCCAGCTTCATTTTGCTGGTTCATTATACTCTCTTTATCGGCGCTAGCTTTTTCTTTTACTATCTGAATTTCGATAATCTGCTCTACTAAAGCAGGATTTATTAAAAAAACTCCTTTTAAACTCTGATTAAGATCGGCAATATTATCTATTTCTATATGCTCTATTAATTTTTGCACAAAAATTTCATCAATAAGAGCCTTATTCATATTTTTCAAATAAGGCTTTAAGTGAACATTTGAATACAAGGTAAAATATGGAGAACGAAGGCAATTAATAAGAGTAAACAAAGCAAACTCTTGCTCTGTAAATAATTTACTAATTTCTGAAGTGGGGAATATTTGATTGCTTAGATAAAACCTCAATTGCATGGTTCTAGTTAAAAAATTTTCAGCTAAATCACCTTGAAAATAATAGAGTATCAACGCGATATTTATTTGAAAACGTTCACTGTCTATGCTGTTGCTTCCGGGTCTTTTACTATTATTAAATGCTGCGGCATCAAGCACATGCTCTTGCATAAATAAGGCGTCAACTGTACTCTTTTTATTTTTTAATTGCTCGAAAAGAACGCTCGCTAAAGACTCATCATAGGGATTTTCTAAAAGTCTCTTTTTATGCAGCTCAATAGACTCCTCTTTAGGTAACTGTTTAGGCTCTATCTTAGCAGCATGACGTTGTTGATGCTGATAAATAATCAGCCTACTAGATTTGGGATTTTGTTTAAGTAAATCCACCCATAAATCAGTATGCTCCAAAACATATTTTCGCTCTTCTATCGTACATTGTGCTATTCTTATATCCAACCCATGCTTAGCACTATCAGTACTATATATCATTCCTATTTGATAACTCTTCTTCACTTACAATCAACTCTTCTGTTTTTTCATTATTCCAGGGATTGATCAGCTCAAGACGGTATTTATCTGAAGAATCTATTTTCTGCATATTTTTCAATCGTAAAGCATGTCGACCATGAATACGGCCATCACGATGAACAGCGCCATAAGCTATACTCACATAGATTGCTTTGTGTGGATCAAATTCATTTAAATTTAAAATCTCTTTATAGTCAGATTTTGAATAATTATGCGCTTTAATTCCTAATAGATCACCAACAAACTCCGTAGAAGTTTTATCATGGCGATTAGAGATATTATGTGCAACTACACTTGCTTCATGCAAAGAGATACTCCAATCTCCCAAATAATAATAAGCGCTTATTCGTTCTAAAATTTTCACTGCTAAAGAATTAGATTGCACCCCTTTAAAAGAGTTATTAATTTCCTGTAAACGTTCATTACTTATGGTAAATATATCATCTCCAGTAAGTGGATCTTTATGATAAATATATTTATTTTCTAATTTTTTATTTGCAATTTGGATGATTGTGGATTTGATTTTATTCTTAACTCTACTCCTGTAGAGGTTTGAGTGAATAAAGATTGGATTTTTTTACGATTTTTAGAATCTCCATTCAAAATGCAATCTAAAGAAGCAAGGAGATAACAATCACCTCCATCACCTTGTTTTATTGAGATAAACTGGTCATCTTCCGGAAATAAGGGTATCATTTTATTTATAATCAACAAGTGTAATTTATAATCATTATATCATACATTTTAACAACAATATTAAGCCTGAGTTCATTTATTCTTAATCAATAGCTATAATGAATTAATTTATATCTTCAGGACTTACGAAAAAATCCTAATCTCTTCATTAAACACTCATAGTAGATTTAACTGCGTTTTCTAGGTTAAAAGATTATGCTATTTAGACAGTGGATTTTTTTATAAGCTCTGACCTTTTAATGCTCTACAAAAGCTAGGATGCATTCATGTCAGATCCTTTAATCTCGATAACACGTAAACAGGCGCTATTTTTCGCCAGTTTTTTAGTTTTATATGAGTTTTTTACTTATATTGCTAATGACATGATTATGCCTGGTATGTTAGAGGTAGTTAAATCATTTCATGCCTCTGAATCGAATGTTGCCACTTCACTCACTATTTATATTCTTGGTGGTGCGAGTTTACAATTTATTTTAGGGCCTCTTTCGGATGCTTATGGCCGTAGACCTTTAATGCTTTTGGGATCCGGATTATTTTGTTTTTTTACTTTATTAATAGCTTGCTCCATCTCAATGAATCAATTTTTATCAGCTCGCTTTTTTCAAGGGATGGGTCTTTGTTTTATTAGTGTAATTGGTTATGCCACTATTCAAGAAATCTTTGAGGAAATGGATGCTATTCGTTTAATTGCAATAATGTCGAATGCTGCGATTTTAGCTCCATTATTAGGCCCCTTATTAGGAGCGATTACCATTCACTATACTTCTTGGCGAATCATTTTTTTAATGATTGCACTTGGATCAGCTTTTTCTTTTTGGGGATTAATGAACTACATGCCTGAGCCTATAGGCCCAACCACTAAAAAAGGAACCTATATTCCTAGAGTTAATTTTGCACTTCCTGTGGTTTTTAAAAATTATAAAACTTTATTAACTAATAAAATTTTTTGTAGTGCCAATTTAGCTCTTGGTTTATTGGGTATCCCTTGTATGGCATGGATAGCGCTTGCGCCGATTATTATGATTTCGGAAGGAAAGCTCACCGTAATTGAATATGGTTTATGGCAATTACCTATTTTTGGAGCCACGATTATTGGAAACTGGGTACTTCATCATTTAACGCACCAATTATCTATAAAAAAAATCATAGTGTGGGGTTCTGTTATCGTAACCTTGGGCACTTCATTAATGACTATTCTTCCTTATTATTATGGAAATCATTATTACTATTTATTACCGGGAATTATTATTTATTTTTTTGCACTGAGTATTGTCAATGCTCCTTTAAATCGTTTTTGTCTTTATATTACTCACGTAAGCAAAGGAACTGTTTCAGCACTAATCAGTCTTGCTGTAATGATTATTGGTGCTGTGGGTATTGAGGGAACGAATATAGTTTATAAGCAGCATAGCAATTTATATTTTGGCTTGTTTAATACCCTAGTAATGATGCTTTTTTTATTTTTTATAGGATTAACTTTTTACTTTGATAAATTTTATAAAGATAAGTCAAATACAATATAAAAAAACCAGGCATATAGCCTGGCTTTTTGCAGTCATCCGTATAAGAACTTCTCGTTCTTATAGTCATCCATGACAATATCAACTCCTTCTAATCCCAAATCCTTTTGGAAGACTTATATCCATATAAGTCATGAATAAAATGTAGCAATTCAGAGTGTTGATGACAAGAGCAGTATTTTGTTTTTTTGCACCACCTTTTAAATTTTAAGTTTCTAATTTTTTAAAAATAGTATTAAAAATCAATTAATTAAAAGAATTTTTTTATGATGTTTTTTATAAAAAAGCTCTTATCTGTCACTTAATTGAGAAATTTCTTACACTAATTTAAGTAAAAAATGCCGCAACTGTCATTATCTTAGAAAACGGTGTTGGAGCTACTAGGGGTGTCTACTGCATTGATAGCTCAAGTGATTTTAATTATTTTTTACTTCCCCTTATGGGTGATAAGACTTCAGCAAATAATCATCAAAATCACTTGAGCAATCAGCAGATTAACCACTTTCGCTACGATTCAACTCAATTTTCTAAGATTATTTCAATAATAATCCTTGATTCTACTCTATCTTGTGGTAATTTATTCTTGATCTATATTACGTGTTATGAGTAGGACTATGAATCAAATCAGCAGTGCAAAAAAAGATAAACTAGAAATTATTGATTGGCTTATTGAACATTTCCCTCAGGCCTTTTTTAAAAAAAGCAGTCAAGTAAAACCCCTTAAAATAGGCATTTTTGATGATATAATTGATTTTTATGAGCGCTTAGATACGCCCCCATTCAGCAAAAAATCACTTCGAGAAGCCTTAAGTTATTATAGTGCCTCTTCAGCTTATTTAAATAGCCAAAAAACTGATGTGGCACGAGTTGATATTTATGGCAATGAAGTAGATATAGTCACAGCTGATCAAGCTAAATATGCATATCAACGTTACCAAGAGCGTTATGCCAAAAAGAAAAATGAAGGAAAATAATTGTTTATTTCAACACTAATAAATAATTAACCGAAACATCTTTAGTTAAAGAAGCAGTTCGAGTAATGGGATTATAATTTAAACCTTTTAAATCAATAAGTTCTAAATCTAAAGCCCGAGTTATATGAAGAAGTTCACTAGGTTTTAAAAATTTAGTGTAATCATGCGTTTGCTTGGGTAAAATGTTGAATAGATATTCTGCAGCAACAACCACATTAGCATAGGCTTTAATCGTTCTGCTGATAGTAGATAAAAATAAAAAACCGCCTGGTTTTAATAAACGTTTACAATGAGCAAGAACTAGATTTGGATTTTGCACATGCTCAAGCATTTCCATACAGGTTATAACATCAAAACCTTCATGTTCATACTCTTCAATAGGAAGACATTCATACTGAATAACTAAATTATTCTCTCTAGCATGCTCTTTAGCAATTTTAATAGCCTCACTGGCGGCATCTATACCTGTTACAGATCCGCCTAATTTTGCTATCCCCTCAGTTAATACTCCACCACCACAACCTACATCTAAAACAGAGGCATTGTTTAAAGAGCAATGCTGAGAGATGAAATCAAGCCGCGTATCATTAATATCATGCAAAGTTTTCAGCGGTCCATTCAGATCCCACCAATGCTTTGCTTGTTGATCAAATTTGTCTATTTCTTGGCTATCAATGGTTGACCTAGTATTAATCATAAGATAATAAATCCAATGGTTTAAAAAACTCAATTACCTCAGCATTATGAATAAAACTAATATTATAAGGATGTTCGGCAAGCAGTCCCACCGAGAGCTGATGTGATGGAAGTGTTGCTGCGATTTTCCCTAATAAAATTAATTCCACTTTAGGTTTTATAACTGCTAATTGTTCAAATAAATGATGCATGAAAGGCCGCCATTGACGAGCATGGTAGGGAACCTTTCCCTCACTATATACTAAAGAAGCATTCAACAACAAGAATCCTTTACCTATCATTCCTTCAAATAATTGAGTTCCTGTTTTTATCAAATGTTTTTTATTAAGCCTTGCTATCGCGTGCTGAGAGGTATCTTTATCTAAATCTCCTCTTGCTATAAGAAGCATTTTTATTAGGTTACGCAAAGAAGTCGCTCTATTAACAGTTTTACTTAATCCGTCTTTACTCCATAAATCATCAACAGCATTATCCCAAAATGCATATCCATTAGCAGATTGTTTTCTCGGATAAGGTGATTCTCCTAAAAGTACATATTGAAGCTTATTAAGCGGTTGACTAAATGCTGCAAATAAATGATTCAATCCTGGCAACCAATCTTTGTTGTAGAACAATTCATTTAAATACTCTTTATCCATCCATTCTAATGCATTGTTTAATAAAGGTTTCCATTCTGAATGGCAATTTATTAACTCCATCATAAACTCACTTATAAACTCACAAGACTTGCGAAAAACTTCACTAGTCTAATATACGTTTCAATCCTCAAAAGGTCAATTAAAAAGCAAAAGATATAGATTTCAATTCCGAAATGATTTAAAATGGCGCAACTTGATTAATTGGAGAAAAAAATGCCTCTTTCCAACTATAATGTAACGGAACAATTAACGTTTCGCCTTCAACAAATAATCATTTCGGGCCATCTTCCCTATTCTACAATAAAATCTCATATTACTTCTCTTAAGCCACTAGATGAAATACATCAAGCAATTGTTACAGAATTAAAAAATCTAGAAAAGCAAGATAAAGAAGAGGCTCGAATTAACTTAGAAAGTAAGTTTTTAGAAAAACAAAGACACGACGATAAAGCAGAACAAAAAACAGATGAGAAAAATGAAGAGCAGCAACAAAATAAGAAAATTAATTTAAGCACCCAAACAGCATTCAATATTAATCTTAAACGACAATTAGAGGGAGAATTGTTTGCTCTTGAACAAACTATTGCTTTGAGAAGATCTCAAGCAACACCAACTCATCAACATGGGCATCCAAGCAATCATTCAAATGCTAGTGATCACGTTCATGAACACCATCATTCAAGTAATTCAACCACTCATAATCACTCTCACTCAAACCCAGCTACCGGAGCTCCGAGCTCGGATAATTCAATAAGGCATGAGCACACTCATCCTAGTGAAAACTCATCTGTAAACAATAATCACTCTCACCCAAGTGAAAACTCTCCAACCAATAATAATCATTCTCACTCAAGCGCTAACGAGCCGGATCCTTATATTATTAAAGCCGGAGAAATACGTCGGCAATTAACAGCTCTCAATGTTCAAATGGTTTTAATAAACAATGAATTGATGCTTATTGCACAACAAACTCAAAAAAGAAAAGATAGACGAGTAGAACGTGAAAAACGTTTTGATGCTCAATTAAAATTAGCGCAAAATAAACCAGAAGTGAGCATTAATGAAGCCTTATCTTCCTCTAATCAACAAGAGTTAAAAGATGAACTTAGCAAGAAGCAAACTGAATTAGCAAAAAAATGTTCATCCTTAACTGAGGAAGCTAGAACAGCCAATTACAATATTTTTATTCAACAACTAGAGCTTAATTTAGCCAATTCAAATTATCTTCAAGCAGAAAAAGAAGCATTAGCAACCATTTTAAATTGTATGAAGCAATACCAAGCTCACACGAATACAGCAAATGAACATCAAAATCAGCTTAATATAACAAAAAATACTCTATCCTCTGCTAGGACAACCTTAGAACGATCGCATAGCCGAGTACAACAATTACAACAAAGTGACCCTCAATTAACACACGTTAACAACGACTTGAGTGATAAAAATGCTCAACTAGTAGCAAAGCAAAAAGAAAATAATGAAGCAAAAAATAAATTTTTTAAACTCGCATTACTTTTTGCTTGCTTATCACTAGTAGTCTGTCCGCCTTTAATATTGGCGCTTAGTGGTGCGCTTTCAGTAGGTACTTTGCTTTTTGCCTTATTCTCAATAATCCCAGCAGCTTCATTATTAACCAGTGTAGGGCTAGGCATTACTTCATTAGTACATGCAATTAAAGAAAATAATAATGGGAAAGAAATAATAAAAAATGAAAACACTATTCAAGGAAATAGTAATCAAATGAAGCAAAATCAAATAGAGCTTCATCAATTACAAAATCAAACTATTCCTCAATGTATGCAAACTATTCAACACTCTACTCAAATTAAAGCTCAACAGGAAGGTTTAGTGCAACAACAAAGAACATTGGCACAACAAGCTCTTGAGCAAGCAAAAGCAATAGAACCAGGACCAGGTCCTTCTATTTATCCAACATTACCCTCTTTTCCAGACAGAAATGCACCAAGAAATCCTTATTTCTTCGACCCCAATTTACCACATCCATCCGCTCCACCTCATCCCAATGAATCATTATCATTCAATCCAGCACTTCATTAGAACATCTTTTAAACGAGGCCGAGACATAACGGCCTCGCTAATTAAATTAGCATTTCTTTCGCCACTGATCTTTAGTTCTTAATTGACGACCAGGGCAAAAACATGTGTGGTTTAAATTATCGCAAATTACATCAAGTAGCGTCATTGCGAGCAATAGCGAAGCAACCCTGTACCAAACTCCAATTGAAAATCGCAATGACGGCTATTAGATATTGTTTTTGCCCTTAATTGACGACTTACTCGAGTTAATATATTGTTTATTCTTTAGTTTTAAAGCTGAAAACCATGCTTAAATCATATAAAGAACTCATTATTACAATAAAATCATATCAAGAAGATATGGTGAAACAACTTCATCAATTGTGTGAAATCAATTCGGGAACTAAGAACCTTTCTGGTCTTGCCTTAATGGCTAAAAAACTAAGCGCAGCATATCAACCCATTGCGGATACTATTGATGTTAAAAAACTCCCTCCTATTTCTTCGATAAATATGCAAGGATTAAGCACTCTAGAACATTATGGAAATGCTTTGTTAATCAGAAAGCGTCCTGAATTAAAACGACGTATTCTCTTATGTGGGCACATGGATACAGTGTATGCAGAAACAAATCCTTTTCAAAAACTTACCTATCTTGATGACAATTATTTAAATGGTCCAGGAGTTGCCGATATGAAAGGCGGCCTTATTGTCATGTTGCATGCCTTAATGGCTTTTGAACAAACTCATAGTGCGCCACAACTAGGTTGGGATGTTTTTATTAACTCTGAAGAGGAAATAGGTTCATTAGCATCGAAACACTTACTCGATGAACTTGCCCCAAACTATCAAGTCGCCTTAGTTTATGAGCCAGCAATGACCCCTACAGGCATTTTAGCTAAAAATCGTAGAGGAAGCGGGAAATTCACACTGATCGCTGAAGGAAAATCAGCCCATGTTGGACGTGCATTTGATGAAGGTCGAAATGCCATCTGTTATTTAGCAGAAGCGATCATAGCTATTCATGCTTTGAATGGTCAAAGAGAAGACGTTACTATTAACGTGGGTAAAATTGCAGGCGGAGAGGCTTTAAATGTAGTCCCGGCTAAAGCAGTAGCTCAATTAGATGTGCGAATTGGCAAAACTGAAGATGAATTTTGGGTAAGAAAACAATTAGACTTGATTATTGATCGTTTAAAGCACCCTGATTATACCTTAGCTATTCATGGAGAATTTGGTAGGCCTGTAAAGAAAGTATGTCCCAAAACAGAGCGTCTATTTTTTCGCCTACGCACTTTAAGTAAAGAGCTAGGAATCACTTTAGATTGGAAAAATAGTGGAGGTTGTTGTGATGGAAATAATTTAGCTCAACATGGGCTAGCAGTTTTAGATACTTTGGGCGTTAGAGGTGGAGCGATTCATAGCCCTGATGAATATATTTTATTAGATAGTTTATCAGAGCGTGCATCATTAAGTGCTTTGCTTTTAATGGATTTAGCTCAAGGAGGACTTGAGGATTTAAAAAAATGATGCTATTTCGATGCGCACGTGAATCAGATATTGATCAAATTAATTATTTAGCCAAAGATAGTGGCATTGGAATGACTACTTTGCCTAAAAACAAAAAACTCTTGACTGAACGATTAACATGGTCTATTCAATCTTATCAAAAAAAAGTAGAGAGTCCTGATGAAGAATATTATTTATTTGTATTAGAGGATCAAAATACTAAAAAAATAGTAGGCACATCAGCCATTGAGTCACGTATTGGTTATCGCGTTCCTTTTTACTCTTACAAGGTGTCCAAACGCACTCGAATCTGCCATTCATTACATATAAGAAGTGACTATGAAATTTTAAATTTAGTTAATGATTATCAGGGAAATAGTGAACTGTGTACTCTGTTCTTACTGCCAGAATATCGAAAAAATAATAATGGCCTACTATTATCAAAAGCACGCTTTCTTTTTATGGCTCAAGCCCCTTACCGTTTTGCTCCAACCGTGATTGCTGAATTACGCGGAATTTGCAATGAACAAGGAGAATCCCCCTTTTGGACTCATATTGGTGAACATTTTTTTCATATGCCTTTTGCAAAAGCAGATAGTCTTACCTTATCAACCAATAAACAATTTATAGCGGACTTAATGCCTAAGAATCCTATTTATGTTCCACTGCTACCGAATGAGGCACAATTAGCCATTGGGCAACCTCATCCTTCTTCTTTACCAGCAATGAATATCTTATTAAAAGAAGGTTTTTATTATAATAAATATATTGATATTTTCGATGGAGGTCCCGCAATTGAAGCACCTCTTAAAGAAATAAAATCTATAGCCCAGAGTCGCTTAATGACTGTCAAAAACATCGGTGATGAAGTAAGTAATCATGATTATTTATTGGCAAATAATCAATTAAATTTTCGTGCTACCATTGGAAAAGCTGCACTTAATTTAGAAGAAAACAGCTGTACTATTAATGCAGAAACAGCTAATTTATTAAATCTTCATTGCGGAGAGACGCTTCGAGTAGGCCCTTTGCATTTGCAGTCACTTCCTTTACCGTTAATTGCTTAAGGAGCAACTATGTCAACCGTTATATTCAGTAAGGGACAATATATTAACGGACAATGGATAAAAGGCACAGGAACCTTTTTAAAATCCACTAACCCTGCTTATGGAACGCTACTTTGGCAAGGTCACATGGCCAGCTCAGAAGACATTTATACTGCTTATGAATCAGCGCGAAAAGCCTTGCCTAATTGGTCTAATTTAAACTTTGAAGAACGTAGCCAACGAATTAAATCCTTTGCTACTCAAGTAGAAAAAAATAAAGCTGAGTTAGCTGAACTTATTTCTTTAGAAACGGGTAAACCTTTATGGGAGTCTCATACCGAAGTAAGTGCGGTTATAGGAAAAATTAATTTATCTATACAAGCTTATCAAGAAAGAACTTGGCCTAAAGAAAATCAAACACCAGAAGCAAATGCTTGTCTTCGTTATAAACCCTATGGAGTGGTGGTGGTTTTAGGCGCATTTAATTTTCCAGCACACCTAAGTAATGGTCATATTGTTCCTGCTCTCTTAGCTGGTAATACTATTCTTTATAAACCAAGCGAACAAACACCTGCAGTAGCTGAGTTTATTATGAATTGCTGGCATAACAGTGGTTTACCTAAAGGTGTTCTTAATTGTTTACAAGGTGATGCTTCCTGCGCTAAGAGCATTCTTGCTCAAAATATTCAAGGCGTTTATTTTACTGGAAGCTATAATATAGGCTTAAAAATTCATCAACACTTTAGCAATCAGCCTGAAGTAATATTAGCCTTGGAAATGGGCGGAAATAATCCGCTAGTATTAGATGAATTAAAAAATATTGATGCAGCGGTTTATCAAACCTTAGTTTCTTCATTTATAACTGCTGGACAACGTTGTACTTGCGCCCGCCGAGTAATTATTCCTAATACCTCCTTAGGTGATGAATTTCTTAATCGATTAATTCGCGCTAGCCAAACCTTAAAAGTAGCGCCTTTTGATACAAGACCTGAGCCATTTATGGGGCCAGTAATTAGTAATATACACGCATTAAAACATTTAGATGCGCAAAAATCACTAATTGAATTAGGTGGTAACTCATTATTAATGATGAATTTAATCACAGAACACACTGGTTTATTATCACCAGGAATTATTGATATGAGCGCAGTGCACAATCCGCCTGATGAAGAAATTTTTGCGCCTTTAATTCAAATTTATCGCTATCAAAACTTCGCAGAGGCAATTCAATTAGCCAATAATACTAAATATGGTTTATCAGCGGGTCTCTTAAGTGATAACTACCAACATTATCAGCAATTTTATCAAGAAATTAATGCAGGTTTAATTAATTGGAATCGCCCTACTACTGGAGCAGCAAGTTATCTTCCCTTTGGAGGTGTTGGTTGTAGCGGCAATCATCGACCTAGTGCCTACTTTGCTGCTGATTATTGCGCTTACCCAGTTGCTAGTATGGAGCAAGCTAATTTAAGCCAACCGACGCAATTACTACCGGGAATTGACTTGGAATAAAAGAATATGAAAGTATATGAGCTTAACATGGATGGCTTAGTCGGTCCCACACATAATTATGCAGGGTTAGCAGCAGGAAATGTTGCTTCTATTAACAATGCGTTTAGCACTTCTAATCCTCAAGCTGCAGCATTGCAAGGATTAGAAAAAATGCGTTTATTGTTCAATATGGGCTTAAAACAGGGGATCCTTCCCCCACATCAACGCCCTAATTTACATTTATTAGATCAATTAGGTTTTCATGGGAAACCTGAAGAGCAAACTCGCAAAGCATTTAAAATTGCTCCTAAACTTCTTAATGCGTGTTATTCCGCCTCAAGCATGTGGACTGCAAATGCTGCTACTGTTTCAGCAAGTGCTGATACTCAAGATCAAACAGTTCATTTTACAGCAGCTAATTTAGTTGCTAATTTACATCGTCACCATGAGGCAGATTTTTCTCATTATTTACTCTCTCATATTTTTGCAAACCCCCAATATTTTACTCATCATTTAGTGCTACCCAAAAGCACTATTACCAGTGATGAGGGGGCAGCAAACCATAATCGTTTAGCAAAAAGCCATAAAGATACAGGAATTAACCTGTTTGTTTATGGTAAAAAAGCAATGACAATAGAGGATATTATCCCTAAAAAATATCCAGCCCGACAAACTAAAGAAGCGTTTGAGGCAATAGCGCGTAATCATCTTTTAGATCCTAATAAAACTGTTTTTGCCCGTCAAAATCCTGAGGCGATTGATAAAGGAGTATTTCATAATGATGTTATTTCTGTAGCGAATGAGTCGGTTTATTTAATTCATGAGCACGCTCTCTATCAGCAGGCCGCTGTATTACAGGAACTAAACAAAAAAGCCAACTGTTCGCTCAACATCATTGAAATAAAATCTGAGCAAATAACTCTAGAAGAAGCAGTTCAAACTTATTTATTTAATTCTCAATTGATTACTCTTCCTAATACAAATAAAATGATTTTGATTGCTCCCATTGAATGTCAAAATCATGAGCGAATCAAAAATTGTATTGATGAATTAATTGCTTCATCTTCCAATCCAATTTCTTCTGTTTATTATTTAGATTTAAAACAAAGCATGCGTAATGGTGGCGGACCAGCTTGCCTGCGTCTACGAATTCCCTTACAGGAAAAGGAATTAACCGCCATGCATCAAGGTGTTTTAGTAGACAACACCATATTAGATAAATTAGAGCGATGGGTATTGAAACATTACCGCACTGAATTAAAAATAACTGATTTAATCGATCCCAATTTAATGAACGAAGTATTATTTGCTTTAGATGAGTTAACACAGATTTTAAAATTGGGTTCTATTTATCCTTTTCAACGTGAAATTACTTCATGAGATGGTTTATCAAGTTCGGTAAATGTATTTATACCTCTCCTTCAGGCTATAAAATTTATGATAGTTTTATTTATCGCTGGCTCACTTTAGAAAGTGATGTTCTTCAAACTATTATTAACAAATTAATCCCAGGAAATCCTGTTTTATATTATATTCCTGCAATGAGTTTAATGGCTAGAGCTCTTCCTGGTAACTGTTGTATTTTAGGCTTAGGAGGTGGAGGTTTAATTCATTATCTTTCTTCTTTTACTTATCCTATTACTGCTGTAGAGATCAGCCAAGAAATCATTGATATAGCAATAAATTATTTTAAAATAAATACAATAAATAACTTAAATCTGATTCATCAAGCTGCAGAATATTTCTTGGAGCATAATAAACAACAATTTAGTCATTTAATGGTTGATCTGTATGATGCTCATTCTTTTCCCGCTCAATGCAATAATTCAAATTTTTTTCTCAATTGTAAAAAAAACCTTATTCAAGAAGGTTTTTTAACAGTTAATTTAGCAAACTCTCAAGAGCAATATCTTATATTGCAATTAATAAAGAAACATTTTAATCACACGCTGGTTATCCCCATAAAAAAATGCGCCAACGTAGTGATTATTGCCTCTAATCATGACCACTTTTTAGAACTAATTCAAACAAATAAAGAAATTAAAAAAATTGAGTGGCAAAGTTATTGGGGCTATGTAGGAACGCTTTCAGACTAATATGTTTGTGTTTGGCCAAAAATGGACTTTGCTTGATGCAGGATAACCTTCTACAGTCAATGCTTTTTTCTCTAACTAAAAAAGGAAGCATGATGAAGGGATTTTTATTATTACCTAGCTTGTTAATAATGACTCTTTCTTTTAATACAATAGCAGCTAATAATTTTGAACAAATAAATAGGCATTCATCTGCCCCCACTAAAGCAGGTTGTATGATGTGTCATAATAATCCTACTGCTACTGAAGAGCCACTGGAATTAATAAAGCAATCTCATGGCTCAAAAAATAAAAAATAACTCATTTATTAGAAAATGAATTATCAAATAACAAACGCAACTACTCATCTCGTCATCCTGAATGGAACGAAAGATCTCCTGAACCTAAGCACCGTGCAACATTTGAAGATCCTTTGTCACACGCGACTCAGGATGACGTGCGAGCGGTCACTAATAATCCTATTAATTGGATTATTTATGACTTTCTGTTCTTCTTTTGCTTTTTCTAATAATGCCGAACAAAAATTAAAAAAACATGTAAATTTTTTAAGTTCAGATAACTTAGCAGGAAGGCGAACAGGTTCTCCTGGAGAACAATTAGCTACACAATATGTAGCTAATTTGTTTTGGGAATTAGGATTAAAACCGGCTGGTTCCAAGAATAGTTTTTTCCAAACATTTTCATTTATTGCAGGAAAAACATTAGGCAAAGATAATAGCTTATCGCTTCATTATAAGAATAAAACTCTTTCTTTAGCTTTAAAAAAAGATTGGATTCCGTTGTCTTTTTCTAAAAATCTTACTTTTAAAAATACTAGCCTTGTTTTCGCAGGTTATGGTATTAGCGCTCCTCAATTTAAGAAATTTACCTATGATTCTTATAAAAATTTAGACGTAAAAAACAAGTGGATTTTAGTTTTAAATCAACTCCCACCAGGGCTATCTAAAGAGCAAAGAAAGTATTTACATTCTTTTTCTTCTTTACGCTATAAAACATTTACTGCTAAAGAACATGGAGCTCAAGGTATTGTGTTTATTAACTCCGGATCAATTCCTTTAAATCCTAGTGAGAACTCTATTAATAACGCGGGTATTGCTGCTGTATTGATCAATAAATTTGCTTTACCTTCAATTGAATTTTCTAATCAATCAATACAATTAAACGGGCAAATTCAATTAATTGATCGTATTCAAAAAGGACACAATGTATTAGGAAGAATTAAGATAAAACCTGATGCAAAGCATTCCATTTTAATCGGCGCTCATATAGATCATTTAGGTCAAACAGAACAAGGAGAAATTTATCCTGGTGCAGACGATAATGCTTCTGGAGTGGCTGCTATTTTAACCATCGCGAGTCAATTAACTGAATTAAAAAACAAAGGGTTATTAAATGGTGATAAAGACATTATTATTGCTGCTTGGTCAGGTGAAGAATTAGGTTTACTAGGCTCAAGTCACTTCATTAATCAACTTAAAAAAAATAAGAAGTTAACCTCTCAGCTAGATGCGGTTATTAATCTTGATATGATTGGTCATTTAGAAAAAAGCTTAATCATTCAAAGCATCGGCTCAAGCAAGAACTGGACTGAACATCTTGTAGAAACCAATAAAAAACATCATTTGACGCTTTTATTACAAAATGATCCTTATTTACCTACTGACTCGACTTCATTTTATCTAGCGGGGATACCCACACTTAATTTTTTTACAGGAGCTAAACCTCAATATCATACGACACAAGATAAAGCGGCTACACTTAATTATGCAGGAATTAACTCTATTTCTCGGTTTATAGTCGATCTCGTTTTAATATTAGAACAAAAATCCTCAGTATTAAGTTATAACAAAATAAATAATGAACACTATAAAAACAATCAACATTTAAATGTTTATTTAGGTACTATTCCAGATTACTCTCACAATGGACGCCAAGGAGTAAGAATTTTAGGAGTTAAAGCAGACTCACCTGCACAAAAAGCAGGAATAAAAGCACACGACATTATTATTGAGTTAAATCATTGTGAGATCCATGATATCTATGATTATACTTTTGCGTTGAATAAACTGCCTATAGGAAAACCTGCCTCTATTTTAATCTTGCGGCATTTACAAAAGAAAACATTAACTGTAATTGGTGAATACAAACATTAATTGTTTGTTTTTCTTATTGTAATCTTATATGCTCTTGAAATTTTTTTTTCATAAAAAGGATTTTTTATATAATGCGCACTCAAATTTCTGCATCACTAATTTTTAGCACAATCCTATTTCCCTCTTTTGCTGGGTCTATGGGCGATATGCACAATTCACCGTTTAGATGGTCAGGTTTTTATGGCGGAGGAAATGTTGGGTTAATTCGATATACTCAAAATATTACTGACGATCAGGCCGTAACCTTTAATGCAACCATTCAACAAATAGTCAATCCTCAATTCTCTGGCGGATTGCAATTAGGATATAGGTGACAAACTGACGCTCAAAATATTTCAGCAGTCTACGGACTAGAGTTTAGTGTAAATTTCACCAATGCAAATTTTAATAAAATCTATGGCTCGCCCTATGCATTGTATGAACTACAATCAATTAATAAATTAAAAAATCTTGAACTTCTACAAGTCACTGGAGGGATTGCTGTCGATAAAACTCTTTTATTCCTCGCCGCCGGTCTTTCTTCAACAACAATAAGTGGTTCATTAACTAATTTAGATGGAACACCTTTTTTCGAGTTTTTAAATACAGGCAAATCAACTATAGGTTGGTCTCTGGGAGCTGGGCTTGAATATGCATTGACTAATAAACTGTCTGCTCGATTTAAAGTGGATGTATTAAGTTCAAATACTTATACCAATTAGGATGATGTGGGTAATAGCTATCAGCTATCTAACATTAATACTCAAGCTGCAGTTGGATTAAATTATAAATTTTTATAAGAAAGTTCAGTCAGTTCTCAATAAATTGTAGTATCGTCATCCTGAACGAAGTGCTTCCAATTAGCCTTATATTTTTGTTGACTTTTTAGGAAGTCGACGTACCGCGACTTGTTCGCGGTATCCAGTGGTTCAAAGAGAGTATGTCTTCGAACCTATGGATCCTGCGGACAAGCCGCAGGACGTGGGTCAGGGTGCCAAGAAAAACTTAAAGCTAATTGGAAGTTAAAATGTTGGGTCAAAATGACCCAACCTACTCATTTTGATATAGCTTAATTGTTTACGAATGAACGGTTAAAAAGGATATTTTATGATTAAACTATGTACTGTTTTTTTGGTTTCTCTCGTTGCTATTTCCACGCATGCTAGCAATCAAACACCGGATGTAACCCCTATTTTACCGCAAACTGGATTACCTTTTAGAATTAAGATTGAAACAATGCCCATACAACTTCCTGCAGGCTTGCATTCAGGAGCTTATGGAACCTATAAAGGTTTATGGATTTTTATTGCAGGTACTAAATTTGGCTTGCATGGTTTTGGTCCAGATCCTTTTCCAGAAGAAGCACAAAATAGAACTATTTATGTAGTCGATTTAGCAAAAGGAATTACTTATTCACGCTCACTAAAGGATTTAAGCTCTGGTTTAACTCAAGGGCAAATCGATACTCTTTCAACTATTTCACCTCAATTTTATCAAAGTAATAATACTTTATATTTAAGTGGTGGTTATGGAATAGATAGTCACTCAACTACCTTTGGGACTAAACCAACTCTAAGTGCCATTTATCTTCCGGGTATTATAGAATGGGTTTTCAATGGATCTAATACTGGACAAACCGTTGCTCGAAATTTAAGACAAGTAAATCATCCTATATTTCAAATTACTGGAGGGGAAATGTATCCTTTAAATGGGATCACTAACCTTGTTTTTGGACAAAATTTTACTGGTGTTTATACCGATTCAAGCAATGGACAATATAGTGAGCAAGTACGTCGTTTTAAAATTTTAGATAATGGCACAACACTTGGTGTCACTATTTATGAAGCTAAACCTGCTGTACCTAATGCTAATTACCGCCGAAGAGATTTAAACATTCTTCCTACTTTCTTAACTATTAATAATCATCTTCAAGAAGGATTAGTCGTACTAGGTGGTGTATTTACTCCTACTTCAGGAATATGGACTGTGCCGGTGACAATTAATCAAGATGGTCAACCATTTATGGCTAATCCTAGCTCTCCCTCTACATTTAAACAAGGAATGAATCAATACGTTACTGCTGCAACAAGTCTATACTCAAGAAAATATCAAAGTGTTTATCATCTATTATTCGGCGGCATATCCTATGGTTTTTATAACAATGGGGTCTTTGAAGTTGATTCTGAAATTCCATTTATTAATCAAGTCACTACTGTAAAGATGGATAAACTAGGTCATTTTTCCCAGTATTTAATGACTAATCAATATCCAGTTATAATATCAAAAGGACCAAACCCAGGAAATCCTTTACTTTTCGGTGCCGGAGCTTATTTTATACCACAAAATATTCTCCATTATGCTAATGGCGTTCTTAATCTTGATAACATTCGTAAGCCTACGATCATAGGCTATATTGTTGGTGGAATACAAAGTACCGTACCGAATACAAGTACTGATGCAGATTCTGCTGCATCTAAGTATATTTTTAAAGTAACTCTATCACCTAAGTAATAATTTTATTAGGATAAGGTTGGGCTATTTGTAACCTGTAGGATGAGTGAGTGACTCACTCATGTAATTTAAATGGCCTGGTAGCTCAACTGCCTTTTTTTATGAAGTAATGTTTATGTTATTATGGATTCACCTATACCATGAACCCACAATTTTTTGTGTAATCCGCTTGAGTATTTTTATGTCAATTCATACATTATTTGATTTGATAAATTTTTATAGGATGATTTCTACCCACGATACTTACTTCGCCTAATAAAGAACCGCTTTTTTCTTCTAACATCAGGTACACTTCTTCAGAAATAAGGATTTGGCTTTGATAGGTTTTGTTCAGTTGTTCTATTCGCGAGGCCAGATTCACCACATCGCCAATGACCGTATACTCTTGTCGTTGAAAAGCACCTAAAGTACCTGTAACTACCTTGCCATAATGAATCCCAATGCCAATTCGAGTCGTTGGTATGGCACCTTGCGCTACTTCTTTTTCAATGCGTTAAACTATCTCTATAGCAGCCTTGACTGCATTATCAGTAGCATGATCGTTAGATAAAGGGGCACCAAAAACCGCCATAAATCCATCGCCTAAAAATTTGTTGATAATGCCATGGTGTGTATTAATTATGTCCACCATAAAACCAAACAAATAATTTAAATAATTCACCACTTCCTCAGGTTTTTTATTTTCAGAGAAGGAAGTAAAGCCTCGAATATCTAAAAATAAAACACATACATCTTTAGACTCACTAAGCAATGTTTTATTGTTTTCTAGCAACATATTGACTACTTCAGGAGAGACGTGACGACCAAAAATCTGAGCAATACGCTCACGCTGTTTGGTTGCTTCAAATGACGCAAATAGCTGATTTTTTATTTGTTGTGTGATGAAAGCGGTAACGCATCCGCCAAGAAAAAATAATCCCGCCCTGCTGAGTATGAGAGATGTAACGGTATGTTCTTGCGTCATAGTAAGAGCAGGCGCACTCTCTTGATATTCCGCATAGATATAAAAAGAAAGAATACTATACTCGAGCGCAGCTACTAATCCTGAAAAAATACAAAGAGAACGATTTAATGTCAAAGCAGACAACATAATAAAAAAAAAATACAATAACAAGCGTGGGGAAATAATGACATAGATCAAAGGATGAGATTGTATGGTAGCATATAAAATAAAGGTAGGAATGCTCATTTCTATAAACAAACTGATACAACGCACCAGATTAGAGATGTTTTGAGACGCATTTAATGCACGTTTATACAGCCAGCGAAGCATCAAAAAATACAAAGTAATAAACAAAGAAATCGCTATTGGCACCAGATAAAAATGTTCATATGCAAAAACAGAATGATAATTGGAAGGAAAAAATAACAATGTTAATCCAACATAAGCAGCAAATACATAAAAAAGCACCATTAAGATAGTTACGCGTAAAATCTCGCTACGCAAAATCTCATGTTCTAAATCTTGCTGTCCTATTGAGGTATGCATCAATCACTTCCTTTTTATTGCATTTATTCATTACAAACTATATTAAAATAATAGCATTTATAATAAAAAATAAACTACTTTATACAGAGATGAAATCGAGCAGTATGGATCTCGTGGCAGGATTTTATGATTCATACTTCCTGCCTTAATAAATCACTTCATTTGCTGAATTTTGCAAGATCCTCAATTTATTTTTGTTTATCTGAACCATTAAAAACAGCCAATCTATTTTTGCCTGTTTTTTTAGCAAGATACATCGCTTCATCTGCCGCTGCAATCAATTCAGAGGGAGTTGTTCCATGATTAGGATAGTTACTAATACCTAGCGAAATAGTTATTTTAGGAGGTATAGGGCCTGGAAATAAATTGCTTATCGCGTAGCGCAATTCCTCACCCCGAGTTTTGGTGAAATTTAATGAGCTATTGGAAAGAACACAAATAAATTCTTCACCGCCATAACGACAAACAATGTCTTCAACGCGTATTATTTTTTTTAATAAAACTCCTAATTGCTGTAAAATAGTGTCGCCTATTTCATGGCCATATGTATCATTAACTTGTTTAAAATTATCAATATCAAACAAAAGAAGACCAAACTCTTGGCCTTCTCTTTGCGCATGATGAATTTGTCTATTAAGGTAATCATCAAAAAATCTTCTATTGTATAGACCTGTTAAAGTATCGTGCAAGGCTTCATCTTTTAACAATTCTTGCAAATTTACATTTGCAATAGCGATAGCAATAGTTTTACTGATCATTTTAACAAGGACTTTCACCATAGAAGATTGAAAATTTACCTCGTCTATTTCAAGCGTAATTAAACCGTATATGTCGCTACGCGCAATAATAGGCACACATAAGTAAGCTGTGTTCGACTTAAAATCTGCGAGATGTTTACACTGAACTCCGGGATGAAATAGATTTTTTTCATGTAAACTTCCTTGACGAACCCCCCAACACTCTTGCGAATTAAATTGCAACTTAAACGAATTTTTAAGCTCTCCCCAAGAGGTTTTTAATTGATACTCATCATGCGAATAATCATATAGATACAAAGCACCTCTACTAAAATTTAGTATTTCACCAACATAAGAATGTACTGCATCAATAATTTCATTTTCATTAGAGCAAGCAATTAAAGTTTCACTAAATTCGGTTATTAAAATTATTTTTGTATTTATTTCCTGTAAACTTCTCTTATCGTTCTCTAAGATTTTATTGGCTTTTTGCAATGCTTCTTCGTGTTTTTGAAGTTCTTTTGTTTGTAAAACGCGCTTACTAATATCTCGAATTATTGCAATGACAAATTTCCCTTCACTAGTATTTAATGGACTAAGACTAATTTCTACTGAAAAAATAGAACCATTTTTATGTTGTGCCACCAAATCCATTCCTAGTCCCATGGGTCGAGTATGAGGATTTTTAAAATAATGCTCTCTATAGATTGAATGTTTTGCACGATAGGGTTCAGGAATTAAAATTTCCATTTTTTCCCCGATAAGCTCTTCTTGTGTATACCCAAATATTAATTCTAATTGATGATTAACATAAGTGATAATACCCTCATGATTAACCATTAACAACGCGTCCGGAATAGCTTCAATCATTGCTAATCGAACTGCTTCCAATGAATAGAGCTTACAGTTAACTTTTTCAATTTGCTCAGAAATTTTTTTCTTTTTAGAATGGTTGTTTGCATTATCCATAATGATCTTATAAATAGACCGCTACATCATAACCTTAGAGTATTTTTGCTTTATATTCTACTTTAATTAACTATAGCATTAATTCAGAGAGTCCTTATTAACCTATTTTTTATTAGCCATTTTAATTTAAATAAAACCCGGCACCATGGCGACCTACTTTACTAAACGCACCTGAATTTTTTTCCATTAAATCAGAAGCTTGCTGCATAATAGTTCGTCTAGCACCAAAAAATAAAGGGCCATTTTTATTTAATTCTTCAAAATTAATAGTAATTTTTCGCTTTAAAATAGGCTCATTATTCTCTAAAATTTCATCGTAAAGATCAAAACCCATTGTATCTATTTCTATGTCATGAATATTTTCTGGGCTTAGCTTATCTTTTAATCGTGCACATACTAACTGCTTAATATTAATAAGGTATTTTTTTTTATTCTCGGTATCATAAATCGGTGTGAGGACTTTTTTAGCATCTTCTTCTGAGAGTGATAATAGTTCTTGTGCATTCTCTCCAAATTCATAAGAATTTGACCCAAGTCCTGGGCCTATAAGCAGACCTCATTAAGTATCTATAACAAAGTAGCATACGCATCATAATTGA
>CAMFHA010000033.1 GCA_945952115.1 uncultured Legionella sp. | reverse complement strand
TGCTTCGAGACGGCGCTAACGCGCCTCCTCAGCATGAACGGATTAAACCTGTGCTAGCGTTTACAGCACTTACTGGCTATACTAAAGAAGAGGTTTTAGGTAAAACGCCTAGAGTATTACAAGGAGAAAAAACAGACAAAAATACCTTACGACAAATTCGTGTAGCTTTGGAAAAAAAAGAAGCCATCCATGTAGAGCTGTTGAATTATGCCAAAGATCAATCAGAGTATTGGCTCAACTTTACCATTATTCCCATTAAAAATAATAAAGGACAGATCAAGTATTTTGCTGCCATTGAGCATGATATAACTGAACGGAAAAAAATAGAGGAAGCTCGAGCTACGCTCTCTACTCTTGTGGAATTTTCTGATGAAGCAATTATTGGAAAAAATTTAGAAGGAACCATACTAAGTTGGAATAAAGCCGCTGAACATCTTTATGGCTATACTGAGAAAGAAATTATTGGTTTAAATATAAAAATATTATTTCCCCAAAATAGATACAGAGAGTTTCGAAATATTATGCAAAAAATTGTTTCAAATCAGCATATTAAGCATTATGAAACATTAAGAATGCATAAAGATGGTCATATTATTCCTATTTCTGTCACCATTGCACCTGTAAAAAATTTTAAGAATGAAGTAGTTGGCGCCTCGGTAATAGCACGAGATATCACTCAACAAAAATTGGTAGAAGAAAAATTAAAACATTTAGCCGAACATGATGCTTTAACAGAATTAATTAATCGTCCACTTTTTGAAGATCGTTTAACTCAAGCGATATTGCTTGCTAAAAGACAAAAAAAACAGGTAGCAGTTTGTTTTTTAGATATTGATAACTTCAAACAAATTAATGACGTTTATGGACATTCAATGGGTGATTTACTCTTTTGTGCTGTAGTAAAGTGTCTTCAATCTGCTCTTCGTGAGAGCGATACATTAGCCCGGTTAGGAGGTGATGAGTTTGGTTTAATTTTATTAATTTCTAATGAAGCTGAAGTTGTTAAAATAATCAAAAAAATAATACGCAGTTTTTTAAAAGAATTGTTAGTTAACAACAAAATGCTTCACATTACTTTAAGTATTGGCATTTCACTCTTCCCCAAAGATAAGTGCATGTTAATTGAGAAAGCAGATGCCGCTATGTATTATGTAAAAAAACAAGGAAAAAATAATTTTAAATTATACGACAACTCTATTTCATTAAAATCAGAGTGAATCTAGTAATCGTTTACTCAGCATGTAGGCTCTCTAAAATAATAAGATGAAGAAAAATTGATTTCCTCTTCTTCATCTTCTGCCTGTTCTTCCTTTTCAGAGAAAACTTTGGTTTCAATTTCTTTTATTAAATAATTAAAATCTTTCTCAAAAATAGTAAGCTGTTCACTAGATTTTGTAGCAGGCTTTTTAAGAAAGGAATAACTAGAATATCCTAGTATTTTGTTAATTTGATTAGGTATAAATAAAAGGATATTTTCAATAATTTGCAATACTCCCTTAAGAAAATTGACTAAAGAATTTCCTTCTCCATACCATATTCCTCTATGCTTAATAAATTCTGTATTAGCAGTTTTGACTGAGCTTTGTATTGACTGAGCAAAATCATTAATACTTTCTTTGCTTGGAGTTTGACTAAAAAATGTCTCTTCGGCTTTCAAAAGATCGTGATGTAATTTTTGAGCAGCAACAGCTACTTTTTGGTATCGAACATTAAATAGAGGCTCTTCTTTAGTACCCTTCGTAATTAATGTATCAGTCTTTTTTTTAAGATGTTCACATAAAACTCTAAATTGTTGATGAGCTGACTTTAAATCCCATAAAAAATTAATAAGCTTTATTGAGGTTAAATCATGAGAGTGTCGAGTAAAATGCTCTACAATGCTAATCTTTTGTACTTCCCCATCCTCATCAAGACAATGATAACGGGCTGTTTTAAACCACTCTGGAGTTTTCCCCCACAAATTATCTAAATTCTCATGCGATAGCAAGAGCTGTCCTAACTTTAAGAGTTGACCATCTCCAATATGACCATGAACAAATTTTACTTTAATTCCTGTACTTGTTTCTGTTACAAGCTCCTCTCCCACTACCCTATTCCAAAATAAACGTTTTAATGGGCGTTTTTTGGGATTTATTGGTCTAGAAGAAGAAGCATGACCTTCACTCTGAATTAATTGACCCAACTCTTTATTGCGAAAATGATATTCAACCTTTTGATTAATTTTATCGATTGTTTGGATAAGCTCTTTAATTGATTCGTCCTTGTAAGGAATATTAAATTTATTTGCTAAACCTTGTACAGTTTCTAAGCCCACTGGCGCATGAGTAAATAAAGTAAGCTCACCTTCTGATGATACCGTATAACTGATAGCTTTTGTTTTAGGGATATAGCAGTCTTCAACAATAGCTCTAACTTCTTCTTCTTTAATTAATCCTTTAGCAATTAAAGAGTGCATGTTAGTTAAAGATTGACTAAAACCTGAATTTAAACGAGTCTTGCCTGTAAAGTGCTCCCTTTCATAATCTTTAATAAATTCAGCACTATGATTTGAGAGCAAAACATTCCAACTAATCTTAGAGTCATGTAATTTTTTTAACACTAATAATGTAAAATAATCATTACTTCCTCGATCTGCTAACTCATCACCAATAAGAGTTATAGCTTTGTCTTTATTCACTTTTGCTTGAGCAATAATACTTTTGAAAGTATTTAATTGTTCTGCGGTAAGCTCATCTGTAGCTGTATGATAAATAGTGGCTAAATGCTTATATTCCTCATCATTAAGCTCTAAAATACCTTCTTCAATTAAAATATAAATAAGTTTTAAAGCGTTACCATGAAGATCACCTAAACTAAGATGTTTAGAGTCTAGTTTTCTAATTTGTGGAAATTTATTTAAATCCGCATATCTATACACTAAGGTCAAAATAATTCCTAAGATGAGCATTTTTGACCTATTATAAATTAAAAATCTTTACTATGATAATATAAACACCTCTAATTTAAATATTTATGCACTTAATCTTCGACTTCGATGGCACCTTAATAGACAGCTTTAATTGTGTGGTCACACAATTTAATCATTTAGCTGAAGAACATCAATTTCAAAAAATAGATTGGGAGCATATTGAAGAGTTGCGGCATTTAAACTCAAAAAAGCTAATTGCTTTATTTCATATTCCTTTTTATAAAATGCCAAGAATTCTTTATAAGGCAAGAAAATCATTGCATGAAAATATTCTTCAACTAGCTCCTTTTAAGAATATTCCTCATGTAGTGCAAGAACTCTTTAATCAAGGATTTTCTCTAGGTATTGTAAGTTCAAACTCTGAAGAAAATGTTCTTTCTTGGCTGAAGCACCAAAACATGCATCATTACTTTGATTTTATTCATGCTGGTTCTTCCTATTTTGGTAAAAAACGAATTTTAAAGAAAATTTTGAAAACAAAAAAAATAGAGCATGCCTTCTATATCGGTGATGAAACTAGAGATATTGATGCAGCCAATCAATCTCAGATCTATTCTATGGCAGTCACTTGGGGATTTAACTCAGAAAAAATATTACAGCAATTTAGCCCGAATTGCATTGCCCGAACACCTGAAGACATAGTAACTCTTTGTTTAAAATATAAATTAAAGCTTACTGAAAGAATATAGCCCATTATGGTTTTTTTTAATCAAATTATGATAGAATATTTCTTTTAAAATTCAAATGTTTTTAACATGTTCTCAGAAGACTCTCCAAAAAAGAAAAGCAAAAAAGTAAGTTTCCATCATACAGCTTTTATAGTTTTAGTTCCTACTGTTGCTGACTATCGTGACGCCGGCTTAGAAGATAGTTTATGGTGGAATGAAAGTGACTTTAATGGTTTCAAATCTACAGCAGCTAATGATTTTAAAGAATGGAAGAAAAACAATGAGGAATGGATAAAACAATATTATCCAAATGACCATAGTGATACAAAAAAATTAATAAAATTATATTTACAACGCCTGCATAATTCTACAACTGATATATTAAAAGTAAATTCAAATACAAACGCATCATTCGAACCTTTGCCTGAAAAAGCCAAACAAGATAGAAATCAAAATCAGAGCAAGCTCCCTACTCAACAACCTCCTTCTCCGCCTAGGCGTTATTCACATAGGTTAGGCTTCCTTAGCGATTATCTTCATGGACTTGATCCTATTGAACCTGAGCAAGATGGGGAGGATACATTATCATTATCTAAAACATGTGTAATATCTTGAGAGCTAGTGATTTACAGAAAGCTCCAGGCTCTTACTGAAATCATATATCCTCCGGTGTCAAACCCTGTTTCTTGGTAACCGTTCAAGAAGGATGTATATTTCGTCATTGAGAGCCTTGGTGAAGCAACCCAGAACGATACTTCGTTAAAGACCTGTTCTTAGTTGCCTCACTTTGTTCTCAATGACGGCATTTTTTTGTTTTCTCTTCATAAATAACATACCCCGCAAATGGTTACGCCTCTTGTGCACAGTTCACCAAATATCGCTTTTTACCAAAATTATATATTTGTAACTAAGAGTCAAGGTCAAGCCGGAAAACGACGAAAACATGGCTTTTCCTTAATGGCAGTGAGAGTTAGAAAGAAGACTTTCTTAAGTTGACGCCATTGCATGAACGGTTACCCTTAATTTAATAGGGCAAATAACCCTTCGCGAGTATAGCATAGCGCTTATACATCATGAACGTGTATAGCGTTTCTCACTAAGCGTTATACTTCGTTGCATTCTCGCTTGGCTTCAGTCATGTACTGATTTCGCTTCATTCAAATGCACCTCGTCTAAAACTTAATGGGCAATGTTACATACCCCTAACCATTCAATAAGCTATATTTTGAAAATGATTAGAGATGATTTAGTGCCTTTCTACTTGAGCATGGTTAATTAAGTTATGAACATATAAATCATAATCCATCATTCCATAGCTCGTTTCAATTTGCTGAATTAAACTATCTTTTTGTTCTTTATCTAGTTCACTTAATATTCCATCATGGATATGCTTAAGTCTTACTACTACGTAATCTCCATTTTCTAAAGCAACTCCATCGCGACTTTCAGGTTGCAAAAGATTAAAAGCCAAATCATTAATTTGAGCATTTGTTTCACTATCTCTAGAGGCTTTTTCTACGGAGATCCATTTTAATTGATGGCTAGCGATTAAATCTAATTGCTTTTGATTTTCAATGGGAGCTAATAAAGCAGAACCAATTTCTTTTGCTTTATTCTCAGCTTCTTTTTTAGATAAAAGTTGTTTAATTTGTTCTTGAACTTTTTCTAAAGGAAGCTCTTTAGTTGCAATATGATCTTTTACGCGTAAAACAACTACTGAATCATTATCTAGTTGAAGCGGTTCACTATTATTTCCTAAATCCATTACATCATGGCTAAAGGCCGCATTCACAAGCTGTTTATTTTTACTAATATCATCTTCTGAACCGCCTAAACGGGAAAAAGGTTGAGATTGCTGTATTTTTAAGCCCAAGGCCTCTGCAACAGGTGTTAAGGAATCCGGTGTTTGATAACTGAGATCCGTAAGCTGTTCAAGCGCTTGAGCATACTGAGTTTGCACCATATCAGCAGCCAATTGTTCTTCAATAGTAGATTTTACTTCAGCTAGGCTTCGCTTAGTTACAGGCTTATAATCAATTAATTTAAAAATTTCATAACCATGTTTTGTTTCTATAGGTGTTGAAATCTCGCCCTTTTGAGTTAAAGGAGATAATAAGGTGCTGTATTCACTTTGTCCGGCAACTATCCATGGGAGAACTCCTTGCTCAGGCAAAGATAATTTATCATCAGAGAGCGATAATAACTTAGAAAAATCATCAGGGTTTTTTTGAAGTTGTGAATAAGCATCATCCGCTTTCTTTTTGATGTCCTCTTTCTCTTCTAGAGAAGCATTTTCTGGTACAGCAAACAAAATATGAGCAACCTTCCATTGTGCTGGTGTTAAATAATTATTTTGATTTTCATTATAAAAATGATTGATATCTTCTTCAGAAATTTTTATTTTTGACCGCAAAGCACGCGTTGATAAAATGACATAATCCACACTAACTTGCTCAGGGGATATAAACTCTTTTTGATGCTCTTTATAATATTTACCTACCTCATTTGCTGATATTGTACTTTCCTTTTCTAAATCATTTATTGGAATAGTTAAATACTCATAGTCTCGTGTTTGCATATACAAACGCACAAAGCGTTCAATTTCAGCAGGAAGCGCAAATGAGCTTCCAATGAACGCAAAACGTTGTTGATTAAGTAGCATTCCCTGGCGTACTTCATTTTGAAAACTTTCTGGAGTAAATAAAGCAGCATTTAATGCCTGTTGATAGCGTTCGCTAGAAAAATGTCCATCTTCTTGAAATTGAGCAATTTTAACAATAGCCGCATTAGCTTGTTCTGTGCTGACTTCAAAACCATAACGCCGCGCTGCTTGCACTGTTACTTCATTAGCAATCATTTGCTCTAAAACTTGATTTTGTAAATTTTTTTCATCTGCGGATGTCATTTGAGCAATATCTTCTTGTGCACGAGCACGACGATAATTGACTTCAAAAGCTTGATTAGATAGAGGTTGATCATTAACTATGACTTTGGCATTACTAGTTTGATGAGTTTGTAAATAATAATCCACACCAAAAAGAGTAAAAGTAGTAGCGATTAGTATTATTACCAGCCAAGCTACAACCCCTTGAATGCGTTCGTTTAACTTCTGCAGCATGTTACATGATCCATGTTTGTTAAGTGTCTTAAAATACGTGAGTATTCTAACTTAATAAAGAATCATACTCAAGAAAAGCCTGAATCTTCCGGTCAAGCCAGAAGACGACGAAAACATGAGTTTTTATTAACTTAACGGTTATAGCTCGTCGAGCAGAGAATAGTCTTTTCTCAAAACTATAGCATTTTCCACTAAGTTTTAGACGAAGCGCATTTGAATGAGGCGGAGGAATGTACACTAGTACATGACTGAAGCCGAGTGAGAATGCAACGAAGTATAAAGCTTAGTGGGAAATGCTATACCAGTAACGAAGGAAGTTTAATGAATTAATGTAGTCAAATTTGAAGATTATTACTTAAGTGGCGGAGTGGACGGGGCTCGAACCCGCGACCCCCGGCGTGACAGGCCGGTATTCTAACCAACTGAACTACCACTCCAATTTTTGGTGGGTGCTGTAGGGATCGAACCTACGACCCTCGCCTTGTAAGGGCGATGCTCTCCCAGCTGAGCTAAGCACCCGATGACTCTCTAATTTAGTGACAACATTAGATTTCTTGCATAAACTGTGTTTTTTTTATCGCAAGATGCCTATTATAGCATTTTTCACTAAACTTTATACTTCATTGCATTCTCAATTGGCTTCAGTCATGTACTGTCCTATATTCCTTCGCCTCATTCAAATGCGTCTTGCTTAAAACTTTGTGGGAAATGCTATATAAGTTATCAACAGTTCCTACTTTATACATAAATAGAAACGCACCTTTCGGTGCGTTAATCATGGCGGAGTGGACGGGGCTCGAACCCGCGACCCCCGGCGTGACAGGCCGGTATTCTAACCAACTGAACTACCACTCCAATTTTTGGTGGGTGCTGTAGGGATCGAACCTACGACCCTCGCCTTGTAAGGGCGATGCTCTCCCAGCTGAGCTAAGCACCCAATATCCTTAAGCTTCTTGTACAGCTTCTTTTAAATTCTTACCAGGTTTGAATTTAGCTACTCTTGATGCTTTAATTTGTATTACTTTTCCAGTCTGTGGATTTCTACCAGTTCTTGCAGAGCGATTACCTGTAGAGAAAGAACCAAATCCAGGTATTACAACTTGATCGCCTTTTTTTAGGGCATCTGTAACAGTAGCCATAAAAGTTTCAAGAACTCTGCTTGCGTCTGCTTTAGTTAAACCAGCACCGCTTGCCATAGCATCAACTAATTCACTCTTATTCATTATTTCCCCTTTACTGTTAATCATCCTTATCCAGAGCTGATTTAAACAGATTGAACTGCTCCAGTCAAGTACTTGCACATCCTTGCGATTGCCCGCCTACAGCGGGTCAACGGAAGGAAATATACCTTTTCTTAATGGGTATGTAAATCATTATTTTTAATTTTTTTCGATTTTTTACCAACAATAGCAGCATCTTGTTTATTTTCTGAACCATTTACCCAAGGACTACGCTGTAAAGCAATCTCTAAAACTTGCTCTATTGTCTTTACTGGATGAATTTTAATTTTACGCAATACATTATCAGGTATTTCTTCAAGATCTTTTACATTTTCATCTGGAATAATAACCTGTTTAATTCCACCTCGATGCGCGGCCAAAAGTTTTTCTTTTAAGCCACCAATAGGAAGAACCTGTCCTCTTAAAGTAATTTCTCCTGTCATTGCAACATCAGCTTTTACAGGTATTTGAGTTACTATCGATACCAATACAGTACACATACCAATACCGGCACTAGGTCCATCTTTAGGCGTTGCTCCTTCAGGAACATGAACATGGAAATCGTGAGTATCATAAAAATCAGCTGTTAAACCTAATTTATCTGCCCGACTTCGAACTACAGTCATCGCAGCATGAATAGATTCTTGCATAACGGCGCCTAACTGCCCAGTATGAGTTACCTTACCTTTTCCAGGCATTATCGAGGCTTCAATAGTAAGTAATTCACCACCCACACTAGTCCAAGCTAAGCCCGTAACTTGCCCAACTTGATCATACTCTTCTGCTAGACCATACCGGAACTTTTTGACGCCGAGATATTTTTCAAGATTGCTCACAGTAATATTCATTTTTTTAACTTTCTTACTTGAGAGAATTTCTTTAACTACTTTTCTACAAATATTAGCAATATCACGCTCTAAATTCCGTACGCCTGCTTCACGAGTATAATAGCGAATAATATCTCTTACAGCGCCTTCACTAATGGTTATTTCTTTATTAGTTAAACCATTAAGAACAATTTGTTTAGGAACAAGATATTTTTCTGCAATGCTTACTTTTTCATCTTCTGTATATCCTGCCAAGCGAATAACTTCCATTCTATCTAACAAAGGTGCAGGTATTTCTAAGGAATTTGCAGTTGCAATAAACATAACATCGCTTAAGTCATAATCAACTTCTAGATAGTGATCACTAAAAGTATGATTTTGCTCAGGATCTAATACTTCTAATAAAGCAGCAGCAGGATCACCACGAAAATCCATCGCCATTTTATCTACTTCATCAAGCATAATAAGCGGGTTTTTTACACCAGCTTTACAAAGTTTTTGAATAATTTTACCCGGCATTGAACCAATATAAGTTCTACGATGACCTCTAATTTCTGCTTCATCCCGCACACCACCAAGGGCTATACGAATGAATGTACGACCTGTGGCATTAGCAATCGATTGACCTAAAGAAGTTTTACCTACTCCAGGAGGACCTACTAAACATAATATTGGTCCTTTTAAACGTTTAACTCGTTGTTGTACGGCTAAATACTCAATAATCCGCTCTTTAACTTGCTCTAAACCATGATGTTCTTTATCTAATAACTTTTCTGCTTTTAATAAATCAAATTGAATTTTATTGCGTTTTTTCCAAGGCACCAAAAGCATCCAATCCAAATAATTACGAATTACAGTCGCCTCAGCAGACATAGGTGACATCATTTTTAATTTATGTAATTCGGATAATGCTTTTTCTTTTGCTTCTTTAGGCATACCTGCTTTATTGATCGAGGCTTCAAGTTGATCAATTTCACTGCCCTCTTCGCCTAACTCTCCTAATTCTTTTTGGATAGCCTTCATTTGTTCATTTAAATAATATTCACGTTGGCTTTTTTCCATTTGACGTTTTACACGTCCACGCACTCTTTTTTCTACATGTAATAAATCTATTTCGCCCTCTATAGCTGCCATTAAACGTTCTAAGCGAGTTCCGACATCAGGAATTTCTAATAGTTCTTGTTTATCATCTACTTTAAGCGTGAGATGAGCAGAAATAGTATCTGCCAGGCGACCTGGTTCTTCAATTCCTGCTAAAGGAGATAATACTTCTGGTGGAATTTTTTTATTGAGCTTAATATATTGCTCAAATTGCGACATTAAAGATCGCATTAAAATGCCTATTTCTTGATCTTTTAATGCTTCATTAATATCACTAATAGGTTCTAAGTTTGCTTCAAGATAATCTTTTTCTAAATGATATTCTTTAGCTTTAGCACGTTGCTCCCCTTCCACTAATACTTTAACTGTACCATCGGGGAGTTTTAATAATTGTAAAACACTAGATAAAGTACCCACTTCATAAATATCTTGAGGTGATGGATCATCATTAGATGATTTTCGTTGAGCAACTAAGAAAATTTGTTTGTTATCAAGCATTGCGGCTTCTAATGCTTTGATTGATTTACCTCGACCAACAAATAAAGGGATAACCATATGAGGGTATACAACTACATCTCTTAATGGTAATACAGGCACATGAGACATCGATACCGCTTCTTGCGGTACAATTTCATTTTCAGTAGACATAATGACCCTTATTTAATAAAAGCTTTTTTCCGCACAAATGTAAATGACGTCTTCGCTAGATATCAGTGATTAATAATCTCAAATACTTATTCAGCAGAGCCAGAAGCACTCTTTATCTCATCTTGCTCATAAATAAGAATAGGTTTAGATAAATTATTCACTACGCTCTCATCTATAATAACCTTATTTACATCCCCTAAAGAAGGTAAATCATACATGGTGTCTAAAAGAATATTTTCAAGTATAGATCTTAAGCCCCGAGCGCCCATTTTTCGAGCTAAGGCTTTTTTGGCAATAGCAACTAAAGCTTCTTGTCTAAATTCTAATTCAACACTTTCCATTTTGAATAAAGACATAAATTGCTTTGTAAGTGCATTTTTAGGATTTGTTAAAATGTCGATTAATGCAGTCTCATCTAATTCTTGTAAAGTAGCAACAACAGGTAAACGACCGACAAACTCTGGAATTAAACCAAATTTAACGAGATCATCTGATTCCATTTGAGCTAATATTTTAGATGCTTCTTCACTGGAGTTTTTCTTATTTTTTAATTGAGCTGAAAAACCAATACTTGATTGATCATTGCGCTCACGAATGACTTTTTCTAATCCAGCAAAAGCTCCACCGCAAATAAATAGAATATTAGAGGTATCTACCTGTAAAAATTCTTGCTGCGGATGTTTTCTGCCCCCTTGTGGAGGAACAGAAGCAATAGTCCCTTCGATGAGCTTTAATAAAGCTTGCTGAACACCTTCACCGGAAACATCTCGTGTTATTGAAGGATTATCAGATTTACGAGAAATTTTATCAATTTCATCGATGTACACAATGCCTTGCTGTGCTTTATCTACATCATAATCACATTTTTGCAATAATTTTTGAATTATATTTTCTACGTCTTCGCCAACATAACCAGCCTCAGTTAAGGTGGTTGCATCAGCCATAGCAAAAGGCACATTTAAAATGCGTGCTAGGGTTTGAGCCAAAAGTGTTTTACCACTTCCAGTCGGACCGATTAATAAAATATTACTTTTACCTAATTCAACGCCATCATCACTTTTATGTTGTAAACGTTTATAATGATTATATACGGCAACTGATAATACTTTTTTAGCGTGCGCTTGACCAATAACATATTCATCAAGAAAAGCTGAAATTTCTTTTGGTTTAGGCAAATGTGCTTCTGACTCTTCATGGACTTCTTGAGTTTCTTCACGAATGATATCATTGCATAGCTCAACACATTCATCACAAACAAATACTGAAGGACCTGCAATTAATTTTTTTACTTCATGTTGGCTCTTGCCACAAAAAGAGCAATATAGAACTTTATCTCCGCTTCCGCTACCGGATTTACTCATAACCAAACCCCTTCTTACAACAATCACTAATAAGTAATATAGATGTAAAATTTTAGTTCATCAAAAAAGATAGGCCAATTTATTAAATAAACTCAATCCTTTTAGGATCGAGTTTATAAATTGTTTGATTAGTCTGAACTCTTAGTTGTTAAATCTCTGTCATAAATTACTTGATCTACTAAACCATACTCTACAGCTTGAGTAGCGCTCATAAAATTATCCCGTTCAGTATCACGCATAATTTGTTCAGGAGTTTTTTTAGTATGTTTTGCCATAATGGCATTCAAACGCTCTCTAATTGTTAAGGTTTCACGAGCATGAATTTCAATATCTGTTGCTTGCCCTCTATAGCCTCCTAGAGGTTGATGAATCATGACTCGAGAATTAGGTAAACAAAAGCGTTTACCTTCAGCACCAGCGCAAAGTAGTAAGGCAGCAGCACTTGCTGCTTGCCCAATACACAAAGTGCTCACATGAGGTTTAATAAATTGCATAGTATCGTAGATTGCGAGACCAGCAGTCACAACACCACCTGGAGAATTAATATACAGAGAAATATCTTTCTCAGGATTTTCAGATTCAAGAAACAACAATTGAGCGACTACTAAATTAGCCATATGATCTTCAACTTCACCTAAAAGAAAGATAATCCGTTCTTTTAATAAACGTGAATAAATATCATATGAGCGCTCTCCACGTGAAGTTTGCTCAATAACCATAGGCACTAAACCACTGGCATTGCGAATGATATTATCTGAATAGCCCGGCATACTTTACTCTCCTTTATCTTCAGTACCTTGTTTTGGTGGATTCATTACTGAATCATAATCCATTTTCTTATAGCTAATTTTTGCATCAGCAGCAATTTTATCCGCAACAACTTCTTCCATTACTAAAGCTTCAATTTCAGCTATATGTTCTTTACTGCTTTGATACCAAGCACGTAATTCTTCAGGACGTTCATAAGCACTAGCAAATTTATCAATCATAGCATCAATTTTCTCTTTTTCAGCAATTAATTGATGCTTTTTCACATACTCAGAGAAAAGTAGTCCTAAATGAACACGACGTTTAGCTTGTTCTTCAAATAATTCACGTGGGAAATCAGGAATTTGTTCATTATCATGATGCTCATGACCAAAAATACGATGGTACATATCATGTTTTAGATGTTCAATTTCTTTATCTATTAATGCTTTTGGTAAATCAATTTTATTAATTTCCATTAATGCATTAAATAATTTTTCTCTATTCATTACCCCAATACGACGCTCTAGCTCACGAACCATGTTTCCTTTAATATCCTTGGTTAATGCATCTATTCCACCGTCTTTAATATTGAATTTCTCAGCAAAAGCCTCATCAAGTTCAGGCAATTTACCTTCCATCACCTGATGGACAGTAATTTTAAATACAGCGTCTTTACCAGCTAAACTCTCATGACCATAATTTTCAGGGAAGGTGACCTTAATATCAAAAGATTTATCTTTCTCTGCATCAATAATACCTTCTTCAAAACCAGGGATCATTGAACCAGAACCAATTACTAATTCATGATCATTCGCACTTCCGCCATCAAATGCTTTATCTTCTATAAATCCTTCAAAATCAATTTTTACTTTATCGCCTTTTTTAACTGCTCGAGATACTTCTTCCCATTCTTTGTTTTGCTCACGTAATTTTTCAAGCATTGATTTTACATCATCATCAGTCACATCTGATTGAGTAAGTTCAACGGCTGCTTGATTAAGCTCTATTATCTCAAAAACTGGGAATATTTCGAAAGTAGCAGTATATTTAAAGTCTTTACCTGCTTCTATTTGCTCAGGCTCAACAAAAGGATAACCTGCAGGGATTAATTCTTTGTTCTGTAATGCTTCATATAAAGTTGATTGCACCATCTCACGAGCAACTTCTTCACGAACACTATTTGAATAGCGTTTTTTAACTAAATCTAAAGGAACTTTTCCAGGACGAAATCCATCTATTTTAGCTTTATGAGTAAGATTTTTGAGACGTAGGCTCACTTCTTCCTCAATTTTCTCTGTAGGTACAGACACCGTTACCTTGCGTTCCAAACCGTTTAAGGTCTCAACAGAAACTTGCATTCATTCACCTCTTGGAATTTATCAATGAAATGGTGCGAAAGGAGAGACTCGAACTCTCACGGGTTGCCCCGCTGGAACCTAAATCCAGTGCGTCTACCAATTCCGCCACTTTCGCAATCAGGTTGGATTATCAATCAGTACTGTATTCTTGTAAAGACCTAGATGAAATCTTTAGCGCTAGAATACAATTTTTGTAACTACTCACTACGCTCACCAAAAACTATATTTTTGGCGCATCTTAAACGGTATCGTTTAATCTACACGCAAATCTTCTTTTGTACTAAAGCATTCAACATGTGATGAACGCTTGCCAATTTTTTATTATGGGGTGAACGATGGGACTCGAACCCACGACAACCGGGATCACAACCCGGGGCTCTACCAACTGAGCTACGCTCACCATAAAATCTTATCACTGCACAAGAGCTGGCACGCCCGGCAGGATTCGAACCTGCTACCCTCGGCTTAGAAGGCCGATGCTCTATCCAGATGAGCTACGGACGCATAGTTGGTCGGGGAGGAGGGATTCGAACCCCCGACATTCTGCTCCCAAAGCAGACGCGCTACCAGACTGCGCTACACCCCGTCATCCGTCCCAAGGACAGAGCCGAGATAATACTAGGGGTTTTGTCTAAGGTCAAGAACTTAAATCGATTAAATTTTAATTTTTATTTAAAGCTTCGTAATTTTTAATTAAAATGAATTTATTTACATTCAAATTGATAAATAAATGAAATATAAACTTTTACCCCTTTTTGATAATTTAAATCATTTACATAAAAATCATGAACATGTAGTACTTCCTAATGAACAGCTACGCAATGATTTTAATTACAGCTTAACTTTCTTAAAAAGCTATACAGGAAGCCAAGGTACTTTTAATAGTTATCGTCGCGAAACAGAGCGTTTATTACAATGGACTTGGTTAATAAAAAACACCTGCTTAGAATATTTAAAACGAGACGATATAGAGCAATATCTTCATTTTTGTCAAAATCCACCTAAAAATTGGATCAGCCTTAAAAAAGTGCCTCGTTATATTGATCAACAAGGTCGACGCGTACCTAATGAAGAATGGCGCCCCTTTGTGGTTACCTTAAGTAAAACAGCTGTTAAAAAAGGACAAATTGCCAGTGTTGAACAATTTGCTCTGTCTCAAGGTGCTATACAAGAAATTTTTGCCATTTTAAGCACTTTTTTTAATTTTCTTATTGCTGAAGAATACCTAGTATCTAACCCTATTGCCTTAATTCGGCAAAAAAGTAAATTTATTCGTAAACGTCAACAAAACACGCCTATTCGTCGTTTAAGCCTGATGCAATGGGAAACTGTAATTAATGTAGCCGAACATTTAGCGAAAGAAGCACCTAAACAACATGAGCGTACGCGTTTTATATTGAGTTTACTATTTGGGATGTACTTAAGAATTTCTGAATTAGCTGCAAGTGAACGTTGGATACCGAGCATGAATGACTTTTCTAAAGACAGTAATGGGCATTGGTGGTTTACAACAGTAGGGAAAGGAAATAAAGAACGTCAAATTGCTGTGAGTGATGCAATGCTTGACAGTTTAATTCGTTGGCGTCTTTTTTTAGGATTAACGCCACTACCTTCTCCTGCGGATAATTCACCTCTTATTCCTAAAATTCGCGGCAATGGCCCAATGAGTGACACCGCCCCATTACGTCGTCTTGTCCAAGGATGCTTTGATCTTGCTGAACAAGAATTGCGCAAAAAAGGTTTGAATGAAGAAGCTGATTCCTTAAGTGCTGCAACAGTACATTGGTTGCGACATACGGGAATTTCAGAAGATGTAAAAATACGTCCACGTGAACATGTCCGCGACGACGCAGGCCATAGTTCTAGTGCAACCACCGATCGCTATATTGATATTGAAAAACAAGCACGCTATCAATCCGCACGCAAAAAAAGAATTATCCAAACAGATAAAATTTAAACCAAGATAGGAGATATCCAAGTTTTTTCACAATCCTAGCTTTTAGACGATTTGATTTGTTCGCTATTTGAAATATACCTTTCACGAATGAGTTTTAGGGTTTTAGGCGACTTGATTTTTTTGTTTAGGCTACGTTTAAAAGCGAGTAATAGTCTACTCTATTGCGAGTTTTTAAACGTAGCCTAAACGAAAAAAGCAATAGCATCAAATCCTAAAATTCGTTTGTGGAAGGTATATCATATTTCAAATCGTACCCAGCGATAACAGGGCAAAATCATACTTCGTTCGCAATGACGACAGTTTGCGTGAAATTTTCATAGCATGAGTTTGCCCTGCAGCAATAGGCCAAAAATAGCATTTTGAAGGAAATTGGGTATATACTAACTCTTTTTATCTTTGATGATTTATTTATGCTTAGTTTGCGTCAAATTACTCTTTCTCGAGGTAATAAAATACTTCTTGATAAAGCCAATATCAGTCTTTATGAGAAACAAAAAATTGGTCTTATAGGTCATAATGGTTGTGGAAAATCAACATTATTTGATTTTATTTTAAGAAAAATAACTGCAGATACAGGGGAATTTTTAATTAATCCTCAATTAAGCATTAGTCACCTATCTCAGCAATTACCCGATAGTAATGAAAAAGCTATTGATTTTGTTTTAGAAGGCGATGAGGAATATGTCCAATTACTTAATCGATTAAAGAGAGCAGAACAAGAAGAAGACGATGCAGAAGTTATATTATGTCATGAGCTATTAACTCAATCAGGAGGTTATAGCAAGCCAGCAAAAGCAGCAAGCATTATGTCAGGTCTTGGTTTTTCAAGCCTTCAACAACAAAATTCTGTTAATAGTTTTTCTGGTGGCTGGCGTATGCGTTTAAGTTTGGCTCGATGTTTAATGAAGCCTGCACAATTACTCTTACTTGATGAACCAACAAACCATCTTGATATGGAAGCTATTTTTTGGCTAGAGCGTTATTTAAAACAAAGTCCAAGCACTATTATTCTTATTTCTCATGATAGAGAGTTCCTTGATGCCTTCGTTACTCACATTGTTCATGTTGAATATAAGCAACTAAATTTATATTCAGGCAATTACTCCACGTTTGAAAAAACCCATGCTCAACAATTAGCTTTACAGCAAATTATGCATGAGCGACAACAAGCTAAAATTACACACATGATGGCTTTTGTTACTCGTTTTAAAGCTAAAGCAACGAAAGCAAAACAAGCTCAAAGCCGAGTTAAAGCGATTGAGAAAATGGAAATTATCGCTGCTGCACAAGCAGACTCTCCTTTTTCATTTGAGTTTTTTGACTGTTCACGCGCAAGTAATCCTTTAATTCAGTGCACTTTAGTTAATGCAGGCTATAATGACCATGCCCCTACTCTAAAACGAATTAATTTAACTATTAATTCAGGAGATCGTATTGCTTTATTAGGCCCTAATGGTGAAGGAAAATCTACTTTAATAAAAACCTTAACCGGCTCTTTATCTGCTCTGGAGGGAACTATCCATCACTCTCCTCATTTAAAAATTGCCTATTATGCACAGCATCAATTAGAACAATTAGATTGTAATTTAAGTCCAGTTGATACTATTCAAGCTTTATCGATAGAAGCTCGCGAGCAAGATATTCGAGATTTTTTGGGGGGATTTAATTTTATTGGCGACATGGCTCTTCAACCTATTCATCATTTTTCTGGCGGTGAAAAAGCACGTTTAGCTTTAGCTAAGTTAGTATGGCAAAAACCCAATCTTTTATTATTAGATGAACCTACTAACCACCTCGACTTAGGCATGCGTTCAGCGGTTGAATTAGCCCTACAAAGCTATGATGGAGCTTTAGTCCTTATTTCTCATGATCGCCATCTTTTAAAAACTTCAGTAGATGATTTTTATTTGGTGTACCAGAAAAAAGTTCACGCCTTTTCTGGTGATTTAGAAGACTATCATTCTTGGCTTCAATCTCGGGAAAAAATTAAAGGTACAATAGAAAAAGCACCAATTAATAATGACTATAAAGAAAAAAAAGCAACCCAAAACAGATTAAAAAAATTAGAACAAATGATAGATGAATATCAAAAACAACTGAAAAACTTAGATCATCAGTTAAGCGATAGCAGCTTATATGATGAAGAAAGTAAAAAAATAAAACTTGATGATTTACTTAAAAAACGCATGACGGCTCATCATAGTTTACAACAAATTGAAGAGGAATGGTTTGAGCTTTCAAGTAGCTTGGAGTAATAGATGAATTTCAAGTCAAAGACTGTAGCTGTTCTAATAAAGATTTAGCAGCGATTTGCTCTGCTTTTCTTCTATTAGAGCCTTTACCATAAGCTATTTTAGTAATCCCTTGCACACTACAGGTTACATAGAAGGTTTGATCATGCTCATCTCCTTCTACTTTATTAAGCGTATACTCTGGTAAAGCATATTTATTGGCTTGTAGAAATTCTTGTAACTGAGTTTTTGCATCTTTTAAAAAGTAGCTTAAATCTGCAGACTCTAACCGAGAACGAAATAAGGTTAAAATAACTCTTTGAGCCTCAAGAACACTGCTATCTAAAAAAATAGCGGCAAATAATGCTTCTAAAGAATCAGCTAAAATAGATGCGCGTCGAAATCCACCGCTTTTTAACTCACCTTGGCCAAGAAAAAGAAAATTGCCTAAATCCAATTCTTTAGCGACTTCGGCTAACATTTCTCCTTTTACTAGAAAAGAACGAAGACGACTTAGCTCACCCTCTGTAAGTAAAGGAAATTTATAAAAGAGCTCATTTGCAATTACAAAACTTAAAACGGAATCGCCCAAAAATTCAAGACGCTCATAATTACTACTGCCTACACTACAATGAGTTAAAGCTTGTTTCAGCAATTTTTTATTTTTAAATTGATAGTTTAACCGTCTACATAATTGATCTAAATCATTTTTCACTACCGATTACTACCTCTATAGTTCTATTAAAATCAAATAATAAACTTACATTATACACTAAGGGACGTGTTTCTTTATATTGTAAATGTATTTTAAATTTATTTGCTCCATCTGGAGTGATAACCAATTCATCTGGCTTTAAATCATTTAAACCATTTATATCTAAACGTTTTGATAAACTGTTTCTTAAAATCTCAACGTCAGCTGCTGGGTCGCCTGTTAGACTGGAAGCAGGGGTTTCATCCAATGATTTAATTGAAGTAACGATAGAATAGTATTGTATTACAACAGGAACAATACGCATTACCACAATAGCAGCTGATACAACTACTGCCATAGTCATTAACATTCCTATTAAGGTCATTCCTTGTTGTTTTTGCATTAATGTCTTCCTTAATGTATTAATCTTCCAATTTTAGACCAACGCAAAGAATCTGTTTTGCCATTCCAACTCATCCAAACTAAAAATGCTTTTCCCCTTAAATAATTATCTGGTACAAATCCCCAAAAACGGCTATCTGCGCTGTCATCTCGATTGTCGCCCATCATAAAATAATTACCTTCAGGTACTATTACATCAAAATCTACTGCCGGTAGATCAGGACGAACAAAAATATCATGAATTACTCCATTTAAATTTTCTTTATATTTAACAACAGGTCTTCCAGAACTTTCATCCATGGTGTATTCAACAAAAGTTTGTTTTGCTTCCTTGCCATTAACTGTCAATATTTTGTTGTGATAACTAATTTTATCTCCAGGTGTACCAATAACTCGTTTAATATAATCATAACTTGGCTCTGGCGGCCAACGGAATACAGCAATTTGACCTGTTTTTGGATTAGCAATAGGAATAATTTTCTTTTCAATAACTGGTAGTCTTAAGCCATAAGAAAATTTATTAACGGCTACAAAATCACCAACTAATAAAGTAGGTTCTAGAGAACCAGAAGGAATTCTAAAAGGCTCGACAAGAAATGATCGTAATAATAAAACAATTAAAAAAACAGGAAAAAAAGATCGAGCATATTCAATAACTTTGTTAGGTTTATGGTGTTCTTCTCGTTTTTTTGCCCAAAATAAAACATCTAACAAATAGATTAACCCGCTTATAAAAGACAATATAACTAATATTAAAGCAAAATTCATCGTGTAATTCCTAATTTATGAAATTAATTCCATTTCATTTAGTTGTAATTCGGGGACAAGGCTTTTTAATAAAACTAAAAGCTCATTGTTTTGATGTTCAAAACAGGCATGATTAAGCATTCGCATGGTTTGAGTTAATTCTTGCCATTCAATTTTTCGAAATTTAGCTTTAAATAATTTTTCATGATCGGTAGAAATTAATTCTTCTGACTCATGGAATAACTCTTCATAGAGTTTTTCTCCCGGACGTAAGCCAGTATATTCAACCAATATATCTTTGCCTGGTTCTTTTCCAGCTAAAAGAATCATTTGCTCGGCTAGATAACTTATTTTAATGGGTTCGCCCATATCTAATACAAAAATTTCCCCACCTTCACCATTAACCATTGCTTGTAAAATTAATTGAGCAGCTTCCGGTATAGTCATAAAATAGCGTTGCATCTCTGGATGCGTTACTGTCAACGGACCACCCGCTTGCAGTTGCTTTTGAAATAAAGGGATTACGCTACCTGCTGAACCTAAGACATTCCCAAAACGGACTGTTATAAATTGCGTTTTGGAGCGACTATTGAGATTTTGACAATAGATTTCTGCCACTCGTTTAGTAGTACCCATTATATTAGTTGGATTAACTGCCTTGTCAGTAGAGATTAAAACAAATTTTTCAACACCCGCCGAGACACTTGCTTTAGCAATCACTTCAGTACCTACGACATTGTTAAATACAGCAACTCGAATTTGATTCTGTAACATTGGAACATGTTTATAAGCAGCAGCATGAAATACTACATGAGGTTGATAATGACTAAATAAATGATTAACAGCCACGTTATCGGTAACACTGATCAAGGAAAGCTCAATAGGAATATTTGGAAATTTAGCTTTTAATTCTAATTCAATCTGATAAAGATTATACTCACTGCTTTCAACTATAGCTAAAGAAGCAGGATTTAATAACATTACTTGTCGGCAGAGCTCTGAGCCAATCGAACCGCCTCCACCAGTAATCAACACTTTTTTACCATCAATGCCACTAGCTATTTTATCCCATTGCAAACAAACTTCATCTCGACCTAATAAATCTTCTATATTAACGGGTCTCAATGCATTAACTTCTACACGGCCTGCTGCTAAAGCACTTAAGCTAGGCAATGTTCTAAATGGTACTTTAGTTGCTTCGCAATAAGTTACTATATGCCGCATTGTTGCTGAACGAGCGGAAGGCATAGCAATAAAGATGAGGTCAATGGAATATTCATTTATAAATTTATTGATATCGCATATAGCACCTAATACAGGTATACGATGTACCTCTAAACCCTGTTTATTAAGGTTATCATCAACAAAACCAATAGGTTGATAACATCCACTACGTTTTAAATCACGAGCTAAACTTTCTCCAGCTAATCCCGCACCAACAATTAACACTTTTTTATTTTCTGCGTATTCTAAACGGTTTGCTTTGTCTGAATGAAGACGAAACATCAAGCGACCACCACAAAGTAACATTACTAATATTATTGAATACAAAGGAAAAACTGATCGAGGCAAATGCTGTAATACTGAAGAAAGATATAATAAAGGAATTACTAAAACTACTGCCGTAATCGATGCCTTTAAAATACGAAGCACATCATCTAAAGAAGAAAAACGCCACAAACCACGATAAGTTTTAAAATAAAAATAAGAAATAGCTTGAACTATGATTAAAAAACCCAAAGCCAAAAGCGAATGGTTAGAAGTTAGAATACCGGGCTCAGGATGAAGATTAAAACGCAGCCAATAAGCGGAATACCATGCTATTGGTATTGCACAAATATCATAAGTCATCACAGGTAATGTCGTAATGAATTTTCTAATTGTTAGCATAATTGCTTGCATCTTATTCCATGATTTGTTTTTTAGTTTATAGAAATAGTATCTGAAGTTAATAACTATATCACCCATACGAAAGGCATTTTATATCATTCTGGATTATTGAACCACGTATTTTAAGGCATTTATTATAGTTAACAAGTTATTATTAGTGAACCACTTTAAAATTTAATATTTACCTTAAGATATAAAAAAATAAATTGTTGTCTATAATTATGTCCTTAAGATTAATGACACTAAGTTAATAAACTTCGTCATTTCTGCGAAAGCAAGATTCTATTTCTTACTTAGTTCGGCGCCTATTTAAAGACAGATTCCCGCTTTCGTGGAAATGGCGTATTAGCTTTAATTTAGTGCCATTACCCTTAGTGATGAATATATAGACAGAATCAAGCATGTTAATGCATTTTGGTTATAAATTCACTCTTTTATGTTTTTTTATTTGCCAATTTATAAAAATAAATGTATCTTAGCCCATTAATTTCTCACGGAGATTTTTATGCTAAAAAAAATTATTCTATCTTTACTTTTGGTAACAACAGCGATAGCAACAAACACCTATGCAGTAACAAAAAATAATAGCCTACAACCAGGTGCAACTATAGAATATGAGTTACCTCCTAATGAAGCTCAAACTTTTTCTAATTATACTTTTTGGGAAGTTGAAGCGCGTTGCAAAATTATTACTGAAGATGAGAGCAATGTACTCTATGCTGTGGCAACAGCTAAAAAAGGAAAATTAAATGATATTCCTTGGTCAAAAGGCGATAGCTTACGTCTAGCCGTTCATAATGGAGAAATTTTAAAAATTACTGCTGCCTCAGGTGCACAAGTAAAAATCACTAATGAAGGCGAACATTTAGTAAGAGCTATTTGTAGCAACTAATAGTTTGAAACACACTCACGCTCTTTGTGAAATAGCGTCCGTCATACTAATGTTCAGTGTGCCAATCTTTGCTTGGCACACTGATTAAGATGTAAATGATCCTAATTTTTGAATTTTTTCCTCATGCTTATTCTCTTCATCATCACCAAATTGATTACTACTGCTCGAATCAAAAAAGCTAGGAAATTTTCTTTTAAAAGCCCGAGAGGGCTTATCATGATGTGGTTCCTGCGTTTGAATATTCAAACTAATTTGAGTATTTAAAGGAGGAAGTTTTTGATATACATAAACCAAAGAAGCTGCTTGGCGATTGCTATAACAATAATTAATAGCCTCAGAAAAATAAGGAAGCTGGCTCTTAATATAATTTTTTAAGAAAATCGGCAAATCAAATTCGTCCTTAGGACGAGAAGGATTATGATTAGGTATCCTACTAATATTAATAGCCATGAATCCTCCATATTTTAAAGCAGTATAGCTTTGATTAATACATGGATATAAGAACCCTTTTAGCCAATTATTAAATTTCGGGTAACGTCTATATGACTGCAATGGATTAGGTCCTGAAACATCTTGATATTGCTCTTTGTCAAAATAAGGAGGCGAATAAAAAACTAAATCATATCCTTCACCATTGGGTCTTAACTGAGACTCAGCCAAATCCTCTATAGGTTGATTAAATAAGTAGTATTTTTTGGTCTTTTCATTGCATCTGTGATCTACTTGGATTCCTTTAACATCTTCTTGCTGTTCTGTAGGAGGTATTGATAAAGAGGTAACTTGTAGACTACTATTCTTTTGATCTCCATACTCTGCAATCATGTTAAATTTTTCATGATAAATAAACGGATTAGGATCGGTTTCTCCATAGCATTCAATATCTTCTGTAGCCATTGCACCAATTAAACGTGCCCCCCAACCACCCGTAGGATTAAATACTTTTTTAATTTGAGTATTGCTTTTCTTACTTAAAGTATGAACGAGATCCTTAACGTATTTTGGTCTAAATTCGTTTGGAATATATCCAGAAATCTTTTTAATAAATTGTTCTGAAGGCTTTCTATTCTTCCAATAATTAATAATAGTATTAATCAGCAAGGGAGAAGTGACTTTTGCAGCATAAGTTCCATTTTTATGTTGATAAGGGCAATCTACACGATATTTTAAGGTAAAAAAATCACTGGCAGTTTTCCCTACTGTATTAGCTCCCTCTGGCGGATCGATGGGATAACTCTCTCTTAACCTCCTAAAATCAGCAACAGCCTCTGCACGTGTTGGAACTCGATATTCTAATTTATCAACACATCCAAGCATAATACGCTCGACATAAAATTTTATGGCAAAGGTCGCATAAATTAAAAGAACGTAACATGCACGATCGGAACTAATGAATTGCAGCGTATCTAATTGATTTATTGATCCTTGCATCATAGATTGGAGTGTACTTGAATCCACGTTATTCAGGTCTTGCGCTAAGTTAGTCGGCCAAGTCGTTGCTAAAATAGATTTTAAAAGACTAATAATCTGTGGATTTAAATGCAATTCATTAACAATATGCTTCAATTTTGAATAATTATTGATTTCTCCACTGCGAGAATTTCTAAGCATGTAATTATAGTGCTTTCTTTTAGAATCTCTAGTTTGCATTTTATTTAACAAGTGATCTAGAGCATTTCTTAACTCTAAACTCTCAATTGAATCTTGTCTCAATTGCTTAATTAATAAAACATGATCTATAAATGCAAAGACTTCTTTGGGGGCCATAACACACTCTAAAAAACAATTGGACTATTATAATACAATATTGTTTTAATAAAGTACAGTGTCTGAAAGTTTTTTAACCACTGTCATTATTAATGACAGTGACTCTTATATAGAAGTTCAAAAGATTAATGCTCACGAGTAGCTGCAAACTTAATCCTAGGATATCGCTCTTCAGCCATAGTTAAATTCACTCGCGTTGGAGCAAGATACATTAAGGTATCTCCCCCATCTAAAGCCAAATAATCAAAAGCTTTATTTTTGAACTCTTCCATGGCTTTATCGTCTTCCGCATAAACCCAACGAGCACAGGAAACATTCACTGACTCATAAATACAATCTACGTTATATTCATGTTTTAAACGATGGGCTACCACATCAAACTGCAAAACACCCACTGCTCCTAAAATAAGTTGATTACTATTCAATGGTCTAAAAACTTGTGTAGCACCTTCTTCTGATAGCTCAATTAACCCTTTTAATAAGGCTTTACTTTTTAGAGGATCACGCAAACGTACCAATCGAAATAACTCTGGAGCAAAATTAGGAATACCAGTAAATTTTAATTGCTCGCCTTGACTAAAAGTATCTCCAATACGAATAGTGCCATGATTATGAAGACCAATAATATCACCGGCTAAAGCAATCTCTGTATGAGTCCGATCTCCGGCCATGAAGGTTAAAGCATTAGAAACTTGAATCTCTTTACCAATACGCAAATGATTTAACTTCATCCCTTTTTTATATGTGCCAGAACAAATACGTACAAAGGCGATACGATCTCGATGTTTTGGATCCATATTCGCTTGGATTTTAAATACAAAACCAGAAAAAAATTGCTCATCAGGTTTTACTTCTCTTTCATGAGCCTTGCGGGATTGAGGGCCTGGAGCATACTGAACATAATCATCTAATAACTCTTTAATACCAAAATTATTAATTGCAGAACCAAAATAAACGGGTGTCATTGTCCCTGCTAAATAGGCTTTTAAATTAAACTCATGAGAAGCTCCATTTACCAGTTCTATTTCTTCGCGTAATTCTTGAGCCATGTCACCTAATAACTCATCTAATTGAGGATTATCAAGACCTTTAATTTTTAAAGCTTCTTGTTTTTGTGCGTTTTTTCCTGGTTCATAAAGATAAATGGTATCTTGATAACGATGATAAATTCCTTTAAATCGCTTACCCATACCCACAGGCCAGGTAATTGGGGCACATTGAATACCTAAAACAGATTCCACTTCATCCAATAAATCGATAGGCTCTCGCCCTTCCCTATCTAATTTATTAATAAAAGTCATAATAGGAGTATCACGCAAACGGCATACTTCCATAAGTTTTACAGTTCGATCCTCTACACCCTTTGCTACGTCAATCACCATTAAAGCAGAATCAACAGCGGTTAAAGTGCGATAAGTATCCTCAGAAAAGTCTTCATGGCCCGGAGTATCTAAAAGATTCATCACATGTTCATTATGCACAAACTGCATCACTGAAGTAGTAATAGAAATCCCCCTTTCTTTTTCCATCTCCATCCAATCAGAAGTAGCGTGTCGATCCGCCTTGCGACCTTTTACCGTACCCGCTAATTGAATAGCACCTCCAAATAACAATAATTTTTCTGTAACTGTTGTTTTACCTGCGTCAGGATGTGAAATAATGGCAAAGGTTCTTCGTTTATTAAAGTCTTGATAAAAATCAGACATGAGATTCTCTAGTTAGCATGACAATAAGGAGGATGAATTTTAAGTGAAAACGAAGCAACTAACAAATTTTTCCAGCATTTATAACAAAAAGACTAGTAAACTGCTCTTATTAGACCATACTTATAGTGTTGTATTATTGCTCAGAATGACTATAAGTTATTATATGGAGTGAATTAATTATATTGAACTATACCCTAGTATCTGTTATCAAGCGATCAACTGTGTTTTTTATTCAAGTGCTCCTTGTCATATCAGTACTTTAAATTAAGGGACTTAATTTAAAAAGGAGTTCGTCATGCAATGGAAGTATTTCACAAGCCTTTTCTTACTCTATCCTTTTTACACTTTTGCTACTGAATTCACTAATCTTTCCATATTTTTCGATACATCACTTCCTATAGAAAAAAATACTATTGAACGACTGTTAAGCAATGAGGATCAAATACCTTCAACAATTCAAAATAATTCAGGACGCACACAAGAGTACTCCACACAAATTATTCGTATAACTAAGGAAATTGAAGCGCTTCAACTCACTTGCGTTCAAGTTAATGAAGAAATTAATAAAATACTTATTAGCAAAATTACCAAAGATAAATTTACTTATACTACTTATATTAGTTGTACCTATGATCCCGATACTCAAATAGCAACTCGATTTATTCTGAACAGTTATTTTGATCCAATAAATGATGAGGCTATAACTTATTTGAATACTTATCTTCAACAATATAATGGTAGCGATTTATTAGGAACAACATTGACCATTGAATCAGCAAAAGCATTAATTGTTTCGCTTGGTATTAGTGTAGGTATTAAAAAGAACCCTGATGTACCTCCTTTTATTCAATATCGTGAAGATCGTAGCAATCATTACTTTAAGAGTAATTATGATGTGCAAATTAATTTAACTTCAGATATTAGTAAGCGTTTTTTTACTGATGAACCGGATAAAGTGCTTCCTTTTTTAGATAAATGGATTTTCAACCATGCAGGAACTATTTATAAAGCTATTTTAAGAGAATCCAATTATGCTCTTCTTCAACCTGAACGAATTTTTCTAATGAACGATGGTGAACCAATTTTTGTTTCACCTATAAAATATTACTATGCACACAAGTGTTCTAGATATGAACATCAGCGTTGTTTAAAACAGGAATTTTCTCAGTAACAAATCAATATACAAAATATTGACAAAAAATACACAATGAATTATTGTTGTGCAATAAATTTTCTATAGGAATATATTATGTCTTCTGATAAAAATTTTGATTTTAAAATACAGAAAATAAATAAAGTTAATTGGCTCGGTTCTATCATACCTGTATATGAGATTAATATTTATTGGACTCAATCATTTAAAGAAAATCCAGAACACTCTCAATTTTTTTCAGAATTAGCACGTTGGAAATATCCTACTGGTCTTACTCCCAATGGTTTTTCCATGGAAGTTTCTGGCGAATGTGATGAATCAAAATTAAATAATTTTTTTTCTAACTTACGCGACTATGGAGCGATTATAGGTCCATATTACGATATTGATAAAAAAGATAAACCTACTTTAATTGCTGCTGATAGAGTAAGCATTTATAAAGCAGGCACAAGACTTAACGCTGTATTTGGAGAAATGGAAAGAGCACGGTTATTTGCTAAACAAATGAGTGTTAAAAATATTTTTTCTTATACATCGGATACTGATCTTGGTAAAAATTTAAGATCTACTGATCAAGAGCTACATTGTCACATGCCTTGGCCAGAAAAAGTTAATCAATTAATTGATACAATGGAAGAAAAATTAGATAGGATAAAATCTTCTTCAATTGGACAAAAACAACGTGACGCCTTAATTAATCAAACTAATGCTCGAGGCCCTAGCTATTTCAAATCAAAACAGCTACGCAAAGAGGAAGAGTTAGAATGTCTCGCTCAGAATTTATCTTCATTTAAAATATAAAACTAGGGTGTGTTTATTACAATTCATCTCTACCATCGCCTCACTGCCATTAAGTTAAGGAATTTCACATCGTAACCGTTCGGGCTGAGG
>CAMFHA010000032.1 GCA_945952115.1 uncultured Legionella sp. | reverse complement strand
CCTCCTCAGCATGAACGGACTTTATAGTCAACTAAAACTTAAGGCTAATTGGAAGCTCCTCAGGGCGAACGGATTTGGGAAAAATGGCTAAATTCGAGTTAGTGCCATTAGAAAATAAATAACTAACTATTTGAGCATTTTGAGCTTATTTTTCTCTCGACTTGGACTAAAAATTGAACTTTCCCCTAGATTTTATCCGTTAACCAAAAGAGTTAAATCATTTTTAGTATCAATAATATTTTCTTTAGTCTCAACTGTCTTAACTTGTTTAATGACATCAGGCAAATGCTCATAGATTATTGCGACTACAGGGTCAAAATGTGCATAGAGTTTTGATTTTTGTTCATATTCTTGATAAGGCAATGAAGTCATTTTAACTGCAACCATGAGTAAAGCAACGATAAAAACACCACGAATAAAACCAAATCCCATGCCTAAGGTTCGATCGGTACCATTCAATCCTGATCGTTTTAAAATAAAACTTAATATTGCATTCACTATGCCACCCAACAATAAGGTAGCAAACAATATAAGAATAAATGCAGCAGCAGAACGCATTGAATGCTCTTGGATATAAGGACTTAACCAAGGATCTAAAAGTGAAGAGTATTTAAAACCAAAACAGATTGCCAAAATCCATGAACATAAAGCAATCAACTCTTTAACAAATCCTCTAAATAGGCCCGTTAATACCGATAGACCAACAATAGCAATAATTGCTATATCAACCCAATGCAGTTGCATCATTAACTAACTCCAGTATTGACTACAAATCCATTTAACTGCATAGCACTTGCAAGTTGTGCTTTTAATTTTATTACATCATTTTTTTTGGAGGAATGACCCGCATATACTTTATAAATTACACCATTTCTACTGGCCACCTTAATAAAGTTTGCTTTATATCCTTTAGTCTTTAATCTACTTACTAAAGCCTGAGCATTTGATAGTTGAGAAAAAGAGGCTAATTGTACTGCATAAATGTCTGCTTTGAATGCAGGCGATCTTGATATTGGTTTTGGAGCTACTCGAGCAAGCACTTGAGGTTTACTTTTTGTCGCGACGATACTTGGTTTTTTAGTTTGTTTAATAGCTTTATTTGCAGTTGCTACAACTCGCACAGGAGCAGCGTTAAGAATAGGATGTTTAACTGCTGTTTGAGAAGCCTGTTTTACCGTAGTTTCTGCTGTTTTATTTAAGGTTGCTAATTGAATAGATTCTAAGTTTTTATCTTCTTTAGATGTATCAATAGAAACTGTTTGAGGTTGATTTAGTTTATCTGAATGAATAGCTTCTGCCTTAGTTAATTGAGGTAGTTGGCTTTCTGCACTGACTTGTGGAATATCTACTTTTGCTATCTTAATGGTTTTAAAAACCTCTTTTTCATCAGAAATTGCAACGTTTGGTTCTTCAGGTTTAGAAGGTAATTTGACACGAACACTGTAATTATTTTCCATATTTTGACTGGATTTTTTCATCATTGCAGGAGCAAAAATTGCGCCTAAAGAAATAATAACGGCTACACCAATAATGCGGTGCTTTAATTTCTCATCAATAATCAGTTTCATAATATCTCCTTTCCTTCACGAGTTTGTACTGAAGACAGAATATGGCCTACAGTGAAGAAAGAACCATATACAACTATTAAATCTCCAGGTTCAGCGCGCATCATTGCTTCTTCAAAGGCAACAAGTGGGCTAGTATAACAAATTTCCGCCAAAATTTCTGCTTTTTTTGCTATGGATAATAAATAATCCTTTGAAGGTGCTCTAGGATTATCTAGTTGTGCAAGATACCATTGATTAATACAATTTTTTAAAGGCTTAATTAATCCTAAAATATCTTTATCTTTTAAAGCTGAAAATACAGCATGAGTATTGCTTTGACATTGAAATTGTTTAACTTTCTTTGCTAACAACTGAACTGATTGCACATTATGAGAAACATCATAAAGAATAGTAATATTTTTTTCAGCAATTGTCTGTATTTGTAGACGTCCGGGAACAAAAATATCCATCATAGCTTCTCTGATGGCTTTAGGATCTACAGGCAAGCAATCTCCTAATAATTGAACGGCCATAAGCGCTGCAGATGCAGATTTAAGTTGTATAGAAGGTTTTTTTAAATTATCTAATTGATTAGTTGACGTAAAAAATTTCCAATTAGTCTCAGATTGCTCATAAAATTGATAATCTCTACCATATAAGTAAGTAGGTGTTTTTAAACGATCGCATGTTTGTAAAATACTTTCAGGCGGATCAATATCTGCATAAATGAAAGGTTTGTTTTCTCTTAAAATACCTGCTTTTTCATAAGCAATTTGATTAAGACTAGTACCTAAATATTCTTGGTGATCGTAGTCTATTGTAGTAATAATCGCCAGATCACTATCAATACAGTTAGTAGCATCTAAGCGTCCTCCCAAGCCTACTTCTAATATAATGAGGTCAACTTCTTTTCGTTTAAAATAAATCAAAGCCGCGAGTGTAGCAATTTCGAAATAACTTAACTCTAATGAAGCACAATGTTCGTCAATTAAAAAAAATAGAGTACACAGGTCTTCATCACTAATTGAATTTAAATTAAATTTAATTCGCTCATTAAAATAAACTAAATGCGGAGAAGTATAAGAGCCTACTTTATAACCAGCATCGTGATAAATTGTTTCTAAAGCATTTACAGTAGAGCCTTTACCATTTGTACCAGCTACTGTAATGATTTTAGCATTAGGATTTAGCACATTTAAACGAGTTGCCGCTTGTGTAACTCGACTCAATCCTAATTGAACCTTATGAGAAGGACTCTTTTTTTCTAAATAACTTAACCATTGACTAAGACTTGCATTAGACGACGGTGTGTTTATGCCCATGTTTTTTGCCACCACTCATTAATTTAGAAACAAGCTCAGATACCGTAGCGCGAAGATCCTTACGATTTACGATCATATCGATATGACCATGTTCTAATAAAAACTCACTTCGTTGAAATCCATCAGGTAAGGTTTGGCGTACTGTTTGTTCTATCACTCGAGGACCTGCAAAACCAATTAAGGCATTAGGTTCAGCAATAATTATATCACCTAGACTAGCAAAACTAGCAGAAACCCCTCCCATAGTAGGATCCGTTAAAATAACAATAAAAGGTAATCCTGTTTCAGCAAACTTAGCTAAAGCTGCAGAGGTTTTTGCCATTTGCATTAAAGAAAATAAACCTTCTTGCATCCGCGCGCCGCCACTTGCTGTAAAACAAATATAAGCACGATTTTCTTCTGTCGCCACATTAATAGCACGAACAAACTTTTCTCCTACTGTAGCCCCCATAGAGCCGCCCATGAAACTGAACTCAAAGGAGCTTACTACTATGGGTTGTTGATTTAATGAACCTTTAACAACAACCAACGCCTCTTTCTCACCCGTTGCTTTCTGGGCCTGATTAATCCTATCTTTATATTTTTTAGAATCTCTAAATTTTAAACGATCAATAGGCTCTAGTGAGGCAGCAATTTCTTCTTGCCCCATCTCGTCTAAAAATTGAGCAATTCGTTCTCGAGCAGAAATTCGATGATGAAAGTTACAAGAAGGACAAACCATTAAATTTTTTGTTAACTCATTACTGTATAATACTTCATTACATCCTGAGCATTTAATCCATAATCCTTCTGGAACTCCTTTTTTTTGAGAAGTTTCAGTTCTAATTCGTGATGGTAATAACTTTTTAAACCAACTCATTAATCTAACTCTTACTAATTAAGAAAAGAATTATTATATACTTATTTTAAAAAAATAGTTATACCAAAAATGTTTTGAGATGCGAGATTTTGAGCGATTTGATTTTAATGTCCACGGCTATGAAAAAAGTAAGGAATAACCGGACTATTGCGAATTTTTTTCATAGCCGTGGACATTAAAAGCGATAAACCAAAAATTGTATCTTGAAACGTTTTGGCTATATAGACTCCAATTGTAAGATCTTTCTTTTTTTTATATCTATACTTAAATTAATTCACTTGCTGTGCCGCTAAACTGAACTTAAATGACTAGCTCAGGTGTCATTATGAAAAAAATAATAAACAGAACAGTGTTAATGGCCTTTTTGCTCCATACACAATTTGCTTTTTCACAATCACGTTATGGCGAAACTTTATGTAATCAGCCCGATTATTTCTGTATGAATATTAAAAAAGGTGATAGCTGGGAAACTCTTTTTCCTAATGACGAAGAACAAGATATGGTACGTCGTATTAATCGTATGAATATTAGTTTAAAACCAGGGATGACTATCGCCGTTCCTAAAAATATTGAGCGCTTAACCATTTATGATGTTTCTCCTTTCCCTCGTTATATTGAATCCGATGGTGAAAAAACTATTTATGTTAGCCAAAAAAAATTAGCGTGGGGAGCTTACGATGCAGATGGAGAGTTATTATGGTGGGGACCAATTTCATCTGGAATTGGTCAATGTGGCGTCACTGGAGGTTGTGCTACTCCTACAGGCTCTTTCCGTATTATTCGAAAACAAGATATTGATTGTATTTCCACTGTCTTTCCTCGACGAGCAAATGGAGAAAGCGGTGGTGCAGTAATGCCTTATTGTATGCATTTTTTTAGAGGATATGCTCTTCATGGAAGCTATGAAGTTCCTGGCTATCGAGCAAGTCATGGCTGTGTGCGCATGTTTATTGAGGACGCGCGTTGGTTAAATGAGGAATTTGTTGATCTTCCTGGTAACGGTATGAAAGGAACGCGAGTTGTTTTAGATGCGCCTGATGATCCTAATGAACACTAAGGAACTGCACTTGTTTACCGCCTTTGGCATTAATGCTTCTACTTTACACGACTCAATATAGACAAATTATAAACAAACTGGTAATATTTATTCGAATAAATTGTATGTTTTGCATTTAGTTATTTGTATGTTAACGTATCAATCCATTTATGACTAAAAAAAGCGCATAATTACTATTTTAATTCATAGCTTGGTTTATATTGCGCAAATAACTAACTGACCACAGGAATTTGGAGATTTATTAAACAATGGCACATTACACTACCGAATCAATATCTAAAAAAGAGGAAACATCTGTAATGTCCTGGGTTGTATGGGGCTTAGGGTGTTTATTTTATTTTTATGAATGCTTATTACAAGTTTCTCCAAGTGTAATGAGTAATGAATTAATGCGTGATTTTGCTGTTACTAGTCAAACTCTAGGTATTTTATCTGGTATTTATTTTTACTCTTATGCAGCAATGCAACTCCCGGGCGGATTATTATTAGATTATTTCGGTCCTCATCGTTTATTAACTCTAGCTACCTTGATTTGCGCTGCAAGTACTATTGCTTTTGGAATGACTGATAATTTTTTCATGGCATGCCTCGCTCGATTAATGATTGGATGTGGGTCTGCTTTTGCAGCGATTGGAACCATGAAACTTGCTGCTAATTGGTTTTCCTCTTATCGTTTTGCTTTTTTAACAGGTCTCATGGTTACTCTAGGAATGTTAGGAGCTATTGGTGGAGAGGCTCCTCTAGCTGTGCTTGTTGATGATTTTGGTTGGCGTCATAGTATGATCATCATGGGAATTATTGGCCTTGTATTAGCTTGTCTTATTTTTCTAATTACGCGAGATACTCCTAAAAACTGTAAACTTACTGATTCTATACAAGTTGAATCAGAAGATGGATTACTCAAAAGCTTAGCCGCATTAATCAAAAATAAACAACTTTGGCTAATTGCTTGTTATGGCGGCCTAATGTATATGGCAACTCCTGTTTTTTGTGGTTTATGGGGAGTTCCTTTTTTAATGAGTAAAATGGCAATAACAAAAACAACCGCGGCGAATTATATTTCTTTAGTTTTTATTGGATGGGCAATTGCCAGTCCATTGTGGGGTATTTACTCTAATCGTATTGGTTTACGTAAACCTCCAATGTACATTGGCTGTGTAGGTGCATTAATCTGCTCTGTACTTTTTATCTTTGTATCCATTAAATCATCATTATTAATGGAAGCTTTGCTCTTCCTTTTCGGCATCTTTTCGGCAGGCTTTCTACCTGCATTTTCTGTTGCTAAAGAATTATGTAATAAACATTATGTAGCGACTGGTTTAAGTTTTATGAATATGATGAATATGATTGGAATTGCTTTAGCACAACCGCTTATTGGTTATATTCTCGATAAAATGTGGGCTGGTGAAATGTTGGATACGGTAAGACTTTATCCACTTAGTGCCTATCATACTGCTTTGGCTATTTTGCCTCTAGGAATGTTAATTGCACTGTTTATTTTGCCCAAGGTAAAAGAAACTTATTGCCAAAATGTGAAGTAATCGAAATATACCCAAGTTCCTTCAAAATGCTAGGTTTTGGACGATTGAATTTATTCGCTTATGGCACTTAAAAGATAAGTAATAGCCCGCTCTATTGCGAATCTTTTAAGTGCCATAAGCGAATAAAGCGATAGACCCAAAATAGCATTTTGAAGGAAATTGGGTATAATATCCAATTTTTAAAATAGATTAAGATATGACGAAAAAATTATACATTAAAACAAATGGTTGTCAGATGAATGAATATGATTCATCTAAAATGGCAGAAGTACTCTTTGAATCTCATGGTTTGATAAAAACAGATCAAGTTCATGAAGCAGATGTTATATTATTAAATACCTGCTCGATTCGTGAAAAAGCACAAGAAAAAGTTTTTTCTCAATTAGGCCAATGGCGTGAATACAAGGCACAAAATCCAGAGGTAATTATTGGTGTTGGAGGTTGTGTTGCCAGCCAAGAAGGTTCTGATATTGTAAAACGCGCTCCTTTTGTAGATCTAGTATTTGGCCCTCAAACCTTGCACAGACTACCCGCTTTACTTAATGAACGCATGGAAAAGAAAAAACCTGTGGTTGATATTTCTTTTCCTGAAATTGAAAAATTTGATCACCTCCCTGCTCCTCGAGCTGAAGGCCCAACGGCCTTTGTTTCTATAATGGAAGGATGCAGCAAATATTGTAGCTTCTGTGTAGTACCCTATACTCGTGGCGAAGAAATTAGCAGGCCCTTCGATGACGTTCTTGCAGAATGTTACCAATTGGCTCAACAAGGGGTGCGAGAAATTAACTTACTTGGGCAAAACGTAAATGACTATCGAGGCCCAATGGAAAACGGTGATATTGCCGATCTAGCCTTATTAATTCATTATTTATCTGCTATTGAGGGCATAGGTCGAATTCGCTTTACAACGTCCCATCCATTAGCATTTTCTGAAAATTTAATTAATGCTTATGCTGAAGTGCCAGAGCTTGCAAATCATTTGCATCTACCTGTACAAAGTGGTTCAGATCGAATATTAGGTTTAATGAAACGAGGCTATACTGCCTTAGAGTTCAAATCTAAAATTAGAAAATTACGCAAAGTGCGCCCAGATATTCGTTTATCTACAGATATTATTGTTGGTTTCCCAGGAGAAACAGAAAAAGATTTCCAAGACACCATGGATCTAGTCCATGAAATTGGTTTTGATACTTCTTTTAGCTTCATTTACAGCCCTCGTCCCGGTACGCCTGCGTCTAATTTACCGGATGACACTCCTTTAGAAGTTAAAAAACAACGTCTACAAATCTTACAAAATAGACTCTTACTCCAAGCTTCACGTTATAGCGAATCAATGATTGGAAGTACTCAAAAAGTCTTGGTCACTGGTTTTTCGAAGAAAAATTCTCAGCAATTATCCGGACGTACTGAATGTAATCGGGTAGTCAATTTTGATGGTCAACCCGCTTTAATAGGACAATTTGTCCACGTAAACATTAATGAAGCGTTGCCCAATTCATTAAGAGGCCGAATGATAGAAATGGAGACTACGATAATCTAATGATTGAGCAAATAACTAAAGAATTAACTGTTCCAAGCGAGTATCATAATCAACGTCTGGATGCTGTGCTCGCTCAATTACTTCCAGAATATTCCCGCTCTCAAATAGGCAATTGGATAAAAGCCGGATCCATAAAAAAAAATCATTCTAGCTGTAAACCTAAAGATAAAGCTTTAGGTGGTGATCTTATTCATATTGAAGTACATTTCAACGCAGCTATTGATGACGACTTTAAACTAAGTAAGGCAGAAAATATCCCTTTAGATATTATCTATGAGGACGATGACGTATTGGTAATTAATAAACCAGCTGGTTTAGTCGTTCATCCTGGTGCTGGAAATCGTGAACATACTTTAGTCAATGCCCTACTTCATCATTCACCTGCTTTGCATTACTTACCGCGAGCAGGGATTATTCATCGTTTAGATAAAGACACCACTGGTCTTCTAATTATTGCCAAAAGCCTAATAGCTCATACTTCTTTAATCCGACAAATGCAAGCTCGTGATATTGAGCGTCATTATATAACCTTGGTACAAGGTTACGTTATTTCGAGCGGCATCATTGATACAGGCTTTGGTAGACACAGTAAAAATAGATTAAAAATGGCTGTATTAGAACAAGGGCGACAAGCTATAACAGAATATCAGGTACAAAAACGATATAAAGACTTTACTCTCCTAGATGTGCATTTAATGACTGGAAGAACCCATCAAATTCGAGTACATATGGCTTATATTAATCATGCTGTTGTAGGCGATCCTTTATATGGTGGACGAACAAAAATTCCTGCACAAATATCAGAGGAATTAAGAAGCTATTTACAAGAATTTAAAAGGCAGGCACTTCATGCCCGTACGATTTCTTTTTATCATCCTAAAACTGAAACAGTACTTCGGCTTGAAGCCCCTATTCCAGATGATTTTCAAAATTTAATTGATACATTGGACAAATACGATGAAGACTATATTAGCTAATTGGAAGGCACCCAAAAATATCACAGCCTTAACTACGACAAGATTAGGAGGCTATAGTAAAGCTCCTTACGACAGTAATAATTTAGCTTTTCATGTGGGAGATAATCCTCAAGATGTAGAAAAAAATCAACAACAATTAATTGAATTATTAAACTTGCCTAATAAGCCCGCATGGATAGAACAAACCCATAGTACAATTTGTATCATCCCAGAAAAAGAGAACACCCGAGAGGCTGACGCTGCTACAACACAATCCTGTAATCATCCTTTAGTTATCTTAACAGCAGATTGTTTACCCATTACCTTATGCAATCAACAAGGAACAGAGATTGCAGCAATTCATGCAGGTTGGAGAGGATTATGTAATGGAATTATTGAAAATACTTTAACTAAAATGAAGAGTTCATCTTCTGATCTTATAGCTTGGATAGGCCCATCTATATCGCAAAAAAATTATGAGACAGGCGAAGAAGTCTATCAATCGTTTATTAAAAATTATCCGCAAAGCCAAATAGCATTTAAGCCTAGTAAACCATATAAATGGTTCGCCAATTTGCCCTTAATTGCAGAACAAGTACTTAATTCGTTAGGAATTAAAGCAGTGTATCAATCTAATTTATGTACTTTTGAACTAAAAGATGAATTATATTCCTATCGCCGAGCAGCACAAACAGGTAGAATAGCTACTTTAATTTGGTTTAATTCAAAAGCCACCCATTTTAATGATCAACCTTAGGAAAATTAATATGAGAAATCGTATAAAATTATTTATAAGCACTCTCTTGCTGCTTTTTACATCCCTAAGTCAGGCTGAAAATACTAGTCTTCCTAGTTTAGCACCTGCGTTAAAAGATGTGATGCCGGCTATTGTTAATGTAGCGGTACAAGGTTATTTACCAGACAACTCAGCGCCTGGTGCCACGAGTGATGAAGAAAATAATACACCTCCATCAGCACCTTCACGAGTTCCTCAAAAAGGAAGAAAATTTGAAAGTATAGGCTCTGGTGTCATTATTGATCCCACTAACGGCATCATTATTACCAATGACCATGTAATTCGTAATGCCAATTTAATAACCATTACTCTTCAAGACGGTAGACGACTTAAGGCTCGTTTAATAGGCGGTGATAGTGAAACGGATCTAGCAGTATTAAAAATTGACGCTAAAAACCTAAAATCATTAGTTATAGGCGATTCCGATAAGTTGCAAGTCGGAGATTTTGTAGTCGCAATTGGTAATCCATTTGGGTTAAATAGTTTTGGGAATAGCCAATCTGCTACCTTTGGAATTGTAAGTGCTTTAAAACGTAGCGATTTAAATATTGAAGGTGTAGAAAACTTTATTCAAACAGATGCAGCGATTAATCCAGGCAACTCAGGTGGTGCTTTAGTCAATACTAAAGGAGAGTTAATTGGAATCAATACTGCAATTATTTCTCCTTATGGTGGAAATGTTGGCATCGGCTTTGCCATTCCAATTAATATGGTAAAAGATGTTGCTCAACAAATTATTAAATTTGGCTCAATCCACCGCGGGTTAATGGGTATCTTTGTTCAGCATCTAACTCCTGAATTAGCGCAATCAATGGGCTATTCAGAAAATTTTCAGGGCGCTTTAGTTGCTCAAGTAAATCCTGGCTCGCCTGCTGAATATGCAGGATTAAAAGCTGGAGATATTATTACACAAATTAATGATACAAAAATTACTCAAGCAACCCAGGTCAAAACAACAGTAAGTCTTTTAAGAGTAGGTACAACAGTTAAAATTACTCTTCAACGCGATAATAAAGCACTGAGCTTAAATGCTGTAGTTACTGACGCTAAAACGCATGAGCAAAAATTACAATCAGACAACCCATTCCTTTATGGTTTAGCTCTACGCTCTTTTGAACAAGAGTCACCACCACACGGTAATGTAGTTGGAGTACAAGTTGTAGGCGCTTCTGAAAACAGCGCTGGTTGGAGAGCCGGTTTACGACCAGGGGATATTATTATCTCAGCTAATAAAACCCCAGTAAAAGATGTTAAATCATTACAAACAATTGCTCAAAATAAAAAGCAACAATTACTCGTCCAAGTATTACGTGGCCCGGGAGCGATGTATATTCTTATTATCTAGTTCTAGAAATTCTAAGATTAAAAAAAAGCCTGTTTCATACAGGCTTTTTTTTAATCTCTTCTTAACTGCTCGCGAGACATCCTGAGTCGCTTGCCACGAAGGATCAATGGTGCACTGTGCTTAAATTCAGTAGATCTTTCGTTTCACTTAGGGTGACGAAATGAGCAGTTACATCACGTCTTAAAAATAGTCAAAAAATGTACTAGATCATGTGGGATATAGAGTCTTGGAGAAAGTTCAATTTTGAGTCTAAGTTGAGCGATTTCATCATTCTTGAGAAAACGAGAACCCAGCACAGTGCAATGGATTCCCGCTCTTCCAATTAGCCTTAAGTTTTCTTTGATACAGCAGATTAGTTAATCAGAGTAAGCTTCATGTCTTTAATCAACTCATCTACCTCATTTTTTGTTGATGAAGAATTCTGTTGTGAATTCAATAAAATATTAGGTTGCGAAGACTGTTTAAATACTTCTTTTACTTTATCACATGCTTCTATATAAAGTGCATTAAGATCTTTATCGTTCTCCTTTCTCCACTGTAAATAGTCACGTACTAAATCATATTGTTCACGACTAAAATAAATTTCACAAACACGTGTCATACACTCTTTATTTTCTGAAAATGCTGGGGGAAAATCATAATGGAGAGTATTATTTATAGAAATAATTTTTTCTAAATCATCTATCTCTTTATCTAATTTATTCTGTTGACCGTATATTTTAGCTCTTAACTTAAACCATTCTATATCTAATTTTCTTAGATACCTTTCATAAGCACCATAATATATTAGCTCTTCTTCTGAAGGCATTGGCTCTTTTGCAATTAATGAATCTAATATGTTCAATGCCTTATCAAGCTCTCCTTCATGATAATATTTTATCGCTTGATCGAATGTATTTTGTGGTTGGTTAAAAAGATACTTCAATAGCTCAGAATCTTCTGCGCTTGACGGTTTTAACTTTTTTAAAATCACATTAGTAGATAAAACCAGTTGCTCGTCTTCAGCATCAACTTCATTCATAGACTCAAAATTTAAAAGATCATCAATAGATTCGAAGATAATTGGACGTTTTTTCATAATTTTCCTATTAGCACCCATTTGCTTTATTTATAATCAATAAGAACCTTATATTAACACATTTTCTAATTGTAAACAACTTAACCAAACTATTATTGAGCTAAACTTAGTTTTATATGCACATTAAAAATAAAAAAATTCATATTCATACTTGACATTAAGCTCTGAAAAAGCCAAAATCACGCGGTCTTGATGGCTATGTAGCTCAGCCGGTTAGAGCGCGGCACTCATAATGCTGAGGTCGGTGGTTCGAGTCCACCCATAGCCACCATCTTTTCAAAAAATCTTTTCTAAATTCATCATATTACAATTAATCTGCTTACTTCTCGTGCCTCATCGAGTATGTCTTATATTATACTCAAAGCACATGAATTTTCAGCTTTTATGCTATTGCTTTTTCCGCTTAAGGCCCATTTAAAAACTCGCAATAGGATAGACTATTACTCGCTTTTAAATGGGCCTTAATCAAAAAAATCAAGTTGCCTAAAATACCGAAAACTTATGTGTTTTGAGTATATAATAATTCCTTGATCTAAAACATTTTTTACATCTTGTAAAAAAAATAATACCTAATTAACTCTCTTAGTTTATTTAAAAAAAATTCCTGTACTAATTTAACGAAAAGTCTATTGTAAGCGAATAAATTTAGTTATGATGATAGTCTTCGTGATTTAATGGTTTTTAAATGCGCTCAAAAGCACTTTTACTTTTAACCACTATTTGGTCTTTAGCAATTTATGCAAATGACGTAAACATTTCAACGGTTACTCAAAAGGGAACTACTGTTTTTTATCTTCAAGCAGGTGCATTCAATTTTGAAAAAGAAGCTCAATCACGTTTAAAAGAATTATCAGAAAAAACTCAACAAAAAATTGAAATAAAAAAACTAGCTGATAAACATCTTTATTTGGTACAAGTCGGACCTATTGACGATTACCAAACAGCCAGAGTTTTGAAAGAACAATTATCAAAAAATGATAAACCATACGTAACAAACACCGATACGTCCTCCTCATTATTATCGGTTGATCAGTTTTCAAACAATACGTCCTTACCTAACAAACAACATCCGAATGATGTTCCTGAAGAAAGCAAATTATGGAATTTACGCAATGCAGATATTCGTGCAGTTATTTCTGAAGTATCTCGTGTCACTGGAAAAAACTTTATTATTGATCCACGAGTTCAAGGAAAAATTTCTATTATTTCTACCACACCTATTTCAAATCATGAACTTTATCAAGTCTTTCTTTCTGTTTTACAGGTTTCAGGCTATGCCGCAATAGCTAGTGGAGATGTAATAAAAATTATTCCTAATATCGATGCCAAAACACAATCATCTGATTTACTTGGAGGCATGCGCAACCCTCCTCATGGTGATGATATGATGGTGGCTGTTGTACCTGTGCATTATGTACCTGCTGAACAGCTAGTGCCAATTTTAAGACCTTTAATGCCGCAATGGAGCAGCATCTCAGCTTACTCTCCATCCAATATGCTGATTTTATCAGGCCGCGCTAATAATATAAAAAGCTTAGCTAATATTATTAAACAAGTGGATACATCCTCTTCTTCTGATATTGATATGATTCCATTAAAACACGCCCTAGCAATGGATGTGGCAAGTACACTTAAAGATTTGATAAAAACGCAAACAAATAGTGGCCGCTCACAAATAAGTATCACCTCCGATGATCGAAGTAATGCTCTTTTAGTTAGTGGAAGTAAAACTGATCGCATTAGAATTCGAATGCTTGTTCTAAAACTTGATAAAAAAAGTTCACAAGGTCTTAATGCAAATACTCAAGTAGTTTATTTACACTATTTAAGAGCAGAAGATCTTGTTCCTATACTAGCAGGAATTGCTCAAGCTAATTTTAGTGGAAATGTAGGAACAACTATTGGAAAAATAACTCGACCAGCATTAGATAGTACTAACCCTGCAGCGAATTTAGCTACAGGAAGTACTCAAAATGCCTTGGGTGATTCATCATCTAATGCGCAACCTACAACACCGAATCCAGAAGCAACAGAAAATACTACAGCATCGACTACTCAGAATGAAGGCTCAACAAAACCAACGATACAAATTATTGCTGAGCCGAATACAAATTCCATTATTTTGAATGCTCCAGCTTCCATAATTCGTATTTTAAAATCTGTAATTCACAAATTAGATATTAAACCTGCACAACTATTAATTGAAGCAATTGTTGCTGAAATTAGTGAAGATGAGGCAAATAATCTAGGTATTGAATGGGGTACTAATCAACAAACTGCAAAAGTAGCTAATTTTAGACCGGGTTTTGCTATTATCAATAATCAAACCAGTATTAATGATTTTCAAGCACAAATTTATGCATTAGCTAGCCAACAAAAAGCTAATATTTTATCGACCCCATCTGTTGTCGTATTAGATAATCGACAAGCTAAAATCCTTGTAGGTAAGCAGGTTTCTATTCAATCAACAAGTTATCCCAATAATGCTGGAGGTTCAACAACAGCAAGTCCTTATACAACGTTTGATAGAGTTAACGTAGCTCTTCATTTGTATGTAAGACCCCAAGTTACTCAAGGTCAAGGCATACAAATGCAAATTGACCAAGGTAACGATACTTTAGATCCTCCTAATACTATCATTGTTGGTACAAATCCCACCTTCAAAATAAGTAGTATTGTAACTTCAGTACATGTTCAAAGTGGAGATATCATTGTATTAGGTGGCTTAACTCAAGATAGTCATGGCGATGATAATAATCGAATTCCAATTTTAGGGGATATACCAGGAGTAGGAAGATTATTTCAAAGAAATTTACGTACGCGAGATAAGCGTGTGTTAATGGTCTTTATTAAGCCCATTATTTTACGAAATGAAAGGGAAAACCTACAAGTTACTGGTGAAAAATATAATGACACACGACAATATGAACTGGATTGGGTTCGTTCAGAAGAGGCATACCATCCGTCCGATAGCGAATCAATATTAACTCCATTGACTCAAGCTAATTTACCACGACCATTTACTGATCCTCCGCCAGCATGGTTGAAAACAAAATAAACAATACCCAAAATGGAGTGAATAATTAGCAGCAATGGATACAGAAAAAAAAATAATTACACTACCTTATAGTTTTGCTAAAAATAATGGCCTAGTAGTTGGTGAAATAGAAGAGAATCGTGCCCTAATTTATCATTTACCCCATACTCCTTTTAATATTTTTGCTGAAGTAAAACGGCTATTGCAATGTGAACTTGAGCTAGAAACGGTTGATGAAGAATTGTTTCAGCAACATCTTGCTAATGCATATCAGTCTAAGTCTTCTGTTTTAGATGCAGCCGAAGGAATGGAGGGAGATATTGATCTTTCTCTCTTAGCCAGTCAATTGCCAATGAGTGAAGATTTATTAGAGAATCAAGATGATGCTCCTATAATTCGTTTGCTAAATGCCCTATTTACTCAAGCAATTAAACAAAAAGCGTCTGATATTCATATTGAAACCTATGAAAATCGAGTCCTTGTTAGAAACCGTATTGATGGTGTATTACAAGAAGTACTTGAAATTCAAAGAGCTATTGCCCCATTAGTTATTTCACGTGTAAAAGTAATGGCAAAGCTTGATATTGCCGAAAAACGCATCCCTCAAGACGGACGTATTTCACTACGTATCGGTGGACATAATATTGATGTTCGCGTGTCTACTCTTCCATCTAATCATGGTGAGCGAGTTGTTTTAAGAATATTAGATAAACAAGCAGCACAACTTGACTTAAACCTTTTAGGAATGAAAGAAAGCACTATCAAAAGTATTCGTACTATGATTTCAGAACCACATGGCATTATCCTTGTAACAGGACCAACGGGCTCAGGCAAAACTACTTCTCTTTATGCAATGCTCACTGAACTTAATCAAGTCACTCGAAATATTTTAACAATTGAAGATCCTATTGAATATGATTTAACAGGTATAGGTCAAACACAGGTCAATACTAAAGTACAAATGACTTTTGCAAAAGGATTAAGAGCTATTCTGCGCCAAGATCCTGATATAGTAATGATTGGTGAAATCCGCGATTTAGAAACTGCAGAAATTGCTGTGCAAGCAAGTTTAACAGGCCATTTAGTGCTCTCGACTCTTCATACCAATAGTGCTTTAGGTGCTCTAAATCGTCTTCGTGACATGGGGGTAGAATCATTTTTAATGTCCTCAAGTATTATAGGGTTAATAGCTCAACGATTAGTAAGAAAATTATGCCCTTACTGTAAAGTACCACATGAATTAAGAGAAGATGAGCTAGAACTTATGAATTTAAATAAACAGCCAGATATTTCAAATGTTTATGAACCTGATGGCTGTGATTGGTGTAACTACCTAGGCTATAAAGGACGCACAGGAATTTATGAGATCATTTCTATTGATGAAACTTTACGCGGTATGATTCACCGTAATGAGCCTATTCAAATTTTAGAAGACTATATAAGACCATCTACTCCTAGCATCAGAGCAGATGGTTTTAAGCGCGTATTAGCAGGAGACACTTCTTTATCCGAAATTCTTCGTGTAACAAGTCATAATTAAACTACTTGCAATATCCGATCCAGATCTAGTCAAATCATTCAATGCATTGGCAATTTCAACAAGTACAGAGTCTACTGCGTTTTCTAGGATCATTAAAACGTTTAAAATGATCTATATCTAACATTATTAAGAGCAAAGAAGTTTAACATTAGGTTTAAACTCGAGTTAAACACATATCCAAATATTGTACTAAAATAATAGAAACACTAGATTATTTTTAGAAGTCTATTAAATAATGGAGTGAATTTTAGAGAAACATTATGGACAACATACACCTAATACAAACTGAAGCGTTAAGAGCTATCTGTCATGCAGATTTTTTTTCTGGCATTGGACTAATGGAGCAAAAAATGCTTGCTGACAAAAGTATAGGTGCTCATTGTGCAGCCAATGAAATCATCATTGAACAAGGTGAAATTGGAGATAAACTTTATATTATTGTTTCTGGTCAAATGCTCGTTTCAATAAAAGATCTTAAAGTAGGGCATAAAAAAATTAATATCTTAGGTCCTGGAGATATTTTTGGTGAAATTGCTATTTTAAGAAAAATTCCAAGAACAGCACGAGTATCTGCAATTACTGCATGCAAATTTCTCTCAATTAATGCTCACGATTTTTTTGATGCTTATCAGCATTTTCCGCCCAAAGCACGTGATAACATGCAACTCATTATTGCAAAACGTTTAGCACAATTACATACTCCTGAAAGGAAACGATTCTATTAACGTAACTACTCGCACGCCATCCTGAGTCGCTTACGACGAAGGATCTCCGAATGGTGCGCTGTGCTTAAGCTCAGGATGATGGAATAAGCAGTTACCTATTATGTGAAGCTACCTCATGAGTTTAATCAATCGCTATAATTTTCTCCAAGTGGTTCCTGTCACACCATCCTCTAGCTCAATGCCTTTAAGCAATAGCTCGGCTCTTATTTCATCTGCTCTATTCCAATTTTTTTCAATTCTTGCTTGAAAACGCTCTGTAATAAGTTGATCAATTAACTCTTTATCATTTTCAGCTAAACCCGCTTGTAAAAAAGCAGCAGGATCTTCCTGCAACAGCCCCATCAACCCTGCTAAATAATTTAAAGTAGCGGCTAAGGTAGATGTGTTATTTTTATTTACCTCATGGCTTAATTGAAAGAGAACTGATAAAGCAACAGGAGTATTAAAATCATCATTCATCGCTTGATTAAATTGATTTATCCAATGCTCATCTAAGCAAGCATGCTCTTCGATGGGAATATCTTTAATCGTGTTATATAGTCTCATTAAAGCTTTTTCTGCATTCAATAAATTATCTTCTGAATAATTCAAAGGACTACGATAATGACTGCTTAATAGAAAATAACGAACTACTTCAGGATGATGCTCTTTTAACACCTCTTCAATAGTAAAAAAATTACCTACTGATTTAGCCATTTTTTCATTATTTACTTGCAGCATCCCAACATGAAGCCAATAATTAGCAAATGGTTTACAAGTTGCTGCTTCACTTTGTGCAATTTCATTCTCATGATGAGGAAATTGTAAGTCTAAACCACCCCCATGAATATCAAATTGCTCACCTAACTCATGCATTGCCATAGCTGAACATTCAATATGCCAACCAGGTCGTCCTTCTCCCCATGGAGAAGGCCAAGAAGGTTCACCTTCTTTTGCTTTTTTCCACAAAACAAAATCTAAAGGAGAGCGTTTTTCTTTAACAATTTCTACACGCGAGCCAGAAATAAGGCTATCTATATCTTTATTTGATAACTTACCATAACCAGCAAATGAAGTGATTTGATAACATACATCACCATTCTCACTAATATAAGCAATTTCTTTTTCTAATAAACGCTCAATTAATTGAATGATCGTATCAATATGAGCAGTAGCTCGAGGTTCGAAATCAGGAGGTAGTATATTTAAAGCACGTGTATCATCATGCATCGCTTTAATAAAATGTGACGTAAGTTCATCAATAGACATACCTCGCTCATTAGCGCGAGTAATAATTTTATCATCAATATCGGTGATATTACGGACATAAGTTACTTCATAATTTTGAGAGCGCAAATAGCGTACAATCACATCAAAACATACCATAGAACGTGCGTGACCTAGATGACATCGGTCATAAACAGTTACCCCACAAACATACATGCCAATTTTACCAGGCACTAAAGGTTTAAATTCTTCTTTCGTTCTCGTTAAAGAATTATATAAATAAAGCATTTGTTCCCCTTAGTTTATTTTGCCCCATGTATCTTTTAAATCAACCACTCTATGAAAGACCTGTACTTTATTTTCTTTAACTTGATTAACGCAGTAATACCCTAAACGTTCAAATTGAAAAACACTGCCCTCTTCTTGAGTCGCCAAAGAAGGTTCACAAAAAGCCTGTTGAGTGCTGAAAGAATTTTGATTTAAAAACTGTAAGAAATCTTCTTCACGAGCTGGATTTGCATCATTAAATAAACGATCATATTGATAAATAGTGACTGGATAAGCATGCTCACAAGAAACCCAATGAATCACTCCTTTAATTTTTCTATCCTCAGGATTTTTACCCAAAGTATGTTCGTCATAGGTACAACGTAATTCAATAATTTCGCCTTGACTGTTTTTCACTACTTCATTGCATTTAATCACATAGGCGTGTCTTAAGCGAACTTCTGAACCCGGCGATAAACGAAAATATTTTTTCGGTGGCTCTTCCATAAAATCAGAACGCTCAATATAAAGTACTTTTGAAAAAGGAATAGCGCGGCTTTCTGATTGGCTATCTTGAGGATAAAAACTTGCTGTAAGCTCTTCTACTTTATCTTCTGGGTAATTTTCAATAACTACTTTAATAGGATCCAAAACACATAAAGCACGTTTTGTAGTTTTATTAAATTCAGCTCGAACACATTCTTCAAGCAAAGACATATCAATTACCGAATCACTTCGCGATATACCAATAAGCTCACAAAATTGTCTTATTGCAGCGGGTGGATAACCACGTTTGCGCATCCCTCTTAACGTAGGAAGACGAGGATCATCCCAACCAGAAACAATTTTTTTCTCTACAAGCTCACGTAATTTACGCTTACTGGTGACAGTATGAGATAAATTAAGACGAGCAAACTCTGTTTGTACAGGACGAGCAGGTAAAGGTAGATTATCCACTAACCAATCATATAAAGGTCTATGATCTTGGAATTCTAAAGTACATAAAGAATGAGTAATTTTCTCTAATGCATCGGAAATAGGATGAGCATAATCATACATAGGATAAATACACCAATCATTTCCTGTTCTTTGATGATGAGCATGACGAATTCGATATAAAACAGGATCTCTCATGTTAATATTCCCTGATTTCATATCAATTTTAGCACGCACAACATATTGACCATCCAGAAATTCTCCTTCTTTCATTCGATGAAATAAGTCTAAACTCTCGGCAATAGGACGATTACGGTATGGGCTTTCACGACCAGGCACTTGCAAAGTACCACGGTATTCTCTGATTTCTTCCATAGTCAAACTATCAACATAAGCTTTATCTTGTTTTATTAAATACACAGCAAAATCATAAAGCTCTTGATAATAATCTGAAGAATGAGTTATATCACACCATTTAAATCCCAACCAACGCACATCGTCAATAATAGCATTGACATATTCTTCTTCTTCTTTTATTGGATTCGTATCATCAAAACGCAGAAAACACTTTCCTTTAAATTCCTCTGCTAATCCAAAATTTAAACAAATGGATTTTGCATGACCGACATGTAAATAACCATTAGGCTCTGGAGGAAAACGGGTTATTAGAGATTGATGTTTACCATTCGCTAGTTCATCTGTAATTAATTGCCGAATAAAATGCGGTCGTTTTTCAATTGTATCAGTCATTACTTGGTTCCATTATAATCTAGTGCTTGGCGCATCTCACGAATTAAGTGTGCACCAATCTTTATAAAATCATTGTTTGTTCTATAAGCTTCATCTATTCGAGAAATTAAAGCAGCGCCGATGATAACTCCATCTGCAAAACGGGCAATATCCGCCGCCATTTCAGCTGTTTTAATTCCAAACCCCACCATTAGAGGTAATGAAGTTTGATTTTTTCTTTTCTGATATTGAGTTTCTAATAATTGAGTATTTAAAGTATCCGACCCTGTTACTCCTTTCAACGAAACGTAATATAAGTAGCCTTTAGCATATTGTTTAATTAAAGCCATACGTTGTTCAGATGTAGTAGGTGAGCATAAATAAATTGAATATAAATCATGTTCAGCCCATATTTTTGCAAGATCTTCACTTTCTTCTGGTGGTAAATCCACTAAAATAGTGCCATCAACTCCAGCAATCACAGCATCTTTAGCAAAACGTTCATAGCCATATTGTTCAATAGGATTTAAATAACCCATGAGAATAATGGGAGTTTCATTGTTTTTTTCACGAAAGCAACGAACCATTTCTAATACGTCTTTTGTACTTACTGCATGTGAAAGAGCTCGTTCCATAGCTTTTTGAATCACTGGACCTTCTGCCATAGGATCAGAAAAAGGAATTCCTAATTCAATAATATCAGCCCCAGCATTAACTAATTCATGCATCAAATCCACTGTAAATTCAGGATGAGGATCACCCCCAGTAATATAAGGGCTAAGCATTTTTTTATTATTAACATTTAAATACTTTAAAGTTTTATCAATTCGATTCATTCCTATTCCTTACCGTACCCTATTCAGATAGTAATCCCGTCAATAGCAGCTACTGTATGGATATCTTTATCCCCACGACCAGATAAGTTTACAATAATAGATTGATCAGACGACATAGTCTTAGCCAGTTTTATTGCATAGGCAATAGCATGGCTAGACTCAAGAGCGGGAATAATTCCTTCCACACGAGTTAAGATGCGAAAGGCATCTAAAGCTTCATCATCATTAATAGCCACATAATTAGCTCGACCGATATCTTTTAAATAAGCATGTTCAGGACCTACTCCTGGATAATCAAGCCCCGCCGAGACAGAATGAGTATCTTGAATTTGGCCATCTTTATCACAAAGAACATACGTTCGATTACCGTGCAACACACCGGGTTTGCCTGCAATCAATGAAGCAGAATGCTGCCCACTATCAAGCCCATGGCCACCAGCCTCAACTCCATATAAACTCACCGATTCATCTTCTAGAAAAGGATAGAATAAGCCAATTGCATTAGATCCGCCGCCTACACAAGCGACTAAAGCATCAGGCAATCGACCTGTTTTCTTTAGACATTGAGCCTTTGCTTCCCGGCCAATAATTGTTTGAAAATCTCTAACTATTTGTGGGTAAGGATGAGGACCTGCTACTGTTCCAATGATATAAAAAGTATTATCTACATTGCTTACCCAATCACGCATGGCTTCATTTAAAGCATCTTTTAAAGTTTTAGAACCAGATTCAACAGGCACCACCTCTGCTCCTAATAACTTCATTCTATAAACATTCATTGCTTGACGCTTAATATCCTCGGAGCCCATGTACACAACACATTCTAAACCTAATTTAGCAGCTACAGTTGCTGAAGCAACTCCATGTTGCCCTGCTCCTGTTTCGGCAATTATTCGTGTTTTTCCCATACGCTTTGCTAATAAAGCTTGCCCTACTGTATTATTTACTTTATGCGCACCAGTATGATTTAAGTCTTCTCTTTTTAAAAAAATTTGCGCTCCACCCAATCGTTTCGTTAATTGCTCTGCAAAATATAAAGGATTAGGGCGTCCTACGTATTCACTTAACTCTAAATCTAATTCAGCAAGAAAATCAGGATCATTGCGGTATTTAGAATAAGCACTCTCTAACTCTTTTAAAGCATGAACTAAAGTATCTGCTACAAACATGCCGCCATAAATACCAAAATGCCCTCTAGCATCAGGAAGTTCTATTTTATTCATTTATCCTTATATCCTCTAGAGCTCGCATAAAACGACTCATTTTTACATGATCTTTAATACCTGGTAAAGCCTCAACACCACTGCATATATCTAAAGCATAAGGAGAGCAGCTATTAATTGCTGCTTTTAAATTAAATTCATTTAACCCCCCAGCTAAGATATAAGGCTTAGATACGCGTGTGGGAATAATATCCCAATTAAAACTTAATCCACTACCGCCTCTTAGCGTAGCTGAAGGAGTATCTAAAAGAATAGCTTGCGCTTGCTCAAATTCTTGCATGGAATTTAAAATATGGGTTTCATTTTGTGGATGAATAGCCTTTATATATGGTTTTTTAAATTTCTGACAAAACTCAGGATCCTCATCACCATGAAATTGTACTAGGTGAATAGGTAGTTCATCAAGCAAATGCCTTATAAAATGCTCTTCTGCATTAACAACAACAGCCACAAGCTCTACAAAAGGAGGTAGATTACTCATCAGCATTTTAGCTTGATTTACAGTAATACAACGACCACTTTTTTCATAAAAAATAAAACCCAATGCATCAACACCTAAATTAATAGCATGCTCAATATCTTCTGCTTGAGTCATACCACAGATTTTGATTCGCATTCGATTTGACATCAACTTAAGACTCTCCAAGAAATAAAGGGCCAGGACTATTTTGTAAAATAGTAAATTGCTTTGGATAAGTTACTTGAACTAAATAAAGACCATAAGAAGGAGCTGTTTCTGCACCTAAACGCCGATCTTTCGCATTTAAAACCTCTTCTATCCATGCTGTAGGGTGCTTACCAGAACCTATTGCAATTAATACACCTGCGATATTACGTACCATATGATGCAAAAAAGCATTTGCAGTAATATCTATCACCACTAAATCCCCCGTACGAGTTACATTGAGTTGATGAACATTTCGCATTGGAGTATTTGATTGACATTCGACTGAACGAAAAGAGGTAAAATCTTTTTCACCAATCAAAAATTGCGCAGCTTGATGCATTAAACGATGATCAAGTTGTCGATACTGCCAAGTAACATTAGAGCGTAATAATGCAGGCCGAATTGCACCATTATAAATTATATATCGATAACGTCTTGCTGTAGCTGAATAACGAGCATGAAAGTCATCAGATACCTCTTTACCCCATTTTACGCAGATATCTTTAGGCAGAAAAGAATTAGCCCCATAAATCCAAGACCGAATAGATCGCTCTTTTTCACAGTCAAAATGCACTACTTGGCTAGTAGCATGTACTCCTGTATCAGTACGACCTGCACAAATAACAGAAATAGTACAATCAGCTACTTTTGATAAAGCATGTTCAAGAGATTGTTGTACTGTATGTAAGCCAGTCTGAGCTTGCCAACCATGATACTGGCTTCCATCGTATTCAACCACTAAGGCAATACGCATCAAATATTCCCGACAAAAGGTCAATTTATAATACCCTACCTTTTTTGTCTAGAGTTAGTGTATGATTGAGCGTGATTAAACTACGATTTTTCTTCGCTACTCATAATCCTGTGCGTAGAAAAAGAATTGCACTCTATTGCTTTTCATTTATTGAATTAAGTAAAGAGATTGCTTCTTCTTTTTGTTGAGCAGAACCATGTTCAATAACTTCTTCTAAAGAACGCCGAGCGGATTCAAATTCACTCATGCTAATGTATTTTTTTGCTAATATCAGTAAAGTTTCTAATGCTTTTTGACTTTTCAAATGTTCTTTTTTTAACTCCGGAGCCTCTTTTTTTAACTCTGGAACATCAAAGCTAATGCATTTAAATTGCCGATTTTTTATATACCAAACTGCTCCTGCCCCACTACTAGCAATTAACAATAATAAAAATAGCCAGAATAATGTAGAACTATTTTTCTCATTCTGACTTGATAAGCTTTGTTTCATTAATTCTTGAATCTGAATTTTAAGTTGTTTAATTTCTTTATTGCGGTAATTGAGCTGTTTTTGCAATTTATCATTCTGTTTTTGTAGCAATCGTAGTTGCTCCATTAATAAAGCATTTGCTTCTCTTACTGATTCAACAGCAGCAACGGTTAAAGAAAGTTCTGCTTTAGTATTAGCATTTTGCTCAATATCTTGTGATTTTGATTCAGAAGGAGGATTGGTATTAAAACTATTATTTATATTAGCTGGAATTAAAGGCAAACTGCTTGGGACTGGTATAGGCGGAACTGTCGTTGGAGAAGAAGCGTTGTTTACAATAGCATTAACAGTCGTTGTAGTTGGTGTATTATTCATATAAGGAGGTGTCAGCACATGCTCAATAGGATGTTTATCATTCCAAGCTTTATCATGAGCCATTACTTCTGCCGTTGCTAAATCTGAAGGAACTAAAGCAATTTCTGAGGTAGACGGAATAATCAAACGCACACCAACTTTTAAACCATTTAAATTACCTTCATTAAACGCATTAGAGTTTGCACCAACAATAGCTAAAACAACTTGTGGCAAAATAACGTGAGATGATTTATATCTTTGTGCTATTTGCCAAATACTTTCATTTGTGACAGTAGGACCATAACTAGCTTTTTTTCTACCATCATTAAGAATAGTCGGTTTGTGATTAACACTAGTAATAACTGTTTTATCGATAACACCAGGTATATTTTTATGTTCTTGGTGATATTTATAGTGTGTTGCTCCTCCCTGGATGGTAGAGGAAGTTAAGTGATAGCCTGGCGGATCGAGCAAAATAGTATAGGATTTATACAGCTGCCCTTCTGGCCATGTTAAATCAATCACTAAATTCATGTACGGTTCAGATATCCGATCGCTAGAACTTACTTTAACTATTTCTTTACCTTGTTGGTTTTTTTCGATGATAAAATTCAATAAAGATAAAATTGCAGAACGTTGCAAACCTACTTCTTCAAAATTTTCAGGAGCAGCTACATTCACCTTAATGTCTTTCAATGCAATATCGTCTACATCAATCAAATCAATTTCTGCTAAGAAAGGTTGATCAAGAGCAGATTTTATCGTCATCTTACCCAATCCTAGTGCATACAAAGAAGATATAGGTGCAATCAACGCTAAAAGAGCTACATGTAGAAGAGATTTTTTCAATCAATACTCCACGCCAGTTATATACCTCAAATGTTCCAAGCTGCAATTTTTAATCTATCGCCCAAAATCCTACATCCTGAAGCATTTTGGGTTGGTTCCCTTACCAGGCTTTCTACTTTCTTTCATCCTAATATGACTTGTTTAAGATTTAGTAAGGAATTCTATAAAAGTAAATTATTGATAAAAAATAACATTATCTTTAATTCTATTCAATTATTTCTTTCTAGTAACCAGGGTAAACGCATCTAAATTTTGAGCACTAAACATGTTTCTGTTGCCTACGTGCTGTGCTTTATGCACAGCATCCAGACGGCCTTGAAATGAGGTAGAAGCTGGATTCCGCGCATAAAGCTTTCAATTGGCCTTAAGTTTTTGTTGACTATAAGGTCCATTGAAAGCATAAAGCGCGGAACGTAGGCGTTTTGGATTTATAATGTACGTTTAGATGCGTTTACCCTGTTCTAGTAACCATGAAAACGATGATAGCAGCTTGAGGCATTCACTCTGAATTTTTTTCGAATACATATACCCAATTTCATTCAAAATGCACTCTATTCGACTCTGGTTGAAAACTCTTGACATTTAGTTTATTTAAGCCAGAATGCCCTAATTCTGCGCCTTTAACTATCATAGGAGCGATGCAGGATATTAAATACAGGATATTCAGGAAATTGTTAATTATTTATATATAAAAGGATAACGTATGGATGCTAAATTAGAGTTAAAAAATACTACTAAATTAAAAACTAACACTGCCGAACATCAGATACAGCAAGAAGGACAAAATTATAATTTCAAAAACACTTTCTGGCCAATATGGCCTTGCTATGTCAGGAAACAAACCTTTGATTTATGGAGAAGGTTGTCATGTGATTAATGATGCGAATTTAAGCGAGTCGATTACTTTTGTTTCACAATCAGAAAGCTATATCCATCATAGTACTATTCATCTTTTAAGAGTGCCTGTAGGTAAATATGCCAATATTAGAATAGGCTCCGAGTTTTATATTTTACAAGGAAAAAATGAGCCTTATGTATTTAATAATCCCCTAGTTGAAGTTTTGCCACAACGCGATACTCATAACTATTTTATAGATCAGTTTGAGCCCTATATCAGTAATGGTACGAAGCACATTTTACGAGTGCCAGATGGCAAGATTGCTAAAATTTGGAAGGGTTCTGAAGCAGTTTTGCTAGAAGCAAGCGGCACCCCTTATGTATTTGATGATCCTTTATTTCATATAGAAATTAATAAAAGTAATTCAGAAGATAAATTATTTTTCAATGCTACGGATAGGTTGATTACACATGGAAGTATAAAACGTGTTATTCCTCAAACTGGTGAAGTGGCTATTACTTATAATAATGGTCAACTCAGTATATTAGAGCCAAGTAAAGACAATAAACCGTATATGATTACCTCTTCAACTCACTCAGTCAAAGGATTTTTACCAGTGGGTATTGAGACTTTGGTGTTTCCAAGTCAGGAAACTAAAACACAAAGACAAGCGGAAAATCCGAGAGCTACTGCAGATGAAATTGCTTATGAATGTTTCACTACGCGTGACTCACTCAAAATAGGAGTTAAGCTTTTAGTTGCCTTTCGCATTAAAGATGCAGAAAAAGCATTGAAAGCGCTTATTGATAAAGAGGGAATTTTAAAGCATATAGAAAATATTACTACTGTAGATATGGGCAAAGCTATTCAGAAATGCTCTTCTCAAGAATTTCTCAATTTTTATCAAACCAAACCGGTCAAAGAAAATATAGATTTACTTACCGATAAGCCAGATCCTAAACCAATGATGCATTATCAAGATGATGTAAAATTTGATTTACAAAAAGATTTAGAAGAGTATGGGATAGAACTAGTTCGTTTAAATGTTGAAACTCCAAAAATTCTGGATAGTCAAATTTCAAATGAAATGTCAAAAGTAGCAATTCAATCAGCACAAGCAAATGCTGAAGAAAGTACTATGGAGCAAAGATACAGAATTGCTAAACGTAAAGCTGAGCAAGATGCTGAAACCAAGCGTATTGAACAAGGCGCTTCGCTCAGAGCCAACTACGTTGGCGGGAAAAGAAAACCTAGAGTCCATCTCCTATATAACGCCGTAAATTCTTATTTATCTCTCTGCACAGAAAAAGTCACTATATTAGAATAGATTACGAAATGACAGTATAAAACTGTTTGTACAAAGGATGCTTTTTAATTGCATCACTGAAGTCATCAGGATCAATAAACCCACATAATCCGATGTTTACAAGACGCTTTATTTTTTCATGGCAACATTTTGAGCAAGCTCAAGCTGACAAGACTTCTGCTTTACTTAAAGCAGAGGCTGACGCAGAGACAATAACATTAATAGGTCAAGCTAAAAAAAATGCTTTGGATTCAGAAGGAGAAGCTTATGCGAGAAATCGTGATTTAGTTGAATTAAGACAGATTGAATTGAAAGCTTTAGCTCTTGCTAAAGTAGGCAATGTATCAATAACTTCTCCTGAATTTGCTAATTTATTTTACCCCAGAAATTTACCTTTTACTTTGTTTAGTAATACCACTCCTACAATTGCTAATCAGGCTGCAATAGAGAATGAGATCGAGCCTAGAAACATAGGGCCAAATCAACATTAGTTAAATGATTTAGTGTCTAAGAACCTGTTCAAAGTCTTTGAGTGGGTTCTAGGCTCAAATTTTTTGATTACACTTTAATCGCATTTTCACTCATAATCTGTGTAGATTAATCAGCTCTTTAATAACATCACTATTTGCTTTATATAAATTACCCTATTAATATAAATTTAAGTAAACTCAAAAAATTACAATTCATACCTCATTGAGAATTATTAGGCTCTTGAGTTTCAAATTTTTATTGAGTTTATGAAAATCAAGTCAAAAGGAATTGTATATGCAGATAGATAAATCACTCAAAAAAACTGTAATAGGTCAGGGGTAGTTAACAAAGACTAAAGATTTTTGCCCTGAAAAATAATCGACTAAAATCTGAGAGCACAC
>CAMFHA010000031.1 GCA_945952115.1 uncultured Legionella sp. | reverse complement strand
ACACTCCTCAGCGCGAACGGCTATAAAAATTCCTTAACTTAATGGCAGTGAGGCGTATCACACCCATACGGTGAAGTAAAAAATCATCCAAATCTCTTGAACAATCAGTGCAGTAGACACTCATAGTAGATTTAACTGCGTTTTCTAGGTTTAATACTTACAGGGCTTACAAAAAACTCTCAATCTTCACTTGAGTTTTGTGTAAGCTCTGGCTTATTTATTAACGATAACACGTATAGCCTGTAATTCCAGAGTTGCATTATCTATATAATAATTATTTTGTTTTATTTGCTCCTGGATGAAGATAATTTCTTCATTTCTAACCGCGGGATTTATTTTCTGTAAGGCTTGTAAGCGTTGTAGTTCATAATTCATATGAGTTTGCATGGTTTCTTGAGCGATTTTTATTGTTTCTTTCATCTGTTGTTCAGCTAGAAGTGTACTTTTGTGTAAAATACTTTCAATAGTGGCGCGAATTTGTTTTACAATAGAATAACCTAAATGTCGTTTAACAGACTGACATAATGCATTAAGCTGATTAAAATCTAGAATTGTAGATAGATTTTTGCCACTAATATCCATTAAAAGGCGTATAGGCTTTAAAGGAACAAAGCGATCTAATTGTAAATAGTTAGGTGCGGCACAATTAATAGTATAAAAAGTTTCTAAAAAAATCGTACCTACTGGAATGCTTTTAATAGAAATAGCCGTGACTAGGGCGTTGCCTAGATCACTATCTATGGTCATTTCCATAGCCTCATGAACCATGGGATGTTCCCAACTTAACAATTGAATGTCTTCATGAACTAGGGCTTTAGAGCGAGAATAAGTAACAACTGTTCCTTCTTCTTGTAATCCTGGAAAGTGACTTGTCCGCATATGTCCTGTAGGCCGTAGAATTTCAGTATCTTCAGAGTGAGTTTCATGTTCAATACCATATTCTTGAAATATTTTTGCCATGTAGCTTTCTAGCTCAAGGATATTTTCTTCAGCTTCTATTTCTGCAATTAAAGAAGAGGCTATTTGTAGATTACAGGAATTCATTTCTAATAATTTATCACGACCCTCTTGGAGCTTTTGATTGAGTTGAATGGTGTATTCTTTTGTATCTTTAATTAATTGTTCTAATTGTTCAGAACAGTAATCATTATTTTCTATTAAAGGAATTAATTGAGCTGCAAAATGTTGATAAATAGAAAAACCTACTGAACAACTTTGTTCAAGTAAGTTAATTCCTTCATGATACCAACGGAACAATAACTCTTGCGCAGTTTGGCTTAAATAAGGCACATGAATTTCAATGTTATTTTTTTGTCCGATTCGATCTAAACGTCCAATGCGTTGCTCTAAAAGATCCGGATTTAGAGGTAAATCAAATAAAACCAAATGATGTGCAAATTGAAAGTTTCGACCTTCACTACCAATTTCAGAACAAATCAGCGCTTGAGCGCCATTTTCTGTTTCAGCAAAATATTCCGCGGCACGATCTCTGTCAATAATAGATAAGCCTTCATGAAATGCAGTGCTTGGAATATTTGCTTTTAATTTTAAATGTTTTTCTAATGCAATGGCGGTTTTTGCCTTCGCGCAAATGACTAAAACTTTTTTAGGAAAAAGAGCCTTAATTTGTTCAACCAACCAAGATACCCGTGGATCATGTTCTAGCCAAAAGCCATTTTCTTGTAAAGCTTGTTCAGGATAGAGCGGATCAATGCTTTTTAATTGATACAGTGAACTGTAGATTGTTGGGCAAGATAAAGAATAGCTATGTAGTATCCGTTTAGGAAAACCTTGAATTGTTGTACGTGTATTTCTGAATAAAACACGCCCTGTACCATGTCGATCCAGTAAATTTTTAATAATCTCTTGTATCGTTTGATTATGATGATCCTCTAAATAGGCGTGCACTTCTTCGCATAATTCTTTATTTAATGGTTCATCAGGATTAAGGTCTTTATAGTCTAATAATTTTTGTACTAGTTTATTTACTTCTTTATAGTGTTCTTCTTCCGTTTTAAAACGAGTAAAATCATAAAAACGAGAAGGATCTAATAAACGTAAACGAGCAAAATGACTTTCTATTCCTGCTTGTTCGGGGGTAGCTGTTAGGAGTAATAAACCTTTGCTTTGCTCTGCTAGTTGTTGAACATAAGCATATTCAGGACTAGCGTAAGTCTCAGACCATTCAAGGTGATGAGCTTCATCAACAATCATGAGATCCCATTGAATTTCTAAGGATTGTGAATGGGCTTCTTTATGATTCATTAAAAAATCTAAACTACATAATACCAAGTCCTCTGTTTCAAATGGATTTGCTTGATTAATCATTTTAGTCCAATTGAATTCTTCTTGTTCTTTGTCATCTAATTCAGAGTCTATTTCATTTAATTGATCATAACGATTTTGATCAATAATAGTAAATTTTAGATTAAAACGACGAATCATCTCTATTAGCCATTGATGAATTAAGGCTTCAGGAACAACGATCAGTATTTTACGAGCGCGGCCAGTATATAATTGATAATGTAAAATCATTCCTGCTTCAATTGTTTTTCCTAAGCCGACTTCATCCGCCAGGAGAACGCGAGGCGCGTAGCGTTGAGCGACCTCACTAGCAATATATACTTGATGAGGAAGGTGATTTGTTCTTGAGCCTAATAATCCTCTTGCTTTAGATTGTTGTAAGCGATTTAAATGATTAAGAGTTTCTATTCTCAATTTAAATGCATCAATCTTGTCTAAAAGACCACTAAATAAACGCTGTTCAGGTGTATTAATTTTTATGAAACAACTAAGAGAAGATTCAGTAATATGGAATTCTTTTTCACTGTCATCAATTCCTGAGTAGATAAGTAAGCCTTGATATTCATTTACAGCGGTAATTTTGAGTTTTTGATGCTCATTGGTGGTGATTTCATCACCTTCTTTATAAATAATTCGACTTAAAGGTGCATTATCAATAGCGTAAATACGTTCTTCTTCAGCAGCAGGAAAATTAATTCCTATTTGTCTTCCTTCCAGACGAGTAATAATTCCTAAACCTAATTGTGATTCTGTATTACTTATCCAACGTTGGCCAATTGAAAATACCATTGATATGTTCCTAAAAATCTAAACACTCTAATTGTATCAATTTTTATTATAATAGCCATTAATTTCACATCTAAGGGTTTAAAATATAAAAATTTGGTTTAATTCAAAACTAATCTTTTTTTTTTTGAGAGATATTTCTTATAAATATTTGCTTAAAATGAAAAAAAGTCTTGTATTATAAAACCGTTTTGATTAAAAATAGTAGTTAAAGGATGATTTTTAACCCCTCGTAAGGAGAAGCAGGATGTCTACTGAAATAGAGGAATTAGAGAAATTATTGGCAGCAGACACTAGGCCAAGTATAGAAAATGCTAAAATAGTGGTTGTTCAAAGTGTTGCCAGTGAAGTGGATAGTTTAAGCGAGATAATTAAGACTCGTGATAATATTAGCAAGGTAAAAGAAAATCTTAATGTTATTATTGATTGTATTGCAGATAATCCAAGCATTGTAACACGTCTTTCTTCGGTTTGGGGTAATATGCCAACATGGCAAAAAGTTGCTCCTCTAGTAATTACCGTCCCTCCTTTATTAATGCCTGGCATAGGTTCTTTGTTGGCGTTTGGAGGCGCAACTGTAGTTTATTCTACTTCAGCTATTATTTTAGAAGATCATCATTCATGTAATGAGAATATTAAGCAACGTCTAAGGGAAGGAATTTCTAGTATTGCGGATATTTTGGAAATAACTATTGTGGCTTTAGATACCATACGTGCGCGTTTGATTGATGAAGTAGACAAATTTACAAAAGAAAATGAAAAACTTGCAAAACAAGTAATTAGTTTACAAACAAACCTCTCTGATTTACATATGCACATTGAAGCTATTCAAGACATAGAATCTGATTTAAGAGAGTCCCAAGATAAGTTAAAAAAAGAGATTGTTGAATTAAGTAAAAACTCTAAAGAAGAGAAAGAATTATTGAGAAAAAAACAAGAAGAATTAGACACAACTTCTATTGTTTATAAAAAAACGCAAGAAGAGCTTAGTAAAAAAATTGAAGAATTAAGAAGATTGAGAGAAGAATTGGCTACTGAAATTACTAAAACAAAAAATATATCAGAGGTTTTAGAAAAAGCAGTGGGGACTTTATCTACTCAATTAATTGAAGAACAAAAACAAAAACAAGAATTTGAGCGTAAATTAAACTCATTAATTCAAGGAAAGGAAGATGCTGCTAATAGACTTATTGATAATATGTCTAATACTCATCAAGCGCTTAAATCTGCTAAAGAAGATTTAGAGTTAAACAATAAACGCCATAAAGAGCTGTTAGCTCAGCAAGAAGAGCTTATAAAGAAATTGGAGACAATTGATCTTAAGCAGGTGAGAAAATTAACACAATCTGTTACTCAACCTTCAAAATTTAAAGGAACTTTATTCAATAAAGTTAGTTCTGATTCTGGTGTGGATGGAGTCCAATTAGGGGAAGCATTGATAAATAATTCAAATCTCTGAGTGAAAAAGTTTGATCAGTTGAACTGACATTCCGCAGCACAGTATTTTTTAGCAAAAAAGACGAAGCTGCGGAATGTCGAGTTGAAATAACCCTAAGACAGTGAAGGGATACTTTATTTTTCAGTAGATTCTTTTACAGCCAAAGCAGGCTCTCTCTTTCTATTTTCATGCTTAACTCGTGAATGCCCGTTTTGATTTGGGTTGTTTTTTCTTCTGTTGTTTTGTTGATTGGTAGGCGTATTTCCAGCATTAGTGGCGTTAGGATTATTCCCCTGGTTATTATTTCCACCGCTACGTGGTTGATTAGGGCGTCGTCTACGTGTGTTGTGTGATCGTCGATCATTGGTTCCTTTATTAGTTTGACGCTGTTTTTGATTAGAAGGAGTATTTTTTTTATCCTGTTCTATGGAGTGAGTATTTGCAGTATTTGTATGACTACCAAATAAGCTTATCCATAAACGTTTAATAAGGTTACTCTGGGAATGTTTAATTATTTGGTGTTCCGAAAATGATTTAACGGCTGGTTCATTTTGATCCGAGGCTTCTTTATCTCTACTTGCGATATGTAGCTCAGGTTGTTGAATTAAAGAATAGCTGGGTTTTTTCGCTTTGCCTACATTGTCTTCTTTTAACCGAGTAATGGAGTATTGAGGAGAGTGAAGATAAGGATTAGCAATAATAACTACATTGACCCCATGACGCTTTTCGATATTTTTAATAAAATCTCTTTTTTCATTCATAATGAATGTGGCCATTTCAGGTGGAAGCTGAACTTGAATTTCTGCAGTTTTTTCTTTTAAAGCCTCTTCTTCTATTAGTCGAGTAATAGATAAGCCATGGGACTGAATATTTCGCACAGTTCCTCGACCTTCGCACCGCGGGCAGATTTCTTGAGCGCTTTCACCTAAAGAAAGTCGTAAGCGTTGACGTGACATCTCTAAAAGTCCAAAGCGGGAGATCCTACCTACTTGAATACGTGCTCGATCGGCTTGCAATGCTTCTTTAAGACGGTTTTCTACTTCACGTTGATTTTTACTTGAACTCATATCAATGAAATCAATAACAACTAAACCACCCAGATCACGTAAACGAAGTTGACGGGCAATTTCTTCGGCTGCTTCTAAATTAGTGTTTAAAGCAGTTGCTTCAATATCTGAACCACTAGTAGCTTTGGCTGAATTCACATCAATTGAAACCAAAGCTTCTGTTCTATCAATGACTAGAGCACCACCTGAAGGTAGCATCACTTGACGTTGATAAGCAGTTTCTATTTGACTTTCAATCATGTAAAAATTAAACAAGGGAATACTGCTATTGTATAGTTTTAGATTTGGTAAAAACTCAGGTTTCACTCGCTCAATATATTGCTTTGCTTTAATATAGGAAATTTGATCATCAATAATAATTTCACTAATAGATTTACGTAAATTATCACGAATAGAGCGTATAATTACATCGCCTTCTTGATGAATTAAGCAAGGAGGTAGCTCATTGTTATAAGCTTGCTTAATGGATTCCCATTGGTTGCACAGCATGGTTAAGTCATCTTGCAATTCTTCTTGGCTTTTACCTACACCTGCAGTGCGGATAATTAGTCCCATATTATCAGGTAATTCTAAGGCGTTTAAAGTTTCTCTTAGCTCATCGCGTTCATCGCCCTCTATTCGACGTGAAATACCACCTGAATGTGGATTGTTAGGCATTAACACTAAATAACAGCCAGCCAGTGTGATAAATGTGGTGAGAGCAGCCCCTTTATTACCTCGCTCTTCTTTATCAACTTGAATTAAAAGTTCTTGACCTTCGCGAATTAAGCTTGTAATTGGAGGGCGTTCATCGCCAAAACTATCAGGGTTTTTACTTAAATATTCTGGTGCGATTTCTTTTAAAGGTAAAAAACCTTGGCGTTTAGATCCATATTCCACAAAAACTGCATCAAGACTAGGTTCTCGTCTTGTAACTACTGCTTTGTAAATATTTCCCTTTTTTTTGATTTCACCTGGACATTCGATGTCTAGATCAAATAATTGATTATTTTTGATTAGTGCAACACGAATTTCTTCAGTTTGCATTGCATTAATTAACATTTTTTCCATTTTTAACCCCTAATTAGGGCGCTTACTACTAACAAATAGTGATAGTAAAGGCTCAATACTAGGCAGAGCACATTAATAGTTAGTTTTGTTCTACTAATGTGCTTTGATTATCAGATTCTAATTATCTTAGGACTTACGGAAAACGCTCAATCTTTTTTCTCGATTTTGAGGTTTTTCCTAAGTTTTGTATCTGACAAACTTAAAGTATTGATCTTTAAAATAACCCATAACCTTTGAACAGACCATACGCATACTCCTTGAACGATCAACGGTGCATGCTCTGCTATATACTGTATACGTTTTAAATGCATTAGTTGAAAAAAACGAGAGACATTTCGAAGTGAATGTCTATGTGGTATAAAGCATGTCTGGCATGCGTAGGTATCTGTTGAATATATACTCAATTTAGCTCTGGTATTGGGTCGCTTCCTTATATCTACTAAATTTTAAATAGAAGCGCGTCTTACTTTTGTAATTGTTATTTGTGTATATAAGGCTTATCAACTTAAATTGGATCTGTCTCGTGAGGAGATAGATAACTTTTTAAAGTGACAACACGCATTAACAATTACTACTTTTTAAACATTTTAAGTTATAATTCGGTGCTTAGGTTATTAGCCCTATGCAATTTAGGATGATATCAAAAAATTTACGCTCAGAAAATAGGTTTATGAACAATGAGTGACGTTACTTATAAAGAAATTACTGCAGAAGAGGAAGGGCAGCGCTTAGATAATTATTTAATTAGAATTTTAAAAGGTGTGCCTAAAAGCCATATATACCGCATTATTCGTGGTGGTGAAGTTCGAGTTAATAAAAAAAGATGCCAAGTTAATTTAAAATTGCATGAAGGAGATAATATACGAATTCCTCCTATTCGCATTTCTGAAAATAAAGAAATTTTTGTGGGTAATACATTAGCAAAGCGACTTAATGAGAGTATAATTTTTGAAGATACAGGCTTGCTGGTTATTAATAAACCTTCTGGAATTGCAGTACATGGAGGAAGTGGTTTAAATTTAGGAGTTATTGAAGCATTAAGAAAAACTCGAACTGATTTATCGTATTTAGAATTAGTGCATCGATTAGATAAAGAAACCTCTGGTTGTTTATTATTAGCCAAAAAACGTAGTGTTTTAAGAGCTATTCAAGCATTATTCGAAGCACGAGAGGTTCAAAAGACTTATTGGGCTTTGTTAACACATCGCTGGGAAGGAAAAAAGAAAATTATTGTTAATGCTGCTTTGGAAAAAAATATTTTAAAATCAGGTGAACGAGTTGTTTCTGTAAGTAAACAGGGAAAACCATCTCAAACTGATTTTAAATTGCTTGAGAACTATCAAGACACTTGTTGGGTTGAAGCTTCTCCAAAAACAGGTCGTACTCATCAAATTCGTGTACATAGTGCTTATTTGGGGCATGCTATAGTAGGAGATGACAAATATGGAGCACTTGCAGGTAAAATAGATGGACTAGATAATCGTTTATCTCGTCTTTATTTGCATGCACGAGCGATTCAATTTAATTTAAATGGTGTTAAACAGTTATTTCAGGCAAATTTAGACGAACAATTTGCTAATACATTACAATTATTGCGTCAAAGGAGCTCAATGAGTGAGTAATCCATATCAGCTAATAGTTTTTGATTGGGAAGGAACTATTTCTGACACCCTAGGACTGATTTTACATACTGTTTCAACAGAAGCTTATAATCTCGGTTTTGGCGATGTAGATCCTTATCAAGCTCGACAATATGTAGATTTAGGTTTAACTCCAGCTTTGCGAAAACTATTTCCTCACTTATCATTAGTTCAGCAAGAACAATTAATTCAAGCGGTTCAGTATGCTATGATGACGCGTCCAACTGAAGTATGCTTACTTCCAGGAGCACGAGAAGCGATTCAATCAATTTATAATGCTCATTTGGATCTTGCTATTGCTTCTAACAAAGGACAACATTCTCTAGCCCGGGCGTTACAAGCAACCCATTTAGATAGTTTATTTAAAGTAACACGTTGTGCGGGTCAAGTTCCAGCTAAACCATGCCCTCAAATGCTAGAAGAAATTATGGAAGAGCTTGGCCAGACTTCTAGTGCAACATTGATGATAGGTGATTCTGTTACTGATATCGAAATGGCAACAAAAATTAATGTTACGGCAATAGGTGTTGATTTTTATCATCAAAATAAAGAAGTGCTTATGGCTGCTGGAGCTTTAGATGTTTTTGATAATTATCAATCATTAATTCAGTTTTTAAAATTACCGTATAGCTAACAGGGGTATAAAGTAGTGAGTACATTAACCAGTTTACCGAACTTATTAACTTTGATGCGTATATTGTTAGTTCCTGTATTTGTTATTATTTTTTATTTACCTTTTAAATATTCTAATATTATTGCTGCCGGTATTTTTGCATTAGCTAGTTTTACCGATTGGTTAGATGGCTATTTAGCGCGCAAATTAAAAATGATGTCTCCCTTTGGTGCTTTTTTGGATCCCGTGGCAGATAAATTATTGGTATCAACTAGTTTATTGCTTTTAGTTGGCGCTAAAGAAATTAATTATATTACTATTCCTGCTATTGTGATTGTTGGAAGAGAAATTGTTATTTCGGCTTTACGCGAATGGATGGCAGAAATAGGCAAAAGAACTAGTGTGACTGTCGGGTATATTGGAAAAATAAAAACTACATTGCAAATGTTAGCACTAGTACTGTTATTAGCATGTACTCCTTTTGTATCTTGGTGGGGCACTCTTGGATTTATTTTACTTTATGTGTCCGCTATTTTAACTATATGGTCTATGATTATTTATCTTAGCATTGCATGGCCTGATTTAATGAAAAAAAATTAAATTTCTTATTGACAGCTTTTTTAATTTCGGTAGAATGCACGACATAGAGACGCGGGAATAGCTCAGTTGGTAGAGCACAACCTTGCCAAGGTTGGGGTCGCGAGTTCGAGTCTCGTTTCCCGCTCCAAATTTAAGCGACAAAAAGTCGCTTTTTTTTTAGAGTGCTAAACAAAATGGAAAAAGGCTGTGTGGCAGAGTGGTTATGCAGCGGCCTGCAAAGCCGTGGACGCCGGTTCGATTCCGGCCTCAGCCTCCAAAATAAAAGAAATGCCCAGGTGGCGAAACAGGTAGACGCAAGGGACTTAAAATCCCTCGGTGGTAACACCATGCCGGTTCGATTCCGGCCCTGGGCACCAATTACACATTTTGTAATTGTTCGCAAGAGTTCAAATTAGCACGTAACTGATTGATAAATAATAAAATAACATCGACTTCTTCTTCTAAAATCTTTCTCAACGATTCGTTAATTTTCGTATTTAACCGCGCGTACTTTGGGTAAGATTTTGGGTAAACTTTTTTACCTCCTTTCTCCAAAGTCACCGCTTCGTTGAGGTGATTACAATGTTATCAGATACTCAAATCAGATCTCTAAAGATAGAAGATGGAAAACGTCATGCTGATCGTGATGGATTAGTATTAGAACTCAGACCTAGTAAGAAAAAACTCAATAAAGTATTTATTTTCCGTTTTCAGTGGGATAAAAAGCCTCAGACGCTCACCATTGGAAATTATCAAAGTATTGGTCTTGCTGAGGCACGTGACATAGCTTTGTCTTATCGAAATTTGATTAATAAGGGAATTGATCCAAGAACCCAAAATAGTGAAGCAGAGCAAACACGCTTAACTTTTGGGGAAGTAGCTTATCAATGGTTTCAAAACTATAAATTTTCTTGGAAGGATTTTGCAAGAAATAGACATGAAAAAAGCATTTCACGGGATATGCTGCCAATCGCTAATAAACCCATCGATGATATAACAAAAGCTGATTTATTAAATCTTATCAAACACCATGAAGATTTAGGCCATCATGATGTAGCTCATCGCTTATGTGCAAGACTTCAAAATATTTTTGAGTATGCAGCGGGTGCCTCTCTTACGGAAAACTATCCATTTATTGGTTTGAAAAAGGTTTTAATGCCAAAGCCAAAAGTTAAAAATCAACCTGCAATTAATGCAAGCGAAGCTCATGAAATGATGTTGGTTATTAAAAAAACCAATTCCACAAAAATTGTTAAGTTGTATATGGAGTTGCTGGCACATGTATTTACAAGACCAAAAGAATTACGTGAAGCAAAATGGAGTGAATTTGATTTCCAAAAAACAGAATGGAACATTCCTGAAGGCCGGATGAAGATGGGTATACCACATTGGGTACCTTTGACACCCTATGTCTTAAATTTATTAAAAGAACTAAGGTTAATAACCGGCTTTACCCCCTATCTTTTCAGCTCACCTGCCCTAAAGAAGCCTCAGCCTATTAGTGAAGCAAGTGTACGGAAGCTTTTACATAACGCAGGTTATAAGAATCGACATACAGCTCATGGTTTTCGTTCTTTAGCCTCTAGTGTATTGCATGAAGAAAGTCATTTTAGAGCGGATGCTATCGAAGCTCAATTAGCTCATAGAGTTCAGGGCGTTAGAGGAGTTTACTTACGTGCTGACTTTAAAAAGGAGCGTAGAGAGCTTATGGAGTGGTATACCGATTGGCTATTAGACAAAGAATGTTCAAAAAAAATCAATTCACAGGAGAACTATAGTGGCTGAACTTTACGAAAATCCCGCGTACTCAACGACAATAATGAATCGTCTCCTAAATACAAATATTAAACTTAATAATGTTGACCTACCTTCAATTCAGTCAAAATTATGTGATCTTCTTGGATATGAAATTTCAATATCTCATATACGAACGATCATTAATTCCTGGGCTTATTACCAAGTATTAACGAAAATGAGTGGCCATACTGATTTAAAACAAATAAAGCAAAAGATTAAAAAATTTATATCCCTTCGTGATGAAATTCTGCTGTATTTATTTAATCATGATATTAGCATTTTTGAGCAGAATAGCGGAGTTTTTTCTATGTTTGGAATCAGAGATAGTCTGGTTGAGTTTGCAGAAAGATTAAATCGTAAAAGAGGCTCTCCTTATAGCGAAAATACTTTAAAAAAACAGTGTTATTTTGAACTGTTGTTCATTGCGGAGTCTTTGGGGTTAGTTGGTCCAGAACAATATTATCAAGCTAGCGATTTAAAATCTTTTTTAGAAATTATCACGGAACCACTTCTTGGATATCAAGAGGAGAAAGAAACACTTTGGTATTATTGCCAGGAATACGAGAAAGCAAAAAATAATCCGAATGTTAAGGAAAAAATGCCCTCATTAATAGAACATTGTGCTGTATATCGGTTGACTTTACCCATATGGCAAGAGTTATTGTTTATCTACCAAGATCAAGTCGCCCCGCTAATGATAGCCTAATGTAATACAGTCTTACGACACACACTTCATTTTTAGTGTTGTGTCGTAAGAGCCAGAGATAAAAATTATTTTCCTTCAAAATATCTATGAATCCTTGAGAAAGATTCAGAAGAATAACTATTTATAGAAGGATATTTTTTATGAACGAACCATCAATTTTACTTTACCCCCATCAAGTTCAGAAATTATTGGGCATAGGTACCACTAAGTTTTATGAGCTTGTAAAGCGCCCAGATTTCCCTAAACCCAGAAATTTAATCGATAGCAAACGCTCCGTATATTTGCGAAAAGAGATTATCGAATGGGCAAATAATCTTGAGAAAACCGTGGTGAAAAAAGGAACTGGGGGACGTTATGCAAATAGAAGAATATCTAAAGCTGATATTGAGCTTATTACAACACAGGATAGTTAACATCGGTGAACAACAAGGGGTAAGCAAAGAATATATTCAACGCCAATTGAAAGAAGCTCACCACCAAGTTGAAATTTTAGGACAAAAGTTACTTAGGAGTTACAAAGATGGATTTTAATCAAATTATTCAAAACTTCCAAGCGGCAATGTTGGTACATGGAATTACACCCCCTCAGCAGATTCTGTTTGATGGTCAATTACATCGCTTCTATGTCCAAGGTGATAAACGTGGATCTAAAAATGGATGGTATGTTTTATTCACGAATACCATTTCTTATGGGGTTTATGGTAATTGGAAAGAGGAGGGATCTCATAAATGGTATTCCCAAAAATATGAATCGATTGGTTTTCAATAGCGTCAAATAATTCAACAACAAATTGCTGCAACAAAATTACAACGTGCCATTATAAGAAAAAGGGAATATGAAGAGGCGGCGCAGGAAGCACATTCTATATATTTTAATGCGCGAAAGCCTCATCTCAATTTTCCATATTTAGAGCGCAAAAAGATTAAACCTTTTTACGCTCATCAATATAGAAGTTGCCTTATTTTACCAGTGATAGACTTGGCCAAAAAAATATGGGGCTTACAATACATAGCAGCAAACGGTCAAAAATGGTTTTTCACTAATACTGCAAAACAAGGTAATTTTATTCCTATCCAATCTAAGCTCACAGAAAAAAGCAGGAAAATTTTAATTTGTGAAGGTTTTGCTACAGGAGCCTCATTAGCAGAATGTTATCCTGATGCATGTGTGATTGCCGCCTGTGATGCAAATAATTTAAAACCAGTCGCGGTAAATATCCGTCAATATACACCTCAAGCTGAACTGATCATATGTGCAGATGATGATCGGTTAAATCCAGATAATCCTGGCATAAACAAAGGTAAAGAGGCTGCTATTGCTGCAGATGCTTCTTTTATAAAACCACAATGGCCATTAGAGGCTCCTGAAAAATTAACTGATTTCAACGATCTCTTTTGCTGGTTATCTAATCAGGAGAGAGCAGCATGAGTAATTCAGTTTCTCAGAAAATCAAAGCATGTATTGATGAGGCTACTTCTGTTGATTGGCCAGAACCTCAACCACTATCTGCAAAAATAGTACAAGAATCATATCCTGTAGATGCGTTGCCCGAGACAATCAGGAAAGCAGTAGAAGAGGTACACGGATTTGTTAAAGCCCCTATTTCGTTAGTGGCCTCATCTGCTTTGGCTACATTGTCACTCGCAGTACAAGGTCATGTTGATGTTCAACGTGCAGAAAAACTACAAGGCTCATCAGGATTATTTTTTCTGACTATTGCTGATTCAGGCGAGCGTAAATCAACATCTGACGGATATTTTACGTCGGTAATACGCGCATACCAAGAGCAACAAAATATATTGATGAAGCCAGAGTTGGAGAAATATAAAGCATCAATTGATTCATGGATGGCAGAGCGTGAGGGGTTGTTAGCAGCTATAAAGAATGCAAAAAAAGGTGGAAAAGAGACATCGGGATTACAACAAGCTCTTTGGGATCATCAAAGTATAGAGCCACAGCCTCCTAAAATACCTAGACTACTACTTGGAGACGAAACACCAGAAAGCCTAGCATGGAAACTAGCAAAGCAATGGCCTTCTTCTGGTATTGTATCTAATGAAGCTGGATTAATATTTGGCTCCCATAGCATGGGAAAAGACAGTGTCATGAGAAATCTGGCTCTATTAAATGTGCTTTGGGATGGGGGTGATCATTCTGTAGGGCGAAAAACCTCCGAATCCTTTACTGTGCAAGGCGCTCGTTTAACGATGGCCCTGCAAGTACAAGAAGGAACGCTACGAAGTTTTTTTGAAAAATCAGGTAGCTTGGCACGTGATACAGGATTTTTGGCTCGGTTTTTAATCGCTTGGCCTGAATCTACTCAAGGAAAGAGATTTTTTACAGAGGCACCCATTAATTGGCCTCATCTCGCTGAGTTGCATAAACGGATAGCTCAAATATTAGCTATCCCAGTGCAAATAGATACCGAAGGAGGTCTTATCCCAAATATTATGTTATTTACTCCAAGCGCTAAAGCAGCATGGGTAGAGTTTGATGATCAAATCGAATCGGAACTTGTTTGCAGTGGAGAGCTTTATGATATACGTGATGTAGCAAGTAAATCTGCTGATAATGCGGCAAGAATGGCTGCGTTATTTCAAGTACTTGAGAATGGATTATATGGACCCATAGAACATGCTTGCTTTGATGCTGCAAGTCGTATTGTTGCTTGGCATCTTAATGAGTCGCGGCGTTTTTATGGTGAGTTAGCTCTCCCAAAAGAATTGGCCGATGCTGTGCGATTAGATAAATGGCTAATTGAACATTGCAGGCAAAAAAACATTACCTCTTTAAATAAAAATCATATTCGCCAATATGGGCCTCTTCGTGATGGTATGCGGTTAAATATAGCTTTGAAGGAGCTTACTGATCTTGATCGATTATCAATCGTAGAACATGGAAAAGGTCAGCTTATTTCAGTAAACCCAAAGTTGATGAAGGATAAATTATGATTTTGTCCGCGTTAATTAAAGGTAAAAAAAATAAGGCTGCTATTGCTACAGATGCTATTCCTGCTATTCATTCTCAGGAATTAACAACAATAGCAAAAATAGCACCCGTAGCAATAGCAAATGCTGAAATTATGCTTTCTGTTAACAATAACACACCTTCATTTGAAGACGATCGGCGCTATTGTTTTCAATGTAATAATCTCACATCCAGTGGATTATGCTTGGCAGCATATCAGGGTAAAATTAAAGCAAGCAAAAATTATCATCCATGTGACAATATCCCAAGACGTTGTGAAGAATATATACCAAAATGGAATGAAATCGATCAGAGAACAGGGGCAGACCGCTGGCCGTGGCTTACTCATACAAATACTACAAAAGGATTATTGAAATGACGAAAAGAAAATTATTATCAAATGAACCCTCTCAAGATACGCTTGCTTTAATTAAATCTAAGGAGCAGAAAGCAGTGACTGCTATATTAGAAAATTATGCATGCAATCAGATGAGTCGTGACGATTTAACACCCGATGAAAGAAATCAGAAAATAGAAGCTTACACCAAAGCGATTAACCTTTTTGCTTCTTCTCTTGGCGCAAATGGGGTACTTAAAAATATGTTGGTCACTCAACTACTAGGAATCTATGAGCTGCAACAAAAAATACTCCCTTATGCAAATCGATCGGTACATTCTCCTGAATGCAGCCAGTATTTTATAAACTCACTCACGAAGCTATCAAACGTATTTATTCAACAATTAAACACTTTGCAAAAACTACAAGGTAATTCTCATCAAAAAGTCACAGTAGAACACCTGCATGTCAATGCAGGTGGACAAGCTATCGTCGGACAAGTAAATACAAATAAGGGGGGAGTCAATGAAAAATGAAATTAACCCCATGCAAAGGGAAAATTATCCCTTTTTAAGCTCACCTCGCTGTGGTGCCAAAACCAGAAAGGGAACTGCATGCCAAGCTCCGGTAATTAAGAGTAAAAAACGATGCAGAATGCATGGGGGAACGAAAGGCAGCGGCGCTCCTTTGGGGGCGAGTAATGCTCTCTAAAACATGGTTTTACTACACGTGAAGTTAAGCTGCTTAAAAAGAATATAAAGCAGCTTTTGAGAGAATGCATTAATCGGAATTAGGCATAGCTGTATTGATCTTGTTTGTAATAGTTATCGCTCTTCGAGCACTAAATGAGGTACTTAAATAAGGTTGAAGCGATAATTGATAATTATAATCATACAAACTAATCCATTCGTCATTTTTATGTTCTAAATCAACATCGATGGCACCTATTAAATTTCCACAGGTACCATAGCTAACCTCATATATATAGATTGGGCAGATGCGAGATGACTTGCATTTATCATATAACCAAAAATTAGGGATCGACCAAATGCTATTTCCAGGTGGTAAAGGTTGCATATCAATGTTTCCAATTTTTAATGCCTCGCAGGGGGAGGTAATGCCGATAGTTAAAAATGATTTGCTCTTGTTATTTATCATATAATAGATTGTGTTTTGAACACTTATATCGAATTGTCCAGCATTTTTGGTTGGTAATAACACATACCCTTTTGTTGCTTTACTATTGTAACTGCCATATTCCGCATCATTTCGGATCCGTACACTGAATTGACTATTTTTTATGACCGTCTCATTAATATATTTACTAGATCTCGGGCCTCGATCAAGCGATATAGTACCAATCTTATTGCCAGTACATTTTGGAGACGCGTAAACATAAAATTCACAGGTGGTATAATACAATGGCCTTCCATTGGCATCTTTGAGTTCTTTGCCATTTTCCCGGGCTTTTTCACTACAGGTGGCACGATAAGTATTTTCAGTAAAGCTAGCTATCTTTGAATTAGATAATGATGATAGGCATGAGTACTTGTTAATAGATTGAAGATAAATCGCATAGGATAACATTGGTTCATCAGTGTTATTGTAAAAATTAAGTATGCTATTTTCAGATGAAAAAGATTGTACTGAAAAGAAAAGCCCTAATAAAAATATTTTTAATTTCATAGATACCTCAATAGTTTGAACGAAATTGAGATAGTTCCTCCAATTATTATTGTTTTTATCGAACCCCTTTTATGAGTTAGTGAAATAGAACTATTTAGTTAAAATGGTCTTTATTTGATCATTTTGGGGTAATAGTAAGGAATCCTTACTATATTGTCAAGGCAAAAACTAAGAATCTCTTACTTATATTCCTATTAAAATAATTGAGCTAAGAGAGATGGTTGACTCACCTCTACCCAAAAGATTAAAAGAAGCCAGAAAAATCGCGAGGATATCTCAAAGAAGGTTAGGCGTGGCTTCAGGGATGGATGAATTTTCAGCTGGTCCTCGCATGAATCAATATGAGACAGGGAAACATACTCCTGATTTCCTTACATTGAAGCGTATTGCTGAAGTGCTTCTTGTACCCACTGGGTATTTTTATACTGAAGATGATCGTTTAGCCGAAGTAATAAGAATATTTAGCCAACTTGATGATGAGCAACAATCAAAGATTTATAAATTATTGCGTGAGACATGATTAAATAAGAAATTAATAGATAGTTAGGCTGTTTAACCTCGTCTAGTACAATTATATAGATGCTTCTGTTTCCCTCGTAACATTTTTTTGTTTCATAATAATTGCCGTGCCTTGAGGGGACTTTAAAGTTTTAAAATCTATTACAGAATAGTAATTTCTATATTTATTAACCAACCTTGATATTCCAGAGTCATACTCATAGGATATGACCAGGTCATAAGCTGATTTAACAATTTCTTTGTTAAATTGTCTTACTTGATATGGTGTTACTTCTTTGTAAGATAACTTTCTTCCAAGCTCTGATCGAATTAGTAACGTATGCTCAGGCGTTAATGGTAGGTATAGAGGATCGGGTTTTCGATTAGTTACAGTCTCAAGGGTTCTATGAAATACTGAAAGAAATTCTGGCAAAATACAGGGAGTATCTGACGTGATAAATTTAGTGCTGGATTTATTCACTAATATTTCCCAATTTCGTTGATCTATTAAATGTCCCAATTTTGCTAAGAATCCAGCACTTTTTGCTTTGAAGTAATCTTTATCATCAATATGCGCTTTAATTTTACCATCTAAAATAGCTTTTTTTACATCAGAATCTATATCTTCATGATTTGATTTAGCTAACATCATTAATAAATAATCATTTAAAATGTGTTCGTGCTGTTCTTTTCCTAATCCTAACATAGTAGGAGATAGGCATCGTAGGTATGCTATGTACAAACCAATCCGAGACAATAGTGTTAAGTCGGCTACTTTAGGTGTAGATGCATTGGTTTCAATAACTTTCTGGGATTGAGCTGATTTAATAAAGATATTCCATGCTGGTTCAAGATCGGATAATATTTCTCTCAATGCATATATATTTTCAAAATTGTGGCAAATATCACCGCCACGAGTTCCACATATGGAGCTGATCGCCATTTCTCTCTCAAGCATCTGTTTTTTTCTATAAGCAAAAATGTGTTTTGGAGTTTTAGAAAAGTTTTTTAAATATGTTGCTGACACATAATGATCATAACTATCTAATAGGGTATGTACCATAATCAACTCAATTTGCTAACAGTTTTTAAAATGGAGATAATACATGATCTATACACAAGCATTGAATTATATTTTTAAAAATTGGCTCAATTACACATAAGGAGCTATGTGTGAATTCAAAGGATCTGGATACTTTAGAGTATATTATTTCAACATTTTCACCGGCAATACCGCTTTTTGTAGGAGTTTGTTTTTTAATTTCTTTTTTATATAACGTAGGATTTTATTATGGTTTGAATATAAATTTATCACTGATCCCTATTTCTATAATTGATATAACTAACTCAACGATTAAATTCTCCATAATTTCCGCTATTGCTCTTCTAATAGGAAGCATCGTTAGAAAAAAAGATACGCCTATGTCCAATATCGCAAAGTCTGAAAGCGTTGAAGATCCTCAAGTTAATACAAAAAAAACTTATTTCATAAATAATATGAATATTACTGAGATCCTTAAGGATAGATGGAAAAATATACTGTTTATCTTAATGCTATTAGTTTTAATATTTTTTTGGGGTATGCGTTCACAGTTAATTTTTCCTTTAATGATCTCATTAATTTGGCTTAGTTTTAAAACATTTAATATTAATATGGTGAAGTTATTAAATGTAGCTGCGCTAATCATAAGTTTGGGATTTGGATGGGGTATTTATATTCGAGAAATAGTAGCTTCCAATGTTACGTTAAAATTTAATCATAAAATAACCAATGCTTATTTAATTCAAAATTTAGATAAAGGGGTTTTATGTAAAATTGAAAAAAACATCTTATTCCTTCCCTGGGAAGAAATAGAAAGTATGCAATATTTAATACCTTCTTTATATCAAGGCTACTATTGTAAGAAATATAATTTCTGTAGGTAGCTATATATAATCACCAATTTCTAATTTTCGTTGTCTTCGATAAGCTTGAGTCCAAATGTGTTTTTTTAGTTTTCCTTTGCACAATAATTCAACAATCTTATCAGCCCAAGCTTGAAAATAAATATAGTCATTATGAGCTTCATCATATAAACAGTATTCAGGCTCAGTATTGAAAGGATCATATTTTGAATCGGAAGGATCAGGACGGACATTAAAAATAACGTATAGACACTTATGATCAAAATTTGTTAGCTTTATCCCACATTCGTCTTCAACAATTTGCCTTATTTTGGAAGGTTTCATTCCCCCACAATTTATTACAGGTTGTTTTACTATTTTATCCTTGATTAAAGCGGTAACCTGCTGATAGGCAGTTTTGTCGTTTTCTTCCAAATTAGACCAATTAACAAACTCTATAGCGATATCATTACGGTTAGTATTTGATATCTTTGGAATTTGAATAAGTTTTATACTATATAACTCAGAATTAAAAACTTCACTTGGTAAGCTACTCCTATAGGTATCTATGAAGTTCTTAATATCAACCAAATCTGCTGATAGTGCTTTCTTGTTTGCAATATTTTGAGTGCTTTGGCGTAAGGTTGAGAATTGAAGAGAAAATACTAAATTTTCATTTAGAGCATACGACTCCCCAAACCAATCTATCAATTGAGTTTCAAAATTAAACAGTAAAGACTGGCATTCACCAAATAATAATGTATCAAACTCTCGCTTATCTATATATCGATGCTCCACCTTATTCCTTAGGGGGATGAATAGCTCAAGATTTTTTACAACAGCAGGTTTCAGTAATGTGTATATCTTTATACATTCACTCAGATCCCAAGCCATCCTTTCTCCGTTAACTTTTTTATAGCGTGGAGAATTTTTCTCTTTAAAATAGAATCTATCGCCCATAGTCTGATAGAAATGACAATGGAATAATCGTGTCCATGCAATAATCATTAAAGAAATAAAGGCCTCCGTGCGAAAGGTGGCACGAGGCTTATTGTAAATCTCCACAGCCAATAATGCTGAATCTATGGCTGCAGCGAGAATATTTTTGGCTTTACCTCTTTTTAAAGCACGTATGGTCATAAGATATATTCCTCATTAAAAAAGTGAATTGAAAAAACTCACAACCCGGTAGACTTAATTGAAAATCTAATTAGTAAAGCTTAAAAGGCTTTAATCAATGACTTCTTTTGCATCCAAATAACAAACTCTCCAATTGGATGCGTCTATTCTTACTGGTACTTTTTCATGAGGGGCTTCATCGTCTAATTTTAGGTAAGAATCTGTGCCAACGAAATTTTTAGGAAAAACAGCCAAACACAAGCAAGCCGTCAGTTTGGAAGGATATAAAATGCCTTCTATTCCTGCTTGCTGAATAATATGTCCAAAGATTTGAGAATTTGCAGGAATATCATAGTTGCTGGGAAGTTGCCTCCAGTCAGGGGTAAGCAAAGTTTGAATTAATAACTCGGGTGTTTTGATTATTTGTGGTGAAGTGAACCCAAGTTTTTTTGAAAGTTTTTTAAACTCGGAAGAAAATTTAAAATCTTTGATTAGCTCAATCAACGGTAAAAGATTTTTTTCATGGGTGAGATCAAAAACCTTGTCAATCCTCCCAGAAATGGAAACTATTGTTTCTGATGCTGGATTTGTTAAAGCTACTTCACGAGGTGTTAGTTGATCATGCTTTGCTTGGCCAAGATGCTCTTGTAACGCAGTATCTTTATTTTCCGCTATGTACAATCCTGAAAAATGTGGGACCTCAGTATTTACGCCTTTACCTGTATTAAATCGGCCACCTATAAAACTTAAACTACCTACTGTGGAAAAAGGATGTAATCCATATTTATACTTGACGGCTCTTTGCCAATGATTCAATTCATAAGGGATGCATGTTTGAATAACTGCTTGCTGAATTTTATCTTGAATCTCATTTCGCTGGCGAGCTAATTCTGAATAATAAGCCCACTGATATTTCAGTAATTCATTATTAAGTTCTTTTGCTCTGCGTATATCTTTGATGGAGCCTGATTCTAGTAAATAAGATACAGTTCTAGCTTTAGAAGGGCGATTACTTTTTGTAAGTTTGGGCATGTGAACTATCTCTGATTTTCTTCAATGGCCGTTTGAATAAAATTAAGCAATTTTTTGAATCGGCCAACTCGAATCATATCTCTTGGAGCCATATCGCCTAAAAGAGGATTCGGTATAGAAAACCAAAGCATTGTTTTATCTTTGTCTTTGAAAAAACCATAAACTAAATTTAGTGCTGTAGCCCACTCGGTAAGTCGCTCTTTAAGTTCAAGTGGCATTTTTTGGGGTTCATAGCGAATGGAGGAAACTGGAACGTTGGTTGCTGTTGAAACATCCGCTTTTTTATAATTTAAAAGGTCAACAACCTTTTGCCCGTCAACTGTGCCCTCATTAAAAACATGGAGGTAGTCTTTTTCAGGAATCGTCCTAAATAATGATGGGTGCGACATGTTCATAGCAGTACTCATAGATGAATGCATTTATACCTACTTAAAATAATGGCGTTTATACACGATTTAACCATGAATATACCATATTTTTACCCTGTTATGTAAAGTATAGCTTATATTTTTTCTAAAGCAGCCGAGCACTTTTAATCCAGTAATCCCTCATTCGCTATAAATGTAGCTTTTTCCAAGATTGAAAAAAATACCAAAATAAGCGATAGTGCAGTTAAGAAAACCCACCAAGGCTATGCTCAGAGAGTACCCTCAAACCGGTGGGTTACTTTTTTAAGGTGCTAAAAAGCACAGTTCTATTGAGTTCAACTAAAGATTAAACATCGTTCTATTTCGTATCTTTTCGTAACTCTTCAAATAAGGTATCATACCCCACGTTGGGTAAGATCTTGGGCAAGATTCGAGTCCTTATTATTAATATTATTTAAAATCAAAAGGTTATAAACAGGTTCGATTCCGGCCCTGGGCACCAATAAAATCAATAGGTTACAAAAAGTTTATAATTTTTTGAATTTCTCAAGGGGCACTGATGGGGCACTTGAAAATAACAAATAATTACTATTCACAACAATGCCAATATACTTGCTTCTTATGAAGAGAGTTTATGATGATTCTCGATACGAAAAATAATGTTCCCACTTCGCCCATGCTCTTCGATAAAGAAGGTAAAGATTCACTTTACATGAATATTCGAGATGAGCGAGATCCGTGGCATGCAGAGGCTAAACTCTGTTGGCAACAGTTATATAACCAACACTCTCTGTTCTTAGACAGTAATTATTCTGATGAGTTACGAAATGATTTCATTAGTAGGCTATGGGAACTTACTTTAATTGACTTTATTGCACAACAAGAGCCAAGAGGTCTTAAACGACTCAATCATCGTAGTAAAAAGAAAAAAAATCCGGATTTCTGTTTTGAAATTAATGGTCAACGCTTCTATCTTGAGGCAGATGCTCCGGGAGCTGGCAACTCGCATGAGCTAAAAGCTAATTTTGAAAATATGAAAGTTAGAAATACACCAATTGTGCCCTATAAAGAAAGACTTTGCTCTGCCCTCAATATTAAAGGTGATATTAATTATCATGGGGGAGAAAATCCAGGGTACAAAGATCATATGGGCGAAAATGCAGGGCTGATTGTCGCTGTCTCCATGGCTAAAATTCCTTCTTTCAATCAGCCCATAGATTATAGAGTAGATATAAGTTGTATTTTAGGTTTATCACAAATGAAAATACCTATTATTAAAAGAGAAAATAACGAGCATTTCATGGGTTCTCCATACTATGATTATGAGCCTGAATTTATCAAATCTCATTCAAATTCACCTATAAAAACAAATTATTTTACCGATGAGGCTTTTAGTCACATAAGCGCTATTCTTATTTCTCATACTGGATGGGTATTTTTTCCTAATATTGATCAGGATAGATACGATATGGCTGTACGTTGGGAAGAATCCCGTAATGATTACATATTAGTGCATAATCCATTTGCTAAAGTTCCTCTTCCACCTAAGATGTTTCCTGTTTACAGAGAAATTTTAGTCAATGAGAGAAGTGAAATAAAAGCTAGTGAATGTACTGAGGATATCATCTAGTCGAACAAATTAAACTCTTAAGTAACTTCTTATTTCCCTACCTAACCTATCTGATGCCTCATGACCAATACCTTACTAATTTAAACATCATTGATGTGCTATAATTATACAGTGGCGTCTTGCCTTATTATTATTCTATCTTTGAGTGATTGCTGTGATGAAGAGCAATAGATAAAAATCCAGCTTATGGCCGGGCAATTAAAGAGCTAAAGCAAGAAGGTATTTTGTCTGCCCATGTCGAGCATTTACAAATAAAATATCGTAACAATCGGCTAGAGGCTGACCATGGTAAACTCAAGCGTCTTATAGTGGATTAAAATTTAAACGATCCCCTAAACGCATGATCAATAGCCATCGCTAACGAACCAAATTTGTTACTGTTGCTTCTGATTTTCCTTTTTAAATTAGCCCAAAATTTTTCTATTGGATTAAGGTCTGGTGAGTAAGGCGGTAAAAAAACCAAATGGCAGCCTGCCTCAGCAACAAGTTCTAATGTATTTTGAGATTTGTGAAAGGCAGCGTTATCCATTATCAAAACATGCTCGCTACCTATTTGTGGTAACAGAAAATTGCTTAACCGAAAATTAAATAAAGTACTGTCCATTGTTCCTTGATAGCAGAGCGGTGCCACAATATTTTTATTCACCAATCCGGCAACAAAGCTCTCTCTTGAGAATCGCTTGCCTGCTCGCTCTCCAATAACTGGTGAGCCTCTTTCTGACCAGGCATAGTCTCTAGACATATACGTATCTATCCCAGACTCATCAATATAAACGAGCCTCTCAGGATTAAATTGCTCTATTATTTCGATGTAATTACTTCTCTTGTTTGCACATCGTTCTTTATAGAGCGAGATCTTTTTTTTCGAGTGATATTCATGCGTTTCATTGCCATATGAATTGCAGGAGCTGTAACTCCAAAGTGGGATGCTATTTCATTTAAAAATGCATCGGGACGCTCTTTTAAGTACATTTTAAAGGCTTCATTATCTATTTTGTAGGGACTGCAAGGGCGACCAGAACCTTCTAATTTGCCTGTTTGAGCTCTTAAGCGCTTCCAGCTTTTTATGGTCGTTGTTCCTATTGAAAACAATTTACTTACTGCTTCTATCGTGCTTCCACTATCAATATGCCGTAATACGCTTTCTCTAAAATCTAATGAGTATGTCATAAGCTAAAATTGGTAATCATAACCGATTCTTAAGTCTTTTTAAATTTTAATGCACTATATTAATCCTGTGCGAGGGTTCCAATCAATGAAAACGGCTTATGCAACCATTAAAGGTTTTGAAATAATGCGTATGTTCAAAAAAGGACAATTCAATATTTGGATGTATGGAGAGCGTGCTGAGGTCTCTTTTATTAACGAGCAATTTGGTCTATACAGTTGAGATCTGCTTAAAAATTAAGATTTTGTATTTTGATTCTTTTTTGCAACGGAGCCATATTTTTTTATCCAAAAGTGGTAGAATATTTTGTTAAAATAACGGGGGGTTTTGTTTAATAACGAAGTACCTCAACTATACAGAGATCTTCATCATGTACCTAGGGCCTTATCTTGCTTATGAGAATCACTTCCCCTTGTTTTGGTGTTATTTCGAAATAAGTGAATCTGGTTTTAAGTATTACACCACAGATTATCCTTATCAAAAAAAATGTTCTGTGAATTGGGTAAGCAAAGAGCTTATAGAAAACCTTTATGTCCGCTCTCCTGATTTATCAATAGCCAATCCACGATGTTATTTTGCAAAAGAGGGTGCATTGCATGAAGTTTGTTTACGTGTGCTTAATCAAGAGCACCTGGTCAATGCGGTTCATAAATTAAAAATAAATAATGACCATGATCTTATCAAAGAACTTGCTCCGATGCGAGCACAAGACCAAGGCATCAAGGCCGAGCACTATTACCTTGATGCCTTACCTGAAGAACTTATTTTGCCACCATTACCTAACTTCATACAAGAAGAAAAGCAAGCCCCCTCGAACCCAGTCACATCAACTATATCGATACATCACGCAGCGCAACATGTACAAACATCATTATCATCAAGGCAGCAAGGCATCATTAGAAGTACGCTAGCTACAGATTGGCCGTTCAATCAAGAATTTTCAGATGATGAACAACAACTTATATGTCAGTCTGTGTTAACAGGTGTCGCCATTTCAACAACCAATGAAGCTCATATTCGCTTAGCTGATGCAAGCAATCAAATCAGAAGCTACCTCTTTCCCGAACAGATTAATGCTCTTTGGAATCAGGGGATTGAACTCATGGATAATAACCAAAAACCAAGTATTGGCGCTGTTCATGACTATATTTATGCTTTAGTTGAGCAAACATTAATTCAATTAGGTGGCTCTCTTAAAGCAAAACGCTATTCTCTCCCTGACTCCATTGCTCATACTCAATGTGGAGAATTACCTCAAACTTCTAATTCCTTGCAATTGTTATACAATGGATTGCTCGAACATCAAAGCCATTTATTTAACCTGATTATTCAATACGCTTCTTTCGGAGGAGAAGACTTAACATTGGCTGAATTAACTAATCTTCATCATAGCATAGAAGGTATTTTACAACCTTCTTATCATCCTGATTATCAAGAGGTCGCTAATGATTTACTGGCTGCTTTTACTGTCAATTATACGCCGCAAGAGTATGCTTTAGTGGTGCTTCAACAGGCTTGTCTAGAGATTCAGCAAGCGATACAACAACATGTTTTTAAGCGTTTAATTAAACAAACACCTGAAGAAAGAAATGCCTATACCAAAGAACAAGTAGACCAATGGGCATATCTTTTAAGATTTATTCAAGAAAACAAAAAAGTAGTTGATTCAGCAATCACTATCACCGCTCATACGCAACATGCCAATGTTGACGCATTTATTGATATTTTTAATATATATGCTCGTGCACATTTGCCTGTACCAATAAGACATTATACCACTATTTTGGAACATAAAGATCCTGGTTCTCTTGCTAATGCATTTAAAAAACTGGCTCAAGCTAAAATAGGATTTACATCAGAAAATTGTAACATACTCATAACGCATGACGATCCTCTCACACTGGCCAATGTTTTTGAAACACTGCTTAATGCAAGGTTATTAACACAGGACAATTTTAATACACTTATAGCCTATCAAGATCTTTATGAATTTGCCTATGACGCAGTTAAACCACTTCATAATGCAGAATTATTCATCGCTTGTCAAAATCTTAATGGTCTTGCCCATGCATTTGAACTACTTCATGATACAGAGTTATTAATACAGAACAATTTTAACATGCTCATCACTCATCAATATCCTCGCAGTCTTGCCTATGTATTTAACACGCTTTATAACACAGAGTTATTAACACAGAACTATTTTAATACACTCATCGCTCATCAAAATCCTCATAGTCTTGCCTGTGTATTTGAAATACTTCATGACGCAGAGTTGTTATTAACGCAGGACAATTTTAACACATTCATCGCTCATCGAAATCCTAAGGATCTTGCCGATGCATTTAATACACTTCATAACGCAAAGTTATTAACACAGGGCAATTTTAACACATTCATCACTCATCAAAATCCTAGGGATCTTATCGATGCATTTAAAACGCTTCATAACGCAGAGTTATTAACACAGGGCAATTTTAACACACTCACCGCTCATCAAAATCCTAGGGATCTTGCCGATGCATTTAAAGCACTTCATGACGCAGAATTACTGACATCAGAAAATCGCAGCACACTCGTCGCTCATCAAAATCCTAGAGATCTTGCCGATGCATTTAAAACACTTCATGACGCAAAATTACTGACATTAGAAAATCGCAGCACACTCGTCGTTCATCAAAATCCTAGAGATCTTGTCGATGCATTTAAAACACTTCATGACGCAAAATTACTGACATTAGAAAATCGTAACATACTCGTCGCTCATCAATATCTTAGCAATCTTACCAATGCATTTAACACACTTCATCACAACAAATTATTAATACAGGCCAATTTTAACGCACTTATAACCCATCAAGATCTTAGTACAATTACTTTAGCATTGAGCATGCTTAGCAATGCAAATTTATTAACACAGACCAATTTTAACGCACTTATAACCTGTCAAAATCTTGGTGGGATTATTACAGCATTGAACATGCTTAACAGAGCATGTTTGTTAACACCAGTGAATGGTAAAAAACTTTTAAATTATCTAAATCCTCACTATACTGCTGACATCTTACAAAAATTTCATAAAGAAAATTTATTAACACAGAACAACTGCACAAAACTCTGGAAACATGAACATCATTCTATTCTTGCCGATCTCGTTGAACTACTTGATTTAACAGGATTATTAACACAAGATTATTGTACTATTGTCTTAAAACATCAAAACCCTATCGCTTTACTCCATGCATTTAAAGTATTATTTATTGAACTAAAATTGTGGATACCAGAGTATTATAGCATTCTCTTGAAGTGCCCAAACCCCGTCGATCTTGCTTATGCATTTAAAACACTTGCTAAGATAAAATTATTAACAGCAGAAAATCGTGACACACTTATAGCACATCAAGACCCTAGCGCTCTTGCTCAAGCCATTCAAGCACTTGCTGAAGCAGAACTATTAACACCAGAAAATTATAAGGCACTCTTATTCTCCAAAACTTTCGCGCTTACCAAAGTATTTAAATTACTTACTAAAGAACAACGCATCGTGCAACAGATAAAACAAGCGCTTGAAACATTAGTATTGCCATGTAAAAATACCGCCTTTGAGTTTTTACGCATAGCGTTAATAACGTACAGTGACTCATTTTTAAATGAGAGGCCGCCCAATAAACAGCATAAAGACACATACAAACAATGTTGCCAAGAAGCACTAAAAAGCTATCCTCAAGAAATGTTCGACAAACAAAAACGACTAAAGAGCTTATGGCAATACATCAACGATGCAGTAACAACTATGTTTAAAGTATTAGATAACTTTTTAGTTCCACTTCCAAATAATTCGCAAGAAACACCCCAAATGAAAATTCAGTTCAACAATGCATGTTTTTTTTACCCAAACAAACTTGCTCCTGCTATTAAAAAATTTGAAGAAACACTTCATGCTTTGGATCAGGATAAGCCATCATCTAAACGACAGCGTTTAGTTTAAAAAAGAATGAACAAGGATACAGAATGGCAGATAAAAGATAAAAAAAATAAGGCTCCGTTGCAAAAACGGAAATTAGTTTATAATTTAGCGAGAAGTGTAATATAAGTAGCGAAATCATGGATATTGTTGTACACTGCGATGAATT
>CAMFHA010000030.1 GCA_945952115.1 uncultured Legionella sp. | reverse complement strand
TCGAGACGGCGCTAACGCGCCTCCTCAGCATGAACGGACTTTATAGTCAACTAAAGCTTAAGGCTAATTGGAAGGACAAGCCGCAGTACGTGGGGAGCTTGGGTGTCAAGTAAAACTTAAGGCTAATTGGAACTTCCCGCCTTCGCGAAAAAGACAGCAGGAAAATTTACATACCCCGTGAATGATGACGCGAAGTCTCAGGTTGAATAATAGCGGAGCTCCGGCTATAAAATGTCCCACTAAGCTTTATATTTAGTTGAATTTTCACTCGGCTTCAGTCTTGTACTAGTATGCACTACATCGACTCATTCAAATGCGCTTCGTGTAAAGCTTAGCGGGCAACGCTATACTTCATTAAATACGAGGATCCTTCCTTACTCTTAAAATGCTATAGTACATCTTATCTAAAAGATTGAACAAAACTAGTAGCATCACTAAGTTTATCAAGCATATACAAGGCAGGAGCTTTTATATAGCTTATAATGGAATTAGATTGAGTACCATATAAGCTTAGATTAACTGCTTGTCGACGACCAGAGTAAAGACGTTCATGTAAGCTTTCTGCATTTTGTAAAAATAGCTTTTCAATAGCATCACTAATAATTGCTCGAATTTCTTCAATTGTTAATACTTCAGACATAGTGAGTACTAAATCATTTATCACCAAATTATTTTGGATAGCTTCTAGAGTTTCTTTACTTGCATCGCGGCTCCAATATCCTGTTGCCCAAATCATATTATGAATTTGTCTTTGAAAAATTTCTTGATATTCTTTATATAAAATAGAGCGCTGACCTTGATAATAAAATCCAACTATAGCTAGAGCTTCATCAGTATAGTTAACTGCTTCTGTAGTAGCTTTTTGAACTAATATACTTCTCAGAACATGACCAGAGAAGGGACGATGTACTGCAATATACTGAGGTATAGTTGTCAAAAAATAAGAAATAAATAACCAATTAGTAGTTGAATCCGTTTGCTTTAAGCGTTTAAAAGTATCTTTAAATAATTGATTACATTCATTAATATAGTTTACATGATCAGTATTATTTACATCAAAAAATAGAGGATTATTCTGAGCATCCACAAACGGAGCTGGATTATGTTCTTCTACAGGGAATGTTAAAGAATTCTGATCGTTTGGAAATTGATAAGGTATATTAGATTGAGCAAGAAGTTTATGACGTTTTTCATTAGGAATTTTCTTGATTGTTACTGTATCATTATTTCCAATGAAAAAATTAGTAAGTCATCTCATTTGTTTTCCTTTAATATAAATTACAAAAAAGTTCATTATATGACGCAATGACATAAGAAGCAATCATGCTGTGTTTTTTATCAACAAATAAAGATTTCTCAATTTTATACAACTACTTTTATTTTTCGTTAAATAATTTTATATAACATGATAAACACATCTATCTTGTTAGATCTCTCAGAAGCCTACGCATGAACAGTAGATTGATCAATACGAGAACCCTCGCATTATCGAATTTTATACAGAGCAAAGATGACTATTAATTCAGCAGCAAGTAAATAAGGTGTTCTCGTAATTTTTTTCTTTCTCTTCTAAATCAGGAGCTTTTGTTGATTGAGAAAAAAAACCTAAACCAGCAGTGAAGCCTTTTCCACCTATAATGATCGTAGCTGCAATTCCTAAGGTAGCCGTACCCCAAAAACCAAAGCTAATAGCCAATCCAGAGGCAGCAGCAAGAAAAATTACTAATGCAGTATAAGCACATAAAGTTTTTTTACTCATAAAAGCAAATAAAAAATGAAAAGAAAGCGGCTCTTTATTTTTTGAGTGTAAATGTTCCTTCCATGGCTCAAGCTGTAATCGTTCTGAGACGGTTAATTGTTTCAAATAAGAACCTACCTCATTATCAAGCTTAGGAGAAACAGATTGAACAAAATCAAACCAATCTTCATCTTGTTTTTTAATCACATGTCGAGTAGTTTTTCGTGCTTTATAACCTCTGTAGGTAGATTGAATTAACATTGCAGCATTTATAGTGCCATCAAGTGTATTGCGACTAATTAATTGCTTTAAAAGTGCTAAGCGCTGTTCAAGCACTTTATTTGCCCTTTTTAATTCAATAGCTGCCTTTGTAGGATCACTAGTTAATTGCTCCTTTAATAAGGGTAAATTAATAGCTTCTTTAGGATTTATTTTTTTTAATAGCGTAAGCTTCTCTTCAATACAATCCTTCAATTCCTGTTGTTTCTTTAAACGATTCTGTTTTAAATGCTCTTCTAGTCTATCCATTAATTTTTTTAATACATTTTCACCATCACTGCAAGTAATTCGTAAATAGCCTTTATTTTTTTCCATACCGTAATAAGAGGCTGGCGCAATCATCAATGAATCTCTACATAAAAAATTATAAGCAATATCTTCATCTGTCATTGCTTTATCTTTTTTTTCTAATATTTCTGCTGCTCTTTTATGCAGAGGTTCACCAAGTAATTCACTAAAATCAGCTAATACATAAAAAGTTCCACGCACACGATACTCTTTATCGGGCATTGCAGCCCCCATTTCTAATAAGCGTTTATTTACATAATCTACTTTTGAACGATAATAATTATTGATTTCTTTTCTATTTGCTTCAGTAAATTGCTTCATTGTATTTGCATAAGCCATTTGCAAAGAGCGTGGTGCATGGCCGCAATTAAGAATACTATGAGCTAAAATTAAGGACATTATTGCAGGATTAAACGCAAGTGTTACAGCCATTCGCTCTCCTGCTGCGGAAAGACCTTTTGTAGCAGAACGTATTATTATAATACGTTCTTTTAATTCAGGAGCAACAGTTAATAAAGATACATGCTTAGTTCCATCCAGAACCAACTCGGAATAAACTTCATCTAAAATAATAATTAAATCTGGATAAAGTCTTAAAACATCTGCTATTTTTTTTAATTCCTTTTCTCCAAGTACAGTTCCTAGAGGATTATTGGGATCACAAAGTAACAATGCCCGTGGATGAAGTGAGTCTTTTCTTGCTAACTCATGTGCGGAATGAATACTTTCTAATAGACTTTGCGCATTCAAACAATAGCCAGGGTTCTTCATTACATTAATTGAATGCAATTTTAAGCCGTTTTCAGCATATAAAGAGTAATAAGGAAATGGAGTGATTACTCTAAAATTTAATTTTTTTGTATAGGTTTTTAAAGCTGAAAATATTACTTGTAAAGCACCTGCTCCCCCTACATTAAACAAAATCTCTTGAGGATTAATGTTTAACCCATACCATCCAGTCATTGCTTCAGCCATTAACTCACGAGCCTGTAAATCACCTTGAGGGGATCCATAATCAATGGCTTTACCATTATGCTCATTCCAATATTTTGATAAGAATCTAGACATTTCCTGGTGTAGAGGATGAGTTGGTTTTCCCATCCCTGCATAAATCATAGAACGCTTCAGAGGCTTTTCTTTCATTTCCTGTTCTTGCGCAAGAAATTTTGCCCATATTCCCAAGAGCATCACTTTATCTATTTTTTCAAATTTACCTTGTGGAGTTAACATGTTCATCCATTACAAAAATTAAAGCCCGTCATAGTTAATAGACCACCTGAATGTATAATTAATCCTTTTCCTTCAATCCAATCTGCTTTTATATATTCTCTGGTTGTATGAAATAATTTAGCTGAATAAATAGGCTCTGTAAGAATTCCTTCTTCTTGAGCTAATCGCTTGATTTCCTTTTTAATTGTTTCATTAAGTGAGCCAAAAGCTCGCGCCGTCTTTGGATAAAAGCATACAAAGTTTTCAGGTAGAAATCCAAGCCACTGTTCTAATTTTTTTTTAAAAACTACTTCTTCATCTGCTAATAACAATACATGTATTAAAGCAGGATGAACCATTTCAAAAAAACCTTTAATTAACGCAGCAGCGGAAAAACCTGTACCTGCATCAATGAAAACATGATCAAAATTAAAACCTAACTCATGTTCATTTTTTTGAATATCATAAGCCAAACTCATAGCTCCCTTCATTGCTTGCGGTACGCTGGCTCCTTCAGTTAAAATAAAAGATGTATATTCCTTTTGTTTTAATTTCAAATAGTGTTCAGCTAAGTGTTCTACTTGTCCCCATTCACTTCGATTTACCCATATAATTTCTTCTGGATTTAAAAACATTAAACTAAGCTTAAAATTACCTTGTACTAAATCATGTTTAGGTTTAAGTAAAAAAACAGTGATCTTAAGTTGTAACTCGCGAGCAATTTGTAAAGCAGCCAGTAAATTATTTGATTGAGGAACAGCGATAATAATTAAATGATTTATCTTCTCATTAATTAAGAAAGGAATAATACTGGCATATTTTCTTAATTTGGTGCCACTAATGCCACAACTTAATTCATCGTCTCTTTTAACATAACAACTCAGCTTCTCTTCAGAAAAATGATTAAGTTTATGAACTCTACTAGTTAAACTCCACATGTTTTATTAATGTGCTCTAATAAAATCTAAATGGGTATCAGAAGAACTTGATTCATTAAATCGATACCCCTGAACATTAAAATCTTTGATCTGATCAACCTGCTCAATGCGATGCTGAATAAGATAACGAGCCATTAATCCTCTTGCTTTTTTAGCATAAATACCAATCATTTTAACTTCTTTATTTTTTTCTTCATAAAAATTAATGGTTATTAAAGGGTGAACTAATTTCTTTTGTTGTATGACTTTGAAGTACTCAGCAGAGGCTAGATTAATTAAAATAGGATACTTATGATTTGTTAATTGTTCATTCACGTATTGAGTCAACTGATCACTCCAAAAATCATATAGATTAGACCCTTGAGGATTTTCTAACTTGACTCCCATCTCTAAACGATAAGGTTGAATACCATCCATTGGCCTTAGTAGACCATATAAACCCGATAAAATAGCTAAATGCTTTTGTGAATAAGCAAGATCTTCTAAACTCCAAGTTTTAGCTTGTAATCCTTGATACACATCACCTTGAAATAAAAATAAAGCAGGATAAATAATCTCAGCAATATTGGGCTCTATATGAAAATGCTGATAACGATCATAATTAAGTTGGGCTAAATCAGAAGATAAATCCATTAATTGTGCAATATCGTTTAATGATTTCTTCTGCATAATTTTTATCAACACCTCAACTTCTTTAAGAAAAATTGAAGTACTCATTTTACCCTTAAATGGTGCTAAATTAGCTAATAACTTTTTTGCTGGGGATATTAAACAAAGCATAAAAAACCTTTAACTTGTTAAAGAGGAGTAGGTTGATTTTTTACCATCCCAACTCGTGGTCTTTGCATATAAATAGTAACAGGGGAACTAGTTTTCACTACCTCATTCTTACTGTCAATAATTTGTACCGCAATAGTATGCATTCCTCTATAAATACCATTTAGTTGGAACATTAAACGATCTTGTGGTGTCCCTTGAGCTTTGCCGTCAAAAACGATTTGTACTTTATCACTTGGAAATAACTTAGGAAGCACTTCGACTGAAACCACTAAATAACCTTGATTATTACGAATGGTTGCTTGATCTTGAGGTTGAAGAATAGTGATATTCTTGTATATTTTTTCCTTTTTAGGCTGCTCCTCTATTTTCGGAATAGTAGATTGTGGAGGAGTAGAGTAATTTTGGGTTTGAATATTATTAATTGTTTCTGCTCCGACATGCGGTGTATCACTAAAATGCACTACTCCTTGGCTATCAGTCCATTTATAAACCTGCGCATATGATACGCAGATTATTAAGCTTAAAGACACTACAATTAATTGCTTTAGCATGATATGTACTCAAAATATTCCAAGATGCGATTTTTGATCTATCGCCCAAAATTTCGCATCTTAAAACACTTTGGGGATATCCTAAAGACTATAATAAAGCTCAAATTCATAAGGATGAGTTAAACTTCTAATTTTTGTGATTTCTTCTTCTTTTAAGCTAATGTAATTGTTAATAAACTCTTTGGTAAAGACATCACCTTGTAATAAAAACTCATGATCCGCGTGTAAATATTCCATAGATTGTTCAAGTGAAGCACATACTGTAGGAACATCAATAAGTTCTTCAGGCGGTAAATCATATAGATCTTTATCCATCGGTTGACCAGGATGAGTTTTTTTCTGAATACCATCAAGCCCCGCCATCATCATCGCAGAAAACGCTAAATAGGGATTAGCGGTCGGATCTGGAAAACGCACTTCAATGCGACGTGCTTTAGGACCACTAACATGCGGAATACGAATAGCAGCTGAACGATTTCTTGCGGAATAGGCTAATAATACTGGAGCCTCAAAACCTGGAACAAGACGTTTGTAACTATTAGTTGAAGGATTAGTAAATGCATTTAAAGCGCGTGCATGCTTAATAATACCACCAATATAGTATAAAGCTGTTTCAGAAAGCCCAGCATAATGATCTCCTGAAAATAAATTAATACCATCTTTAGATAAAGATTGGTGACAATGCATACCGCTTCCATTATCGCCTACTAAAGGCTTAGGCATAAATGTCGCAGTTTTGCCATAATTATGGGCTACATTATGAATTACATATTTTAATATTTGAATTTCATCAGCTTTTAATGTTAATGAATTAAAACGAGTCGCAACTTCACATTGATTTGCCGTTGCTACTTCATGATGATGCGCTTCAACTACCAAACCTAAAGATTCTAAGGTAAGACAAATTGCAGAACGAATATCATGAGAAGAATCTACTGGGGGTACAGGGAAATAACCGCCTTTTATAGGAGGTCGATGACCTATATTTCCTCCTTCCATTTCTTTACCTGAATTCCATTGCGCTTCATCAGAATCAATTTTATAAAAAGATTCATTGATATCCGTTTTCCATTGAACATTATCAAATAAGAAAAATTCAGGTTCAGGACCAAAAAAAACTGAATCTGCAATTCCCGTAGATTGTAAATAAGCTTCTGCTCTTTGCGCTAATGAACGCGGACAACGCTCATAACCTAGCATTGTTTGAGGATCGACTACATTGCAGCGAATAAATAAAGTATTATCTTGAAAAAAAGGGTCAAATTTAATTGAATCTAAATCAGGCTTTAATGCCAAATCAGATTGATGGATTTTCTGCCAGCCTTTAAAAGAAGAACCATCTATCATTTTTCCATTTTCAATAAAATCATTATCAACTGCTGAAGCAGGAATTGTAATGTGCTGTTCTTTTCCTCTAATATCTGTAAACCTTAAATCGATAAATTTAGCATCGCGCTCTTTTATTGCTTCGAAAACCATATTTTTTGACATTATTCGCCTCCACAGTAAACTTTTGTTAGTGTACCTTAAGTGACTTATGAAACCCAATAGATTACACTTAATGTTTTTCACATAATGAAAAAATTATGGGTGCCTATCAATACTTAGCATTAAAAAAAAACGGTAGTTCAGATAAAGGTGTAATTGAAGCTGACTCAGAACGTCATGCCCGCCAGCTCTTACGTGAGCAAGGCTTAATTCCTACTCAAATTCAAACTTTGACCCAGCAGAAGATAGGAATTCATAGTAAAAGTAAAATTTCATCTGCTGACTTATCTTTATTAACACGGCAATTAGCCACTCTCCTTGCAGCAGGGATACCAGTAGAAGAATCATTGAGAGGAGTGAGTGAACAGACCGAAAAAGATAAAGTAAGAGAATTAGTGATGGGCATACGTGCTAAAGTTTTAGAAGGTTATGGTCTAGCCCAAGCAATGGCGCAATACCCTAATGCATTTCCTGAGCTTTATCGAGCTACTGTAGGTTCTGGTGAACAAACTGGTCGCTTAGATCTTGTTTTAGAAAAATTAGCTGATTATACAGAAAACCAGCAACAAACCCGACAAAAGATTCAACAAGCACTGATTTATCCTTTTATTATGATTTTGGTTTCAATCAGTATTATAAGCTTTCTTTTGACTTTTGTAGTTCCCAAAATTATTGAAGTATTTACTAGTAGTGGCCAAACATTACCCCCTATGACTGAAGTGCTTATTAACATGAGTCAATATGTTAAAAACTATGGTCTGTATACTTTGATAATTCTTATAGCTTTATTGATACTTTTTAAAAGAAGTCTTCACAATATAAAAGTAAAAACCTTATGGCATCGCTTATTGCTTAAAATCCCCATTGTGTCTTATTTAATAAAAACAGTGAATGTAGCTCGCTATATTCATACCTTCGGAATTTTATTTGCTGCAGGTGTAAGTGTATTAGAAACCATGCGTGTCTCGGCAAGTTTAATAACAAATTTAATTATGCGCCAAGCTTTTGATCTTGCAACCACGAGAGTTAGAGAAGGCGCAGGAATTAATGAGGCTTTAAAAGAAACTCAATTTATTAGTCCAATGGCTGTCCATCTCATAGCAAGTGGAGAAAAAAGTGGCCAGTTAGCTGGTATGATGGAACGAGCCGCTAGTCATCTAGACAATGAAGTAAAACGACTTATTGATACTTCCCTGACCCTGCTTGAACCACTAGTTATCTTAATTATGGGGGCTGTAGTTTTATTTATTGTTTTAGCTACACTTTTACCGATATTTTCTATGGAACAATTAGTTACTTAAAATATAATAGCACTAAGTTAGAATATGGAGATTAAATGCGCCAGTTATGGAGTATATTTTTTATTTTTTTGTTATCCCGCCTAGCCTATTGTAGTCCTGCCTTTGAGATTGTCCCACTAGGCGTTTACGGTGGTTTGAGAGATGGAAATTTATCTGCTTATTTATTAAAGCCTATTGAAGATGAACATTATGCTGCTCTTGATGGAGGAACTTTAGTAAATGGACTTGAGGTTGCTGTTGCTAAATACTCCGTAAATAATATTACTACTGAAGAATTGCTAAAAAAAAATATTCCTGCCTATCTAATTTCCCACGCGCATCTTGATCATCTTATCGGTCTTGTGATGGCGCAGCCTGAATTGCGAGAACAACAAGCAATTATGGCTCGCGAAGAAACAATGAACACGTTACAAAACAATATTTTTAATTGGTCTGTCTGGGGAAATTTTGGAGATAAAGGTGAAAGCCCACATTTGAATTATCAACAGTACCAAACCATGCCATTACTAGAATGGATTATTATTCCTAATACTGAGTTGCAAGTAAAAACCTTTCCATTAAGTCATGGAGGAATGGCATCCAGTGCGTTTTTAATACGTTACAAGGATGAATATATCTTATATTTTGGTGATACTGGTGCAGATAGCATTGAACAATCAACTAACATGAAGAATATCTGGAAAGAAATTGCTCCTCTCATAAGAAAGAAACACCTTCATGCTCTTCTGTTAGAGTGTTCATTTTTAAACTCACAACCTGATAATCAATTATTTGGCCATCTAAAACCAAATTTATTTATGTCTGAATTACGACAGCTTGCCTCTGTTGTTGATCCCACTGATTTAAAAAATGCGCTAAGAGGATTAACTGTTATTGTTACTCACATCAAACCCAGATTAAGTGATAGTTTAAACTCACAAGACAATACAGAGAAGCAAACTATGAATGAATTATCTCAAGAAAATGATATTGGCGTAGAATTAATTAAACCCGAACAAGGCATTAAATTAATTTTATAAATTAATACTCAAAGGTAAACACTTAATAATCCATTAATATTTAATTGCTATAGTTAGACTTCTTGTCAACTTAGAGTGCATCAATTAATTTATGGTATTGCAATATAAAAATCCCGCCATTGTTATTCAAAAAAATTGGCGTATGTTTAAAGAAAGAACAAAATTCCGACAACATTCCCAAAAAACGAAAATACAAGACAGCTATAACAATCCTGTTTCAAGTGTTGAATTATTTAATATTTTTTTATTAAAAGTATATCACTATAAATCTGCTTCTCCAGGAACATTAATCGATGAGTTCAACCGTGTATTTTATACTCATTTTCATCTATTTGATGCGCCTATTAACAGTATTGATCAACTTTTTGAATATGTGCTTTCTTCGAAATTTAAAACATTAATGGATAGGCTTCAATATGAAGGCGGGAAAAAAATTCAAAAATTAACCGAAAAAGAAAAAAAGCAAGATAATGAGTTTTCTTTAAAAGCTAAACTTCGTGAAGAAAAACCAGACGAAGAAGCTTCCTCTACGATTGCTGGGATAACTGATCCTAGCTATACTCCAAAACAATTTATCGGATTTTTTAAGACTGGTAACATCAGAGCTATCGATAAGTACACCTTTGCCCATTCAGAAAAACCTAGTCTTTTATTTTTTAATGCGAAGAGAATTCCTCTTGTAGGCCATGTCAGTGGGACTTCTTTATTCTTCTTAAATTATCTTATTAAATTTAACGAAGACACTCATAACTTCAATGAAAATACAAAAGAACTTTGTCTTTTTATTTTTATTTGGCGCGGTATAGGTGGTCATCATGATTTATTAGAATGTATTTATGCTCTTGAAATGAGACAGAAGTCACGTCAATTATTCTCTATTGATATCCCTATTTTAAAAGCATCTTCTGATGAAGTTTATCATACTTTAATTAGAAAAGTTCTTAACACCTACTTCCCTGCCTATCCAGAATATCTGGAACTATTCAATCAAGCATTCGATGAATATTACAATACTACAACATTGGATCTTTCAGTCAGGCCAGAAGATGACGAAAACCAGAATATTTCTTATCCATAACTGACGTTAATTTTAATCACACTCACAAATAAACCAAAAATAGCATTTTCAAAGAACTTGAGTATATAATCATGGTGCATTTTATTTTAGGGAATAGAAATGAATCAACAAAAAGGGTTTTCCTTAATCGAAATTATGGTTGTGGTAGTGATTTTAGGTATTCTTGCCTCTATTGTAGTACCAAAAATAATGAGCAGACCTGATGAAGCTAGAAAAGTAAAAGCAAAGCAAGATGTTCTCGCAATTCAGAATGCCTTAGACCTTTATAAACTTGATAATGGCAGTTATCCTAGTACAGACCAAGGCTTAGCAGCTTTAGTAGACAAACCCTCCACCAATCCCATTCCTAATAACTGGAAGCAATATTTAAAATCAGTACCCAAAGATCCTTGGGGAAGAGAGTATCTCTATTTAAATCCTGGTCAACATGGAGATGTAGATGTATTCACTTTAGGAGCAGATGGACAACCTGGCGGAACAGGAATCAATGCTGATATTGGTAACTGGGATGAAGATAAATAAAGGTTTTACTTTAATTGAAATCTTAGTTGTGATTGTTATTATAGGCATTACTCTTGGTTTTGCCTTAATAGCCTTTGGTGATTTTGGTCAAAATAAAAAAATTATTTATGCAGGGGAGCAACTGGAAAATACCTTACGTTTAGCACAACAACAAGCCATATTAGAAAATAGCACCTTAGGTTTAAAAATTAATAATACTAGTTATCAAATTCTTAAATTTCAAAATGGATCTCAATGGCAGATCGGATCATCTACGAATTTATTATTTAAAATACATTATTTTCCTAAAGAAATGATTATTAGCTTAAAAACAACAACCCCCAAAAACACTCAAGATCCTGGAATTATCATAAATTCTTCAGGAGAAACCAATTCTTTTAGCTTAAATTTTGGCACGCATAAAGATCCATCCATTGCGGTATTAACCGGTAAAGATAATGGTGAGCTAAATTTTAGTACGGTTTCTAATAATGAAAAATAATCACCTAATAAAAGGATTTACTTTAATTGAGGTATTGCTTGCTCTTGCTGTCATCGCCATTGCACTGACTGCCACTCTCAAAATAACAGCACAAAATATTGAAAATACTCAGAGAATCAAAGATAAAACCATTAGTCATTGGGTAGCGATGCAAGGGGTTACTATGATTCAATTAAAATTAATACAAGTATCTACCGTGCAAGAAACAACTCAAGTTACCACTATGCTTAATCAAAAATGGTACTGGCGAGTAAAAGTATCAGAAACACCTATTAAAAATATTCAGCAGCTCACCCTATCAGTGAGTCAAAAACAAGCAGGTCCTTTTTATCAAGAGTTAATAGCATTTCGGTATTTATCATGACTATACAAAAAGGATTTACACTACTAGAAATTTTAATTGCTTTAACTATTTTTGCAGTATTAGCAACAATAACTTCTTCTTCGCTTTATTATGCATTTACTACGCGGATCAAAGTAAGTGAACAAGCAAATCAACTCAATAAGCTACAATTAGCAGTCAGTATTATTCAACAAGATACCTTACAAATAGTAGATCGAGCAATTCGTGGAAATGAAATGCGTTTGTTCCCTGTAATGGTTGGTCAACCTGAATACATGGAGTTTACTCGTGATGGATTAACCAATCCTAAGAGCAAAGAAAAAAGAAGCACTTTAAAAAGAGTAGCATTAGCGTGTTTAGATGGACAATTAGTTCATCGCACTTGGGAAAGCCTTGATTCCATTGATCGTAATAAATATAAAGATAAAGTACTTATTGATAATTTAGATGAATGCTATTTTAGCTATTTGAATCATAATTTGCAGTCTTTACCTGAATGGCGAGAGCAAGCACTTAATCAAAATCAACGCCCAGAACCATTTCCTACCGCATTACAAATTAATGTCACTCTAAAAAAATGGGGAAAAATGAATTTGTTATTTATTGTTCCTGAGGCCTTATATGCACTATAAAACAGGAGGCGCGTTACTCACTGCATTATTCATTATGACTTTAGTTGCTATTGTTGCTACGGCAATGAGTACACGTTTACAGCTTGATATTTACCGTACTCGTTTATTGGTAACACATGATAAACTCTATCTTGCCTCACAAGCGCTTATGTTTTGGTCTATTAACGAATTAAATAATAAAAAAAATACTTTTTCCACTATTGATAGCCAGGGAATGGTAGATAAATATCCTAAAAATCTAGGTTTTATTTATAAAGAAGTAAAGTTACGTGGAGGAATTTACGATTTACAATCAAAACTCAATATTAATAATTTAAGTGATAAAAAAGGAGTTGTGCTGTTTCTCAATCTATTGGGTCAAATATATCCTAGCATGAACGATAAAGATAGAATTAACCTAGCTCTAACCGTTAAAGATTGGATAAGTACTTATGATTTGGAAAAAGGTAATGATAGCTATATTAGCTATTATTCAACACAAAAGCCCCCTTATTACCCCAGCCATCAATTAATGAAAAGTATTTCTGAATTTAGATTACTCAAGGGGATGGATGCTAAGCAAGATCAATTAATCCAACCTTTTATAACAGCACTTCCTGAAGTAACTCCAATAAACATTAATACTGCCAATAAAAGAATTTTACGTGCTTTAGGTGATGGCTTAAATGAAAGCCAAGTCCAACAACTAATAAATGCAAGAGGAACGCAAGGTATTTCACCAAAAAAACTTAATCCTCTTTTACAAAAACTGAATATCCCTGGTGAACAAGTTACTATTGAAAGTACCTATTTTCTTAGTAAAGCACTTGTCACAGCAGATGATTTAAATTTAGTGGTCTATGTTCTATTGAAAAGAGATAAAGGCAAAAAAGGAGCAATTACTGTAAGTGTGTTGAGAGAAAGCTGGAATGTATTTTAGCTTTAAAATTCTGAATTAATTGTTCAGCGGTCTTTTTTTCTTGATCAGTCAATTTAGTGGTAAGTATTTGAAGCTCTTTACCTGCTTCAGTATTTTTTCCCTCAGTTGCGAGTTTCAACCACATATAAGCTTTTATATTATCTTGGGGAAGTCCAAGGCCAACAATATACATATAACCCAATCGAGCTTGACTTAGCGCATTTCCTTGTTCAGCAGATTTACTAAACCAATAGGCAGCTTGCTCATAATCATTATCAATCCCTGTTCCTGTTAGCAAAAGTTGGCCTAGTTGTGCTTGAGCTTCTGGCTGATTTTTTTCAGCAGCAATTTGATACCAATAAGCAGCTTTTTTAGGATCTTTTGTGACACCCAATCCATTTAAATAATAATAACCTAGATAAGTTGCAGCATTAATATTTCCCTGCTCTGCAGCTTGAGAAAACCAATAAAAGGCCGACGCATTATCAATAGGGATTCCTCCTTTTTTCCCAGTATACAATAAGGCTAAACTATATTGCCCTTGATCATCACCCTGCTCTGCTGCCTTTTGGAACCATTCAAAGGCTTTATTGATATCTTTAGGCGTACCGATACCAGTTAGGTATTGATAACCTAAATTAACTTGAGCTTTACTATAACCTTGTTCTGCTGATTTTTTAAACCATGTAAAAGCGTTTACTGCACTCGCTTGTACGCCATCACCTGAAGAATACATTAAAGCAATATTTCGCTGAGCCACAGGTTCGCCTTGTTCTGCAGCTTTCATGTACCATTTAAATGCTTCTGCAAAGTTTTGTTTTACTCCTTTACCGAAGTCATATAAATAACCTAAGCTTAACTCTGCATGTGCATTATTTTTTTCAGCTGATTTTAGATACCAATCTCGAGCTGTATTATTATCTTGAATAACACCATAGCCATATTCATACATTTGCCCTAATAGATACATTGCATCCTCATTTCCATCTCGTGCAGCTTGCATTAAATGAGGATAAGCAGTGGTGTAATCTCCATTTTCATAGGCAGCAAACCCAATGAATTCATCGGCAAACGCTGTATTTAAAGTAAGTAATAATAGTGCAATGATGAAAGCCTTCATGCTTTCTCCACTTTTTTACACCCTTATTCAAAATAGTAGATTAAAGAATCAACAAAGCAAGTTATAAAGCTTCAAATACAGCAGCAGCGCCCATTCCAGTTCCTATACACATCGTTACCATACCATAACGACCTTTAATTCGTCGTAAACCATGAAGCAAGGTTGCTGTACGAATAGCACCTGTAGCACCTAAAGGATGCCCTAATGCAATAGCCCCTCCTAGAGGATTTACTTTATTTTTAGGTAACCCCAAGTCTTTAATTACTGCTAAAGCTTGGGCAGCAAATGCTTCATTGAGTTCTATCCAATCCAGTTGCTCCATAGTAATTCCTGCTCTTTTTAAAGCAATAGGTATTGCCTTAATTGGTCCAATGCCCATAATTTCAGGAGGAACGCCCGCAACTGCAAAACTTAATAATCGTCCCATAGGTTTTAAATTATAAGTAGTTAAGGCCTCTTCGCTTGCTAATAATGCTATTCCTGCACCATCACTAGTTTGAGAACTATTTCCAGCGGTAACACTACCCTTCGCAGCAAAAACAGGTTTTAATTTAGAAATAACCTCATAAGAAGTATCTGCTCTTGGTCCTTCATCCTCACTAATTAATTTATTGTTTAAAATCGTAGCGGATTTTTCTAGATCTGCGTGACGCATAATAATTTCAATAGGGCTAATTTCTTCTTTAAAATAGCCCTGCTGTTGTGCAAAAACCGCTTTTTTGTGGCTTTCTGCAGCAAACTCATCTTGCTGCTCGCGGCTAATTTCCCATTGTTTTGCCACATTCTCAGCAGTAATACCCATTCCATAAGCAATAGCTATATTCTCTTTATTAAAAATAGCTGGATTAGCTGTATATTTATTGCCACCTAATGGAACCATTGACATACTTTCAACACCGCCTGCTAATGCTAAATGCATATCACCGTTAGAGACTGAAGCAGCTGCAGTAGCAATACTTTGCACTCCTGAAGAACAAAAACGATTAATGGTCATCGCGGGAACCGATTGAGGTAGTTCTGCTAATAAAGAAGCGATACGAGCAACATTCATTCCTTGTTCTGCTTCAGGCATTGCACATCCAATAACAACATCACCTATTTTTTGCCAATCCACAGTCTGATTTCGAGCAATTAGACTTTTAATAGAATGCGCTAGTAAATCATCAGGTAAGGTATTTTTAAAGACGCCGCGCGGTGCTTTTCCTACTGGTGTGCGCAATACATCCACTATATATACATTAGTCATTATCAATCTCCTTGGCTTAATTGCGTAGTGGCTTACCAGTTTCTAATAAATGGTTTATTCGTTGCTGAGTTAATTCAGTTTTAGCTAGTTTGATAAAGGCTTCTCGCTCTAATTTTAATATCCATTGCTCATCAACTAAGGTATTTTGATTTAAATCACCACCGCATAGTACAAAAGCCAATTCATTAGCCAAAGTATAATCATGTTTTGATATAAAGCCCCCTTCTAACCAATTAACTAACCCTGCTTGTAATCGTGCATGACCTTCAATACCTGCAATTTTAAAGCGCTTAGCTAAGGGAGGTAAATAATTTGTTTCTTGTAATGCGTGAACCTTAATTAAAGCAGCATAAAGCACTTCATTTGAATGCATCACCCACTGATCAGTAGGTCGCAAATAACTCATTTGCAAAGCTTCTGTGGCACTAGTGGCTACTTGAGCTGTCGCAATTTGTTGGAAATAACGTTGAATATAAGGCATCAGATCTTCCTGCCCTACGTAAAAAGCAGCGCGTTGAGCTAATTCTTTGCAACCACCACCTGCAGGAATTACACCTACTCCCAACTCGACTAAACCAGGATAAGATTCAAATGCAGCAACTACCGCATCACAATGCATCATTAACTCACATCCACCACCTAAAGCTCGTCCTCTTAAAGCCGCAACAGTTGGAATAATGCTGTATTTTAAGCGAAGAGCTAGCTGTTGAAATTGAGCAATCATCTCTTCTAGGGCCTGCATTTTATTGTCTTTAATTAAAGAAGCAACTCCTCGTAAATCCGCCCCTGAACTAAAATTTTGTGCATCATGTTGATAAATAATTAAACCTTGGAATTTTTTTTCGGCTAATTCAATACTTTCTTGTAAACCATCTAAAACAGCTTGACCAATGGTATTTGATTTTGATTTAAAGCTAACTACCGCAATGTCGTCTTTGAAATGACGTAAAATAACTCCATCATTTTCATAGAGTATTGACGCTTGATATTTAGGCTCCAATAGTACTCTGTCTTTAAAAATTTGACGGTTATATACACTTAACTGACTACGAGGTTCATACCCGTTTTTAGTAGGTGAATAGGCACCTTGTTCAGTATAAAATGCTTTTATTTGAAATAACCAAGCGGGTAATTCAGCAGTGCTTAAGGCAACTTTATCTTGTATGGCTTGATCTATAATCTGAAGCATTTGCTGCAAATCAGCTTGTTGCCAAGTTTCAAATGGCCCTTGCATCCAACCAAAACCCCAACGAATAGCTAAATCTACATCGCGGACATTTTGAGCTATCTCTTCTAAATGATAAGCACAATAGTGAAATAAATCCCTAAAACAAGCTGCTAAAAATTGTGCTTGTTTATTTGTAGAAGTGATTAAAGCATGCATTCGAGCACTCGGATCAGGATTGCCTAGTATTGCTTTTACTTCATCGCTGATTTTTGCATCAGAAGGCCTATAACTCTGCGTTTTAATATCAAATACTTCAATTAGTTTACCATTTTTTCTGTAGATACCTTGACCTGTTTTTTGACCTAGATGTCCTTCATTAACTAATTTTTTTAACCATTCTGGTAAATAAAATAGAGAATGCCAAGGATCGTCTTTTAATTGCTCTTGCATCGTATTGACTACATGATACATCGTGTCCAAGCCCACCACATCCATAGTACGAAAAGTAGCTGATTTTGGCCGACCTAATAAAGAGCCAGTGAGAGCATCTACCTCATCTAAACCCATATCCATCGCCATAGTATGATGCACTATAGTTAATAAAGAGAAAACACCCACACGATTAGCAATAAAGTTAGGCGTGTCTTTAGCCCGAATAACGCCTTTTCCTAAATAACGTGTTAACCAAGTTTCTAAATTATCTAATAATGCTTTAGAAGTTGATTGAGCAGGTATTAATTCAGCTAAATGCATATAACGTGGTGGATTAAAAAAATGCACACCACAAAAACGTTCATGATGCTCTTGGGGTAAAACCGTACAAAGTGAATTAATACTCAAACCCGAAGTATTGCTTACTAAAATTGAATGAGCAGCTAGATGAGGGGAAATTTTTTTATATAAGTCTTCTTTCCAATCTAAACGCTCTGCAATGGCTTCAATAATTAAATCACAGGAATTCAAATCAGATAAATGCTGTTGATAATTACGAGCTTGTAATAAACCTGCCGTTTGCGGAGTGGCTAAGGGATTAGGCTTTAACTTTCCCAAATGGGCAATGGCTTTATCAACTATCCCATTAGCTGATCCTTCTTTAGCAGTCAAATCAAATAATAAAGTCTCAATACCTGCATTCACACACTGTGCAGCAATTTGAGCACCCATTACTCCAGCACCAAGTACTGCTACTTTTTTTATATAAAAAGGCTCCTGCATTGTTATTTCCTCTTATTCAAGCTAGGACAGATTAAATTGAATACCTTGGGCTAAAGGTAATTCATCTCCCCAATTAATAGTGTTAGTTTGTCGACGCATGTAGGCTTTCCATGAATCTGAACCAGACTCACGACCACCGCCTGTTTCTTTTTCTCCACCAAATGCTCCGCCTATTTCCGCACCCGAAGTCCCAATATTTATATTAGCAATACCACAATCAGAACCCCAAGCACTTAAAAAACGCTCAGCATGTTTTAAATTTTGTGTAAATAAGGAAGAAGATAAACCTTGAGGTACACTGTTTTGTAAATGAATTGCTTCTTCTAAAGTACTATAAGACATTACATATAAAATAGGAGCAAACGTTTCTTCTTGAACCACATCCCAATCATTGGCTACATCGGAAATTAACGTTGGCTGAACAAAAGATCCTTCTTGATTTAGAATCTCGCCACCAAATACAATTTGTCCTCCAGCTTTTTTTATACGGCTAATAGCGTTGACAAATTGTTCCACTGCTTGTTGATCAATCAATGGTCCCATTAAATTCTTCTTATCCAGGGGATCACCTATAGTGATTTGCTCATAAGCATTTTGTAGTTTTTTAAGCACTTCCTGATATTGAGACTCATGCACAAACAAACGACGCGTGGTAGTACAACGCTGTCCCGCAGTTCCAACAGCACCAAATACAATAGCTGGGATTGCTAATTTAAGATCCGCATTTTGATCTAGAATAATCGCATTATTACCTCCCAGTTCTAAAATACTTTTACCTAATCTGCCAGCCACTTTTGCTGCAACTTCTTTTCCTACTGCCGTTGAACCGGTAAAAGAAATTAAAGGAATGCGCGGATCATTAACCATTGCATCAACTACGGCTTGATCAGAAGGAATGATAAGACAGAAGATCTCTGGGCAATTATTTTCTTTTAATACTTGATTACAAATATGTTGCACAGCAATAGCACAAAGAGGTGTTTTAAGAGAGGGTTTCCACACAGTGACATTACCACATATTGCCGCTAAAAAAGCATTCCAAGACCAAACAGCAACAGGAAAATTAAAAGCAGAAATGACACCTACAATTCCATAAGGATGCCATTGTTCGTACATACGATGGTTCGGGCGTTCTGAATGCATCGAGTTACCATAAAGCATTCGTGATTGACCTACAGCAAAATCAGCAATGTCAATCATTTCTTGAACTTCACCATCACCTTCTTGTTTGGATTTTCCCATTTCTAAAGAAACTAAACTACCTAAACTGTCTTTATGTTCACGTAATGCTTGACCAATTTGTCGAATAATGTCACCTCGTTTTGGTGCAGGAACTTTTCGCCACTGTTCAGCAGCCTGCACTGCACGAGTCATTACCTGTTCATAATCACTCATCAAACAAGGAGTAACCTCTCCTAGTTTATGATGATTTGTGGGATTATATGAACTCAATACATTACTATAAAGTTGACTGTGCCAACCATGACCACTAAAAGCGCCAGGATTGATGCTTTTAAGATTTAAACGAGCTAATAATTCCATTTAAAACTCCTAAGCGTAGTATTTGCCAAAACGATTTTCTAAAACACGAGACAATTCAAAACGCTCTTGTAGGACTAAGCCGCTGTATTCATTTGCCTGACCTAAAACTAGATCGACTACTGCACAGACGCCAGAAGCCGTGCTAATTTGAATTGCTGACCATTTTAAGCCACAAATTTCTTCAGGATAAATTTTCTTAACATAACTCTTTTCTGTCAGCTCACCTCGTTTTTTTCCTTCAACGGTGACATAGACAATAACAATATCTTGATTAGTTTTAGGAATAGCATGTTCTAAAATTCGTTTTAAGGTGGCTCTATCTTCATTTAAACGCAAATCATTCATCAAAAATTTCATTTTTTTACAATGACCAGGATAGCGAATAGTTTTATAATTTAAAGTGTGTATTTTACCTAGGTATAATTCAGATAAACTTCCTAAGCCGCCTGAAGTATTAAACGCCTCATATTCGCATCCATCAATTTGGATTGACTCTAAGCCTTCTAAAGGAGCTAAAGTAACTTCTTTTCCTTTTTTAATACCAAAACAGGGGTTGCCATACTCATTTATTACCCCATCAGTTGACCAAGTTAAAGAATAATGAAGTGCATTATTTGCTCGTTGTGGTAAAGCACCTACACGTAACTTGGCATGATGGCATTCATCAAACTCCTGCATGAGACTATTTGCTGCGATACTAATAAATCCAGGAGCAAGTCCACATTGAGGAACAAAAGCTGTTTCAGCTCCTTCTGCAATTGCTTTTACAGCCTCTGTAACAGAAGTATCTTCTGTAAGATCAAAATAATGAGCTTTTGCTGCTTTAGCCGCTGAGGCTACATGAGTATTTAAAAAATAAGGTAAGCTTGAGATAACCGCTATGATGTTATGTTCTTCTAAGTATTTCTGAGTTGATTGTTCATTTTTAACATCTAAAGAAACTGTTTTAACTTCAGGCAGTTGTTCTAATAAGCGTTTAACATCTGCTCCATTAAAATCAACATCAGCCAAATGAACTTGATAAGAGCCACTATCTGCTAATAAACAAGCAATCAAACTTCCAATCTTTCCTGCACCTGTAATCATTACGTTATACATACAATCCATCTCCCTTTGTAAAACGAAAATAATCCTACACAAAAATGAAAGAGATAGATAGTTCTATACTCAAAATGTTTCAAGATACGAGATATACCTTCAGAACTTACGAAAAACTCCCAACCTCTTTGTTAAAAGAATGTTTTAATTCGGTCATTTAGCATATCTAACCGACATTCCCTCATTAAAACATTCTCTTGCCTCGACCTTAGGGTTTTTCGTAAGTCCTGACTTTATATTTCTTGACCAAATCGTCTTACTCCTTTATCTTGAGCATTTGATAGACACTTATTGACATGTCATGAAATCGGCTACTCTAAAAACTCCAATTTTTTTAAATTCACTCACAGCTTCTAACTATTTATCTTATTTACTTGCTTTTTTTACAGGGTTATTAGGGCCATTAGGATTTGCCCCCTTCCATTTGCCAGGAATGACTATTCTAAGTCTTGTAAGTTTTTATTTTATTCTTACTCACTACCCTGGAAAAAAAAGCTTTTTGCTAGGTTTATTCTACGGCGTCGCTTATTTTGGTTTTGGAATTTCGTGGGTCATTATTAGTATACATGACTATGGAAATTTAAATTATGTTTTTTCAGGCATAGCCACTTTAGCGTTTATCTTTTATCTTTCTTTGTTTCCGGCTCTAGCCAGTTATCTATTCAAACGATTAATTATTCCTCACAGTAAATTAAAAAATGCTTTATTATTTAGTGTACTCTGGTGTTTGAGTGAATACTTTCGTGCCACATTATTTACAGGTTTTCCCTGGTTATTGATTGGAACAAGCCAAATTGATACCCCCTTACATCTTCTTTTTCCTGTCTTGGGTACTTATGGTGTCAGTTTAATACTAGTTTATGCTTCTACTTTATTAGCAATAACCATTAAAGAACAATCTATTAAGCGATATTATTACTTAATATTCTTCATTTTGATTCTTATTAGTCCTAATTTACTTAAAATCATCCACTGGACAGAAGTCCAAAAAAAGCCTGTTTCGGTAGGAGTAATACAAGCCAATTTAGCGATGAGAGATAAATGGGATGACTCTTTATTTTGGAGTTTATTAAAATATTATGAAAAAAATATTAACTCTCTCTTAAATAAAGATTTAATTATTTTACCAGAATCAGCGATTCCTCTTCCGGCAAACTATTTGGATGATTATCTTTTAAAGCTTCATCAAAAGGCACTTAATACTGGAAGTGCGCTTATCTTAGGCATACTTCAAGCGACTGATCACAGTGAAATGAGTTTTTATAATTCTATTCTTAGTTTAGGGAAAGCAAAAGGCATTCATAAAAAATTACATTTAGTCCCTTTTGGAGAGTATATTCCACAGCCTTTTGAAAAAATTACCCAATGGCTAGGAATTTTGCCCCCTAATATAGTCCCAGGGAAAAAAAATCAAGCATTAATAAAAGTTAACCAGCATCCAATTGCCAGTTTAATTTGTTATGAAATTGCTTATCCTAATTTGTTACGGCAGCAAATGCCTTTAGCAGAATGGATTGTTTCAATTAGCGATAATGGTTGGTTTGGTCATTCTTTTGCGAGCTACCAACAATTACAAATGGCGCAAATCTTATCGCTACTTACTGGGCGATATCAAATATTAGCTAATAACGATGGTTTGTCTTCAATAATTAATGATCAAGGTGAGCTAATTGAAAGTCTAGCACCGTTCAGCTCAGGTATTCTACAAGGTGCAGTCTATTCTTCAACTGGCAGCACTCCTTGGGTTATTTGGAGTGATTATCCCATTCTTATTTTTTGCTTAATTACTTGTCTTTTTTTAACTTTTTTAAGACTTAAGGCATTTCAATTACATTAACCTATTGCTGGCAAGCACAAGAGGGGGTATCCTTAGCCGTTCAAGTCACTTAATAAATTGGTCTATGGACACTATTTATAAACCTTTAGAGGTTGAAGAGCTCGCTCAACAATATTGGCAAAAAAAGCAATCGTTTAACGTTACTGAAGATTTAAACAAAGAAAAATTCTATTGTTTATCTATGTTCCCCTATCCTAGCGGAACTCTACATATGGGTCACGTACGTAATTACACCTTAGGAGATGTAATTAGCCGTTACCAACGTGCTTTAGGTAAAAACGTGCTTCAGCCTATTGGTTGGGATGCATTTGGCTTACCTGCTGAAAACGCAGCAATAAAAAATGGCATTCCTCCTGCAGAATGGACAAGAAAAAACATTGCTGCAATGAAAGAGCAGTTTTTACGTCTTGGAAATGCTTATGATTGGCGACGTGAAATCACCACCTGTGACCCAGAATATTATCGTTGGGAGCAATGGTTTTTTATTCGTTTATTTGAAAAGGGTCTTGTTTATAAAAAAAATGCTGTCGTTAACTGGGATCCTGTTGATCAAACTGTATTAGCTAATGAACAAGTTGTGGATGGACGCGGTTGGCGCTCTGGAGCCTTAGTTGAGCGTAAAGAAATTTCTCAATGGTTTGTAAAAATCACTGCTTACGCAGATGAACTGCTTAATTCTCTCGATGAATTAGATAAATGGCCAGCTCAAGTGAAGCAAATGCAAAGAAACTGGATCGGTCGTTCCGTCGGAACAGAGATTTATTTTACTGTTCCTAATTACCATAAAAAATTAAAAATCTATACTACACGTCCCGATACGCTAATGGGAGCGACTTATCTTGCGGTTGCTGTAGATCACCCTCTTGCTAAAGAAGCAGCTTCTAAAAATCAAGACGTACAACTATTCTTAAATAGTTGTCAAGGCACTAAAATGGCTGAAGCTGAACTAGCGACCATGGAAAAACGTGGAATCGCTACTGGCATGGTAGCTATACATCCTATAACAGGCAAAGAAATTCCTATTTGGGTTGCTAATTTTGTACTGATGCAATATGGTTCTGGTGCAGTGATGTCCGTTCCTGCTCATGATCAACGTGACTGGGAATTTGCACAAAAATATGCACTACCACTCATTCAAGTGATCAAGCCAGAACAAAACATAAAACATGAATTCACTCAATCAGCTTATACTGGCGAAGGAATATTAATAAATTCAGGATTATTTGATAACCTTTCATCTACTCAAGCAATAGAAGCAATTACTGAATATCTTGAAGAGCATGACGCAGGTAAAGCTACTATTAATTATCGCATAAGAGATTGGGGTGTTTCTAGACAACGTTATTGGGGAACACCTATTCCAATGATATTCTGTGAGCAATGTGGAATTGTGCCTGTTCCTGATGAAGATCTACCTGTTAAGTTACCTGAAAATGTAGAGTTTACTGGTAATGGTTCGCCTCTAGCACTATGTCATGATTTTATACATGTAACCTGTCCTAAATGTAGTCAAGATGCTATTCGCGAAACTGATACTTTTGATACCTTTATGGAATCTTCTTGGTATTACGCTCGTTTTGCCTGTAAAGGTCAAGAAAATGCAATGTTAGATGACAGAGCAAAATATTGGACTCCAGTAGATCAATATATCGGAGGAATTGAGCATGCGGTAATGCACTTACTTTATGCTCGTTTTTTCCATAAATTAATGCGTGATGAAGGCCTAGTAAATTCTGATGAACCTTTTAAAGCCCTTTTGACTCAAGGAATGGTATTAAAAGATGGGCACAAAATGTCTAAATCAGTGGGTAATGTAGTGGATCCTAATCATTTGATTAATACCTATGGAGCAGATACAGCTCGTCTTTTTGTCATGTTTGCTGCTCCTCCAGAACAATCGTTAGAATGGTCTGATACCGCCGTTGAAGGAGCTCATCGCTTTCTTAAACGAATATGGAATTTTGCTCATCAGCATACTTCTCTGTTTATAGAGCTTAATGATCTAATTTTAAGTGGTAATAGTCATATTAATTGGCAAAACGTAGAAAATAGGCTAAAAAAATCCCGCTTTATAGTTCATCAAATTCTTGCCCAAGCAAGTAATGATTACGAGCGGAACCAATTTAATACTGTTGTTTCAGGGTGCATGAAATTATTTAATGAATTATCGAGCTATGAGCTTATTACTGAAGAAGATAAATATTTTCTTCATTCCAGCATGAGCATTTTATTACGTCTTTTAGCACCTATTACCCCGCATATTTGTCACTATCTCTGGCAATTTTTAGGATTTGATAAAGCTATTATTGATTCTCCTTGGCCAAAAGTAGATAAAAACGCTTTGAAAACAGAAGAAGTTGATTATGTAATTCAAGTTAATGGAAAATTGCGCGGCCAATTTACAGCAAGTGTAGATGCTAATGAAAATGAGTTAATTGAATTAGCTAAAGAAAGCACTAAAGAGTTTTTAGCTGATAAATCAATAAAAAAAGCTATTGTGGTCACTCATCGTCAATTAATTAACCTGGTTGTCGGATGATGAAAAAAATTATTCCTCTTATTTTAACCCTATGTCTTAGTGCTTGTGGCTTTCATTTAAGAGGAATGGTGGATATTCCAACTTGGCTTGAGTGCGTTACTATCATTGCTAAAGAAGAAAATAAAGTACTTGCTGACCTTCTGGAATCTCAGTTAGATGCATACAAAATTAAAATTACGGATGATCATAAGGAAGCAAAATATTGGATCGTAATTAATTATTCAACTGTAAAGCAGCAGATTGTTAGTATTGGCGCAAGTACCAACCCACGACAATACCAGCTTATAATGACTACTGATTTTTCTTTAAAAAATAGAGAAGGCGAAATAATTCAACCATCACGAACTGTTTTTGTTAGTCGTCAATTTACAGCCAACAATGATCGTATATTAGGATCTAATGAAGAAGAAGCTATTTTAATCAATGAAATGCGACAAGATACGGTAGTTCAAATTATAAACCGTTTGAGCAAGAGAGATAATAATATTAAACCTCTACCCTATGCAAATTAAGCCAAACCACTTACTTCAGCAAATTAAAAAAAAATCGTTCCCGCTTTACTGGCTTGCGGGGCAAGATACCTATCTTATTGAGAACAGTCTAAAAATCATTAAAAATTACCTTAAAAATCAATATGAATATGATGAGAATATCATTTCAATCGAAACACCTAATGATTGGCAAAATGCTTTTGAAACAGCAAATAATTATTCTTTATTTTCGGATACTAGCCTATTAAATATCGTTTATGATAAAAAAAGCTTAGATAACACCGGAAAAAAGATAATTACCGATTATTTGAAAAATTTTAACACTCGTTGTTTTCTTATTGTGCGTACTCCTCACATTCCAGCAAAACAATTGCAGTGGTTAGCCTCCTTAACTGAAGCTCTTTTCATAATGCATTATCCTTTAACAACAGAAGCAATGAAACAATGGATTATTGAAGAGTTAAAAGCAAAAGAGCTTCGCTATGATATTAATGTACCAATACTTATTCAGCAATATACCCAAGGAAATATGTTGGCTTGTGCTCAATTAATTGAGAAAATTAGTCTTAATTTTTCTGCTTCTGAATACATTTCTAATCAAGATATTTTAGAACAGGTATCGAATCAATGCGAATATAGTTTATATGAACTGGTTGATGCATGTCTATTAGGAAAAAAAGATCAAAGCATTCAAATTTTAAGGAATGCAGCAAATAATAAATCGGAATGCACTCTAGTTTTATGGATACTCACTCAAGAAATAAGATTATTATTACAACTTCATTATTTAACGAATAAAACTACCGATTTTAAATCGGCTTGCAGTCAATTAAAAATATGGCCACAACGAGTTGGAATGTATCAAAACGCGTTAAAACGTATTCCTTATAATGTACTCAAAGAATTAATCCATGGTTCTTTTTATATTGACGAACAAATTAAATCTAATTTAAACAGCCAATCTTGGAATAGTTTAGAATTAATCATTCACTCATTATGTACAGGGAAAAACAGTTTATGTATTCTATAGCCATTTTTGGCGGAACTTTTGATCCCATACATAATGGTCATATTCAAACAAGTCTAGTTATTCAAGAAGCATTTCATTTCGATTCGTACCGATTTATTCCTTGTAAACTTCCCACTATAAAACCTCCTAGTGAAGCAACTACAGCACAAAGGGTTTATATGCTGGAATTAGCTATTAAAAATTATAAGCAATTTGAAATTGATTTAAGAGAAATTAATAGAACAACTCCCTCTTATATGGTTGAAACCTTGCAAGGTTTGAGAGATGAATATAAACATGCTGCTATTACTTTAATTTTAGGTTATGACGCTTTTCTTACATTACCTAAATGGCATCATTGGCAAGAGCTTATTAAATTAGCTAATTTACTAATAATCAACCGAGATAGCTTTAATTTAAAATTATCAGAATCTCTTCAATCATTTCAAGAACAACATTTAGTTAAAAATAAAGAGGTTATTCTCAATCATCATGCGGGAACTATTTATCAATTTAATGCAGGCAACTATCCGATTTCTTCTACTCAAATTAAAACTCAGCTTCGAGAAAATCTAGATGTTAGCAATCAAATACCTAGAGATGTATATCAATATATTAAAACACATAAACTTTATTTGTCTGAACGCAGCTGTAATCCAGGAGATTAGGGCTTTGAACACATCCGGCTTGCTTCTCGCTATTCTTTCGTCAAATCAAAAACCAACAAGAAAACAGTGCACAAATATCGTTAACTTATATAGTAAATTACAATATAATAACGTTGCGTAAACTGAGTAAAGTATTGTAACACGTCATAGAAAGAGCTATCACAATTATCATAAGGAAAGGAAATGCATATAAGATTATTTATTTGCACATTATTATTTTCTTTAAATTTTGGAGCTTTTGCTCAAAATCTTATTGGAAATCCGCATGTAATTAAAAAAACTAAAATAGCAAAGGTGGCTTTGGAGAAGAGTGCAGTAAAGGAAGGATTGTATAAATTTGAAACTTACTCAAAAAAAGAAGCTGCGAGTTTAATTAATATCTTAGTTATTAATCAAGATCGCTACCCTGGTTTTCATAGCGATTTTGGAGTAGTTCAAACTCCTATCGCCTTCGCTCAAGTAAATACTAATAATTTTAAATTTGAATCTATGCATTTAGAGTTTATCAATCCGCCAATTGCATCAGGAAATGAATTTTATATAAGCAGTAACGATGATCCTTTTAAATATCTTATAATTAAACTTAAATAAGATGATGAAACTAACGGAGATATTTTTCTTAGAACATTTGAGCAAAAGAAAGATAAAAAAATTGGGGCTGTACGTTTGAAAGAGTTTATAGATTTAAGCCAAATTAATATGGATTATTCTCAATATAATGTAAATTTAAACCAGTTAAATCTACCTCAAGAATTTGTTGACAATACAAGTATTGAAGAATTAGCTGCTTGTCTTGATAAAAAATATCAAGGAAATTTAGGTTTTTTAAGTTTACCTAAAGAGCTTAGTCCTTCAGCAAATGGTTGGATGATGGGCGCTTTTATAGCTAGTGGTAATTGTAGTGTAAATTTAATGCAACAAGGAATGGGAATTTATAATAATAATTTATTAGGAATACAAGGTGGATTTAATCTTAACATCGAAAATGAATCATCACTTTATAAGTTAGGGTTTGGATACCCATTGTTATCCCTCAATGGAATACCTGGTAGTGCAACTCTACAAGGAACTATTAATTTTGGCGAGCTTTATGAGAATAATCAAGGAACAATTAATTTTGAAATGATTAAAAATTAATTCGTTCAATCGGATAGCTAGGCCCAGTCTCCCAAGCCTGGCTTCCACACCACCGTACGTACGGTTCCGTATAAGCGGTTTATACAAACTTAACGTTAATCTTGAATTTGTTGTATAGGTTAACCAATCCTCACCATCCTAGGTTTAAAACGAAACTCTGCCAAAATCATCAAATATTTTTGCACTATTTTCAAAAGATTATATTTTCTTTATCTGAAACTCAGGGCACACGCATACTTTGATCAAATAAAAACAAACTGTTGTCATTACGAACGAAGTGAAGCAACCTAATACGGAAATTTGACGAAGTATCGATCTGAGTTGCTTCATTTAGTTCGCAATGACGACAGTTTGCGTGAAATTTTCATGGTATGAGTTTGCCCTGTGCAGAAAGGGGTTGAAGTTATTACTCGAGTTTATCCATTTTTCCCTAATCCGTTCGCCCTGAGGAGCTTCCAATTAGCCTTAAGTTTTTGTTGACTATAAAGTCCGTTCATGCTGAGGAGGTGCGTTAGCGCCGTCTCGAAGCATATCAGTCCAACA